>JANNEV010000497.1:0-9531 GCA_031379145.1 Gemmatimonadaceae bacterium
CACGCACAATGTGTTCGCGACGCCGTCGTACAACAACAGCGTGCAGCTGGCGACGTACGCCAGCAATGGCTATCTCGTCTTTCAGCCAGACATCGTGTACGAAATCGGAAAGCCTGGTTCTTCGGCGGTGGATTGCATGACGGCGGCGGTGAAGCAGGTAATCGCGCTGGGGTACGCCGATCCTAAGCGCATTGGCTTGCATGGACACAGCTGGAGCGGTTATCAGTCGTCGTACATCGTGACGCAGACTGATATGTTCGCGGCCGTGGTCACCGGTGCACCGCCAACAAACCTCGTGAGCTTCTACAACGAGCTGTACAAGAGCTCCGGCACGGTGCAGCAGGGTATCACGACGGTTGGTCAGGTGCGCATGGGCGCCAACGTCACGCCGTGGAATGCACATGACCTGTACGAAGATCAGTCACCGATCTTCCACGTGCGGAACATCAAGACGCCGTTGATGATTTTGCACGGCATGGAGGATGGTGCCGTGGACTACGTGGAAGGGCTGCAGTTTTTCAACGCGGCGAGACAGAACGGCAAGCAGGTGATTTTGCTCTCGTATCCGGGCGAGGCGCACAACCTCACGAATCGCGACAACCAGAAGGATTTCTCGACGCGGATGAAGCAGTTCTTTGATCACTACCTCATGGACAAAGCGGCGCCCACGTGGTTGTCGGAGGGAGTAGGGCAAACGAAAAAGGGGGGGCTGCCTCGGTAGCCCCGCATGCTGGTCCTGTCGGATATCACGCTGCAGTACGGCACCGGGCCACGGGCGCTCGATGGTGTTTCCCTGACCCTCTCACCCGGTGTCTTCGGGCTCCTCGGCCCCAACGGCGCTGGCAAGAGCACACTATTGCGTGTGCTGGCGACACTGCAGCGGCCCGACGGTGGACGCCTCGAGTTCACCGACGCCGACGGGCGCTTCGATCCGCTCGCCGACCCGGCACGGCTGCGACGCACCCTCGGCTACCTGCCGCAGGACTTCGGACTCTACCCCACCCTGAGCGTGCACGACGTGCTCTCGCACTTCTGTGCGCTCAAGGGCGCCAGCGAGCGATCGGAGAGGGAGGCGTGGGTGGACGAGCTGCTGGCGCGCACGAACCTCGTGGCAAAGCACCGCGCCACGGTCGGCAGCCTGAGCGGCGGGATGCGTCAACGCCTCGGACTCGCGATCGCGCTGGCTGGTGATCCCGCGCTGCTGCTGCTCGACGAACCCACCGCCGGTCTCGATCCCGGTGAACGCCGCCGCATCTACGACGTCCTCGCCTCGCTCGGCGGGAACACCGTCGTCCTGCTCTCGACGCATCTGATCGAGGATATCGGAGCCGCTTGCCGTCGGTTCGCCATTCTGCACCGGGGACGCGTCGCCTGCGAGGGGGAGCCGGCGCAGGCCATCGCGGCGTTGCGCGCGGCCGGCGGCAGCGCGGCGTCGCTGGAGGACGTCTACTTCCACCATGTGCCGCTCGATGCCGCGCCCTGAGCGCGGCAAGCTCGCGCCCGGCGCCGCGGCCACGGTACGCGCGATCGTCAGACTCGAGTTGCAACTGCACGCGCGTGACTTCATGGCGTGGCTCGGAGCGCTGGTGTTCTTCGTGCTCGCGTTCGCGCACGCCGCCGGCGGACCCATCACACTCGTGAGCGGTGCGCTGGCTGGTCTCCCCCGCACCGCGCCCCCCGTGCTCGCGCAGGCAATGGCCGGACTCACGGCGTTCGGTCAGGTAATCACTGCGATGACCGCAGCCACGATCGGCCTTCGCGATGTCTCGCTCCGGAGCGATGGGCTCGTGCTCACGACGGGCATCGACTGGCGGCACTATCTGCTCGGTCGCTTCGCGGCCACGCTGGTTATACTGCTCCTGATCACCGCGGCGATGCCGCTGGGTTTCATGCTCGGCGGCGCGGTGGGGGTGCTGCGAGGGGCCAGCGAGGCGGGAGTGTCCGTTGCGGCAATCGCCCAAGCAATGGGGATGCTCGTCCTGCCCAACATGGTAATCGTCGCGGCGGCGTTCTTCGCGGCGGCATCGCTGCGCGGGGCGTTCAGCGTGATCCTCTTCGTCGGCCTCGGCCTCGTGGGGTTTTGGCAGACAGGCTTGGGATTGGTCGCCCGCGGGCACGCCATCGGCACGCTCGCGGATCCGTTCGGTAACGCGGCGCTCACGGCCGGTCACTCGCTCGGCGCCAACCGCGCCCTGTGGCTCTCGATCGCAGCGGCGTTGCTCGGGATCACGCTCTGGCGCTGGCGCCCGCGTGTTTCGGGCGGCGCCGAGACGTGGCGGCAGAACGCACTCGGACCAACGTCAAGCGGCGCGCGCGCCGTCCGCTCGTCCGGCCTTGCTGCGCTACGAGGTGCCAGCAGCGTGGCGCAGTGGAACGCCGAGTGTCGTTTCGGAGTGCGCTGGGTGTTGCGCGAGCGTGGGTTCGCCGCCCTGCTGTTGTTGGGTGTGGTGAACGCCGCGGCCAACGGCTGGAGCGTGGCCCAGGATGCCGACGCGCTCGTGCGCGCGCTGGAGTTCCACGCGCGTCTCTTCGCCATCCTGATCGCGACGATCTACGCCGGTGAGCTCGTCTGGCGTGACCGCGACGTTCGGGCGCAGGAACTGCTCGATGCGCTGCCCGTGCAGCGCGATCTCCGGCTGTTGGCTCGGGCCAGCGGCGTGCTCAGCGTTTTGCTCGCACTGCCGCTGGCACTGCCGGTGGTGGCACTGCTCCTTTCGTGGCTGCGTGGCGGCGGCCTGACCGCCAGCTGCGCGTTCGTCTGGCTCGGCGGAGTCGGAAGCCTCCTGTTCACGGCGCTATTCGGCGTCTCACTTGCTGTGCACCGACTGGTGCAGCACAAGACCGCTGCTCACTTGCTACTGATCGCCGCGTGGGTCACCGCCATCGCCGCCGGCGCGGATGCGCTGGCGCGGCCTATTGACGCTCCCGGCGCAGCACGGTGTCTGCAGTCCAGTGCAGCGTCCATGAACTAGCCGCACCCTGGAAACCCACATGTAGCGCGCCCAGTACACCGACGGCCACAATCTGCGGGGGCTCGGCCCGACAGAATGCGCGGTCGTCGGCCAACGGGTCCCGCGTCGTTCGGTTCCGCTCCGTTCCAGTAGTAACCGCACCGATGCCGACAACCATCAGTTCACCGGATTGCCTGCTCCTCGCCTGATATCCGGACAGCGAGGAGTCGGTCACGGTGTAGAAGATCGTGCGCGGGACGCGCGAGAACAGACCGCGATGCTCGAACACCACCAACACGCGAAGTGCCGCGTCGTCTCGCGCGCGCTCTCGCAGGTCAGCACCACGCGGCGCCTCCGACGCGCTGGGGAATTATCGGCCGTTGAGGTCAGCGCTTGCCGTTCGGAGAAAGCCACAGCGTTGCGCTACGGGCCGACCCGCTGGATCAGGGTAGGAAAGAAAGTCGACCGACACAGTATCCTGATGTGTTCGTGCGCCGGCGTACGCGCGCTCACATGCCGCCGTGTCGCGCACCCCATGGATCGGGGCGAGCAGCAGTCGATATGAGATTGCGGCAATCGCGATCAACACAGTCACCGCCATGCCGTGCGATGCGAGGCTGCGCCAAGCTGGCCACCTGAGACGCATCCACATCGGCTCGTCACGTATTCGCATCCAGTCCTCCGATACATGGGAACGCTGTGCCTTGCTCGGCGACTAAAACGCGTTCGACACGATTGGTCAAGGCGGCAATGCGTTGCGCTATGGGGCGGCGGGACGGCCGCCTGTCCGGTGCTCGAAGGAGAAGATGGTGACGGGGGCTGCCCGCGCACGATACGACGTTCAATCGGGGTCGGTCGACAACTTGTCGGGCCTACGGCGCGATCGCCGACCTCGCCAGCGCCGCGTGACGGGCCCCGGTTCGTGCGGGCCCGGGTCGATGGGGGCTCCGCGGCCCGGCGTGCGCCTCGCGCGCGGCGCGGGTCCGGAGGTGGGTGAGGCTCTGGTCGATCACCGAGGCCTGGGTGATGCACGCGACGACGCTCAGAGAGCCATGGTACGTCGTGCACGCGAGCGGGTCGACCTCGAAAATCTGCTGGAGCCATGCCGCCCGCCGGCGGCGCTGCTCCTATCGGCGTGACGCCGAAACCGGCCACGCTCGTGTTGCTCAGCTCGGGCCTTGGCGTGTTGCTGGTCGCGCGGCGCGCGCGCGTCGCTAGGCATTGCCTCGCCAGGCGACGGTGCCGTCCGGCTTCACGAGACGATGATCGATGCTGTGGACTCGACGTGTTGCGGGAGATCGTCAAATGAGGCGGGACCGCAACACTCGAGGCTGGCTAGGTAGGGGCGGCCGGCCGCGCGCTGAAGGCGGCCGACCGCTCGAACGGTAACCCAAGCGGTGGCCGCAGCCGCAGGTGACCGCGTTGGTGGCACACGGTTTGCTGTCAGGGAGCTGAGCTCCTTTCGTTCCCTCCTCTCCCCCGTCCATTCCATGAAGACCACGCTTCGAGTCCTCAGCGCCGCCCTGCTTCTGGGTACTGCATTCGATGCCCAGGCGCAGACCTGATCGTCGGTGACGCCGACAGCGGCAACTGCTATCCCTTCATCTGCGCGTCTGGTGACGGCCATACGCGGTGGCAGCAGGTGTACAACGCGAACCAGTTCGGCTCGGGCCCGGTGAACATCACCGGTCTGTATTTCTTCTCGAATCTCGGCAATGTCAGTGCCAACCAGAGCTGGGACAACGTGAACTTCACGCTGTGGCTGTCGACCACGGTCAATGGCTTCCCGCTCAACAGCAATGCTCTGGCGAACACCGGCAGCAACCAGACGCAGATCTTCAACGGTACGTTGCCGAGCGGCTTCATTCCGACGTCGGGCACTGCGCTTTCGTTCTCGTTCGCCCCGTTCATGTTTGATCCGAGCCAGGGCAACCTGCTTCTGGATGTGAACATCGGTGCGGGCAATGGTCAGTACACCGCGTTCCTCGATGCGGATTACACCTGCGACAACGACACCGAGCGGTACTATGGTGTTGACAACGCCGGCTCCGTGGACTGCGGTGGCGGGTTGGTCACAGGCTTTGACACGTCCACGGTGCCCGAGCCGTCCACGTACGCGCTCATGGCGGCCGGACTCGCGGGCATTTTCGCTGCCGGTCGTCGCCGCAGGCAGTCGTAAGCAGCCGTACGTCGCGGTTCGCAGACGCACGTCGGCGCGCTCGCACGCGGTAGCACGCCGCCACGATGCATGGTGGATGGGGATCGGTGGCCCTCTGGGCCGCCGGTCCCCGTTGTCGTCTCGGGCGATCAGCTCGCTACTTTATCGGGTATGCCAGCCCGCACACTCGACGCCATTCCGCCGTACGTCTTCTAGGAACTCGATGCCCGCCGCGCGAAATGCCGCGCGGCGGGCAAAACGTTGCTCGATGTCGGCACCGGCAACCCCGACGGACCCATTCCGGCGCTGGTGGTCGAAGCCATGCGCAGCGCGGCCGGGGATCGTGAGGTGAGCGGCTATCCGTTCTTCCGGGGCCACCCGCTCTTTGCCGAGGCCGCGACGGCGTACATGTAGCGGCGCTTCGGCGTGACGCTCGACCCCGCGCCACGAGTTTCTCGCCCGCGCGGGGTCGAAGGTGCTCCGTCTCTTGGTGCGCTAGGCCCTCTTTCACGAGGACCAAGCCGCCGGGATGCTGATGTAGCCGCACTCGGGCTTCCACGTCCACACGGCCGTCTGGGAGGGCCCCTTCGGGTCGATCTCGCCTTTGCCGCCTGACGCGCCCGCTACTGCGCCCGCCATCCGGTCGCACTCGAACGGCTGACCTACCATCGAGCCGCCAAGGCCGTGACCCACGACTCGGGCGCGGCCCGTCACGTTTCCGTTGCGCACCAGGCCGTTTCGACGCGACATCCGAGTGGCGCTGGCGTCGCGAGGCATCGCCGTGAGTGCGCCCGCGGCAGGCGCCGCATCGATCACGCTATTGGTCAACGAACGCTGGAGTCGACGCACGGGCGCAGAACTGGCCACCGAGTTCCTGCGCGCTATGGGGAAGGCGTCGCGAGCCGGTAACGCACTAAGGAATCGGCGCGCGTCGCAACTGTTCGATTTCGCGCACCATACCCTGTACCTGCGCTTCCACCACCACTTTGCCCTTGGCACGGGTGGCCAGCGTGGCGTTTCCGTACGTACCGGTTTTCGACCAAGTCTTCCCCTCGCGCACTGCCGTCGCTGAGTCACGCGTCAGGCCGCCAACGCCGGGATGATAGTCGTTCGGCGCCTTGCGCATCTGCACCACCTTCGGGTGCATGTACAGCATCATCGACGTTTCGAGCTCGTCGGCGTGCGTTCCGCCTTCCTGCTGCCGCACCCGCGCCTCGGCCTCCTTTCCGACGTTCAAGATGTCCGTGTACACCATGACGATCCCGCTGGCCGCCAGCGAGTCACGCGCGGGTGCGAGCGCTCGCAAGGTCGAGACGCCAGTGTTGAGCACATAAAAGCGACGAGGGCCGTGTCGCGCGATGGAGCGCACGATGTCCACGATCATGTCGCGCGCCGTTTCAATGCGAAGCGAAGTGGACCCCGGATACTCGGTGAACGCCGGATAGAAGCTGTAGTTGACCGTTGGGTATACCACAACACGAGTGGCCGCCGCGACATGTTTGGCAAAGTACTCCGCGAGCAGCCAGTCGTTGTTGAGCGGCAAGTGCGGGCCGTGCTCCTTGGCTTGCGCGCCTAGCGGGATCATGACGACGGTAGACGTGTCGAGCAGGCGGATCGCCTCAGTCCAGGGAAGCGTCTCGATCCTTACACTTCCCATTGGCTTGGGCTGCGCGAGCGCGGGAGCACTGCCAGTCGCAAGCAGCACGCTGACAAGCAGCAAGCCAACGAGCGCAGCCGCCACTCGGCGGGGCCACCCGTGTGCATCTTTCATGAGCGCTCCGGTGCTGGGGACACGATGCCAAGGAGAGAGGAGATATCGCGCGATTGGTGCCGACACAAGCACGGTCATCCCTGATTCACCCCGGTGGCGACGCGTAATGTCGCGCGTTAGCATAGCCGGATTCCGCGTCCGACTGCCGATGGCACGGCAGCATCCCGTTTGCCCCGTCACCCTCCCGTGTCCTCATGGCCTGTATCGCACGATCAAGTGCCGGCCCCGTCCCGCGTCTCTGGCGCGCCGCCGCGCGACGCTTCGTCACCGCGCTCGCTTCGACCGCTGTCGCACTCGGAACGACACAGGCGCAAACGCTGGCAGCGACGCCACTGGCGGCACCGCTTCCGAAGGTCCTGGTCATCGCCACCGGCGGCACCATCGCCGGCGCGCAAAGTGCGCCGGGTACGCTTGGCAGTTATCGCTCCGGCGCCCTCCCTGCCGAACAGATCATCGCGTCGGTGCCCGAACTCGCCAAGTTCGCCTCCATCGAAGCCGAGCAGTTCTCCAATGTGGCAAGCACGGCGATCACACCGGCGCAGTGGCTCGCCCTGTCCAAGCGCATTGAAACGGTGCTGCGGGAACGCCCGGACCTCTCTGGCGTGATCGTGACTCACGGAACCGACCGACTGGAAGAAACCGCGTTCTTCCTCTACTTGACGGTGCGCTCCGACAAACCCGTCATCGTGGTCGGTGCGCAGCGTCCGGCCACGGGCATCAGTCCCGACGGTCCGATCAACCTGCTCGCCGCGGTACGCACGGCCGTATCACCGCAAGCGATTGGCAAAGGCGTTATGGTCGTCATGGACGACCGCATTCTCTCTGCCCGCGAGGTGCGCAAGCTGTACCAGCGCACCGGTGGATTCTCCGGGGGCGAGATGGGAATGCTCGGCGTCGTCGGAGCGAGCGGGCCCGATTTTCTCTTTGCACCCGTTCGCCTGCACGGCGAGCAGAGCGAATTCGACATGCGCACCGTGGACTCTCTGCCGCAGGTGGAGATGGCGTTCACCTATCCAGGTGGGACTGGTCCACGCTACGATAAGCCACCCGCGGGTATCGCGGTGCAGAGCAACGGATTCACCCGAGCTGAATCCGAGACGTTCCTTGCGCTCCGCCGAACGGGTGTGGTCGTCGTCACCGTGTTCGCGGGCGGTGACAACATGAGTGGTGTTGGGCGCGGCGGTGGGCCGCCTGTCCCGGACAGTGTGCAGCGCGCTGCGGTCCGCGGGGACTCTGCGCGTACCGCCGCACCGGACTCGGCGCGTGGGCCGACACTGCCGCCAGCGCCACCGATGGTCACGGCGCAGCACCTCACGCCGGCAAAGGCGCGCATCCTGTTGATGGTGGCGCTCACACGAACCAAAGACCCGCGGGAAATCCAGCGACTGTTTCAGCGGTACTAGCGCACGGATCGAAATGGCGACGCTTTGCCACCGGCCGTGACTGTCGCTAGCGCTTGAGCCAGCTCAGCATGGTCCGCGTGACCACATCGGACGCGTCCTGTTGCACGAAGTGCCCGACTTTCGGGATGGTGGCGATGGTGAGGTCGCGCTCGACAAACTCCCACGTGCCATTGAGCGCACCAGCCATCAGAAAGGTGTCGTTGAGGCCGTGAATGACGAGCACCGGCGCCTGTACCTTGACCAGCGGTGTCGTGTCGAGCGTGTACGGCTCGCGCGGATAGTTGGCCTTGTAGTAATTCAGCATGGCTTCGAAGTCCGATCGCCCGAACGCCTCCACGTACGCCTTTCGCGCGACAGTATCTTTCACCCAACCTGCGAGCCCTGCCGCGGTCAGTGTGCGAGCCGCGCCTTCCTGCTGAAAGTTCCGCGCATACTGGCTGTTCCTGGCCTGCACCGGATTGTTGACGAGCTCGCGACGCAGCGCCCGAAGATGCGGCAGGTTGAGAATGATCAGCTGGTCCACCACCTGCGGTTGCGTCATGGCAACCGACCATGCCACGGCGCCTCCCCAATCGTGGCCAACCACCACCGCCTTCTCGCGGCCCAGCGCATGAATCACGGCGACCACGTCGGCGACCAGGAAACGCATGTCATACTGCGCAACGCCTTTTGGCTTGTCCGACAGGTTGTAGCCACGCTGATCGATCGCGACCGCGTAGTAGTCCTTGGACAGCGCATCCATCTGGTTGCGCCAGGTATACCAGAAATCCGGGAACCCGTGGATCATGAGCACGAGTGGCTTGCTGGGATCACCCAGGGCAGCGTAGTGAATTTTCACGCCATCGGAGTTGGCGAAGCCATGCGTGACACGCGCCGCCACGTTCGTCGACGTCGCGGGTACCTGCGCGGCAGCCTGCCGGGACTCGCCAAGCCCGAGGCACAGACACAGAACGGCGAAAAGGTGCTGAGGGCGCATGTTTCGAGGGCTGCAGGGGTGAGCGGCTCCGCGCCACGATCCGCCGCACGGCGTCGAGATCAGGATCGCGTCGTGATTGCACGTCGTCGAAACGATGCACCGCGAGGACGTCAGGCACAACCGACGCGTTTGGCCGCGCTGCCGCGGGTGTCCACGAAATCGGGTCAAGTCCAACAGACGGGCTGACCGAATTCGCGGTGCAAAGTGTTGTGCGCCGTGGCGGCCAACAGATGTCGGGTTAGCTTGTCCACTGTCGGAGAGCACGATGGCCC
>JANNEV010000505.1:0-1740 GCA_031379145.1 Gemmatimonadaceae bacterium
TGATCGTCGTCTGCCCGGATGCCCCGTACAACGGCACTTACTTTTTCGAGAATCCCGGCGGTGATGCGAAGTCCCCCGTCTTCAAGCCTGCGAAGCGACTCAGCCAGGGAACGCCTAACGTCACTCCCTCGTACGTCGACGGCAAGCTGATCGTGATGACCCCCGCCGCGGAGTTCCCCAACTTCACACGCACCGGCTTAACCACAATACCGTTCAACGAAGCGTAACTACAGTTTGCTCAAAGCGTTTCGTCAACGGTGGTGGATGACGGTGTTCGGGTTTCTTTTTGGGCCATTTGGACATCTTGCGTTTGATGACCCGCGGGTTGACGCGGTTTTGGCGCGGGGGGATTTGCTCGTGGCGCATCTCGTCCAGCAGCGCGGCGTGCCAGGCGGCCAGGTCGCTGAGGGTGCAGCTGTGGCATTCGGGCAGGCGGCATTGCAGGATGCGGTAGCAGCCGGTGAAAGACAACCGATCCGGGTCGAGCTGCGCGAGTTGGGCGGCCTCGAACATCAGCGCGCGGGTCACGAAGTGGCCCAGCGAGAGCGCGTACAATTCCTGCAGCACGCCGGCGGGGGTCTCGCTGCGCAGGTGCGTGGGCTTCTCGGCGCGGCAGGGATCTTGATGGGTCTTCTGTTCGTCGTAGACCAGCTCCTCTTCCCAGCGCTCGTGATAGCCGGTGATCAGTTCCAGCGCGGGGTACTCGACGACGTCGAACAGGTTGGTCATCAGCCGGTGGGTTTGGCCGTGGCCGGTGCGCTGCGGATCATCGAGCGTGTATTCGATGATGCGGACTTCGATTCCCTCCCGGTCCTTCGTCCGGTGGTAGGGCGAGGGGTAGATCTTGGCGATGTACGAGCCGTCGGCCAGCACGCGCAAGCGCTTCAGGACGAGGCTGCCCTTCACCCGCACCGCCAGCCTTTTCCCCGGCAAATGCAGGGTTTTCCAATCTTCGTAGCTGAAGAAGCCACGGTCTTCCAACAGCAGTGCGTCGTCGGGAATGCGATTGAACAACTGGCGGGCCAGCGTCTGTTCGCCTTCGTGATAGCCGCCGACGGCGAGCGCCACTTCCACATGCGTGCCGAGTTCCACCAGGCTGCACTTGCGGACCTGCGGGAAAGCGGCGTCGCCCCGTCCACCGCGGGAACGTCCGAACGCGGCGGCGTTGGCTTCGCTGTCGGGAACATCGAGCACGGTGCTGTCGATGCCCATCCACCGCAGCCCCTTGTAAAAGCCGCCGGGCGTCTCGGGCGTCGCCAGCGGACGCACCACGCTCTCATGCAGAGCACGCACCGGTTCGATCCCCAACCGCTGCCGCCCCTCGCATAAGCTGGAGCGCTGCGGCGTCCGCTCGCCCACCCGCATCCGCCGGGCGAACTTAAAGACCTGTCGAATCGGCAAGTGCGTCAACAGTCCCATCGCCAACACGATCCACAACATCACTTCGTGCGACAACACACACTTCCGCTGACCGACCCGACCGGTCGCTTCCAGGGCTTGCCGAATCCGCTCAGGAGTGATTACGCTCTGTAATCCCGCCAGCCGATTCAGCACCGCTCCCTCATCCACCACCACCGAGCATCCCTGCTCGTCCATCGCCACAGTCTCCTGGAACATCTTGACGACCTGAACAATCGTAAGATACCAGGAGACTGTGGTTTGCGCTTCGTCGAACGGTATTGCATTTAACCTCAGGTCGGAAAATCGCGAAACCGCAAGCGTCAATCGCCTGCGGTTTCG
>JANNEV010000513.1:0-4531 GCA_031379145.1 Gemmatimonadaceae bacterium
GGCGCCTGTTCGCATCTTCGATTTCTGGCTGGCCAGCGATCGGAACACGCCGGTCGCCCGCGCGTGGCAGGGTATCGGCGGTGTTGAGCGTTGGCTTGGTCGCTCGCGTTTTCTGCGAGTGGAAGGGTGGGCGAAGCAGTATGATCGGCTTCCGGCGTCGAACTTGTTCAACGACCCCGCTGCACCCGGCGACGAGTTCATTGTGACCACGGGCACGTCGTACGGGGTGGACGTGCTGGTGCGTCAGCTCGAAAGCGAACGTATATCGGGATGGCTGGCGTATTCGTTTGGCGTCAGCACGCGTACGGGGCCGCAGGGGCGATTCGCCCCGGTGCAAGACCGTCGCCACAACGTGAACATCGTGTCGTCATTCCGGCCCGGCGGGAGATGGAGCTATGGTGTTCGCCTGGGCGTCGGCACGGGCACACCATTTACCGATGTCACCGGACAACTCGTGCGCCGACGCTACGATCCGCTCACCAACAGCTTCAGTACCGGAAACCTTCCGGTGCAGCGCGAGCCCACTGGCGGTGCTCGCAATGGCGCCCGATTCCCGCTCTTTCAACGGCTCGACCTCAGCGTCACGCGCAGCAGCACGGGCAGACGTACCTGGGCACCCTATGTCTCGGTCGTCAATGCGTACAATGCAAGCAACGTGTTTACCTACGTGTTCGACTATGCCAAGAATCCACCCACGCGCACCACGTTCTCGCAGTTTCCGCTGCTGCCCACTGCAGGAATATCGGTGAGCTGGTAATGCGACGCTTCGCCCTGGCCTGTGCCTCGCTTCTGGTGTTGTGTGGCTGTGAGCTTGCCGACGTCACGGTCGCAACGCCGCGTGCCACCATCGTGGTGCACGCGGTGCTCAATCCCGACGCCGCCGAGCAGGTGATCCTGCTGGAGTCATCTCTCACCGGGCGCGTCGCCATCAACGATTCGCTCAAGTTCGATCCGCTCGATCCCGTTCGTACCGCTGGCGGAGAACCACTGACGGGCGCCGATGTTCGCCTGCTCGCCGGCAACGATACCATCGGCCTGCGCGCGATGGAGACGCTGGTGCGCGGCCGTGGGACTGGGCGCTATTCGCTTCCCGCTTCGCTGCTGGCCGTGCAACCCGGGGCACGATACCGTCTGCGCGTTCGGACCTTGGACTCGCGAGAAGTGACCGGAGAGACACTCGTTCCATCCGCCGCCGCCGGGTGGGTGGCCGGCAGTGGCACAGTGGCCCAGCCGGCGACGCTCAACCGCAGTGGCGACACACTGCGCCTCTCCTGGACGCCGGTTTCGAACGCGCGTACGTATGGGATTCGCATCGAGACTCCCAACGGCCCATGGTTCCTGTTTTCCGATTCCACGCGATTTTCGCTCACTGGTGGCTTACGGAACTTTTTCGCCGACGGACTTCCCTCCGTTTGGTATCCGGGTTTTCGCCAGACAGCCAGCGTGGTGGCGGTGGATCGCAACTTCTACGACTACAATCGCTCGGGCAACGATCCGTTCGGCGGAACAGGACTGATCAGCAGCGTGCGCGGAGGCCTGGGCGTGTTCGGCAGTGTACTGGGCATACTGCGCCGCGATGTCACCGTGGACGATCGCGATCGGGTGCCGCTCGACGCCACCTGGGTCGGAGTGGGTGGCAGCGGCATATCAGCGGGAGTGGAGATGGATCTGTGGCTCGAAGCGCCGGGGCCCACGATCTCTTCCGTGAGCGGCAGAGTACGCACAACTGCCGACCGATACCTGCTCGGCACGCTACGCGATGACAACAGTCTCAGGCTCGCCACGCTTGCTGGCGCGGTGAACGCCGATACGGTTGCACTCTTTACCGGACGCGTGCTCGGCGACTCTCTGGTGGGGACCTACGATCCTCGATTCCAAACAACCGGACCGCGTGTGTTCAAACGCACGACTCGCCGTCGACCGTGAACACGTGAGGCGCCGTTACGAGCTGCAGCTCAAGCGCGTGCACCCGGCCTTGTCGCGCGCCCACTCCGGCCGCCGCTCCGTGTAGCGCTCCATGCCCGGCTGTTCGACGTATGGCGTGCGCAGTAGCGCAAGCAATCGGTGCAGCTCGGACAGATCTCCGGACTCGGCCGCATCGATGGCTTGCTGCGCCATGTAGTTGCGGAGCACGTAGGTTGGATTAGCGGACTGCATGCGGGACTGGCGAACCGTGCGGCTCTCTCCGACCGCGCGCGTGCGCGACACGTATCGCTCGAGCCACTCGGTCCAGCGTGCCGCGTGTGTCTCGTAGGTCGCGGCGGAGTACATCGCTACGCGCAGGTCGTCGGCCGAACGGGCGACGGCTGCTTCGTGCTCGATGGGGAGATCACGGAGCGCGCGAAAGCACAGCGTAAAGTCCGTCTCGCTTTGCTCCATGAGATTGAACAGGTCGGTGGCCAACTCCAGTTCCGCGGCAGTCCACGAAGGGAAGCCGAGTTTCGACGCCATCATCGCCGTATACTCGCGATTGAACACCGTGCGATAGGCGTCGAGCCCTGCCGCGATGCCGTCCTGGTCTGGTGCAATGAGTCCCAGCGCCTCACCCAGCCGTGCGAGGTTCCAGAGTGCCACCGCCGGCTGTTTTGCGAACGCGTAGCGATGTTCGGCGCTATCGGTGGTGTTGGGTGTCCAGTCGGGATCGAAGTTGTCCACCCAACCGAACGGCCCGTAGTCGATCGTCAATCCGAGAATCGACATGTTGTCGGTATTCATGACGCCGTGCGTGAACCCCACGCGCATCCAACCCACGATCATGCGTGCCGTACGCTCGCACACGTCGCGGAACCAGAGGGAAATCCGCAGTGGATCGGCGGAATCGATACCTGGAAAGTCCCGAGTGATGGTGAAATCGACGAGCTGCTGCAGCAGGGCGCGGTCGCCACGCGCGGCGAGGATCTCGAAGTTGCCGAAACGAACAAAAGACGGGGCGACGCGGCACACGATGGCGCCGGGCTCCGGTGCGGCGTAGCCGTTGTAGAACATGTCGCGCACGACATCGTCGCCTGTACCGACGAGCGAGAGCGCGCGGGTGGTTGGCACTCCAAGATGATGCATCGCCTCGCTGCACAGAAACTCGCGAATCGATGATCGCAATACCGCACGGCCGTCGGCATGGCGTGAGTACGGGGTGCGTCCTGCTCCCTTGAGTTGCAGTTCCCAGCGCTCTCCAGCGGCGTTGATCACTTCGCCAAGGGAAATCGCTCTCCCATCGCCCAACTGTCCGGCCCAGTTGCCGAACTGGTGCCCGCCGTAGCAGGCGGCAAACGGCTGCATGCCCGGGAGCAGCGCGTTGCCGCCAAACACCCGCGCGAACTCGACCGACGCCATGAACTCGTCCGAGAGGCCAAGGGTCGCCGCCATCTCACGCGAATACGCGAGAAGTCGGGGGTTCGACACAGGAGTCGGCGCGGCTGGAGACCACCACGCGCCGAGGACCTGACGTGGAACCGGACGACCGTCAGGGTCGCCCGGCAGATGCATGACGAATTGATTGTCAAACGACAGCAATGTCTGTCTCGCGTTACGGCGTAAAGGCCTTGGTGTCGCCCTTGGGGTTCTTCACGTACACGTCGAACCATGCCAGCCAGCGTGCCCAGAGATCGAGGTCGCTGGCGTATGTGGCAACGCTGTGATCTTCGTAGGGATACTGATAGAGCGCGGCCTGCTTGCCCAGTCCCTGCAGCGCGAGCAGCATGCGTTGCGAGCTGATGAGTGCGGTGCCGGTATTCTGGTCTTCGGTGGCGTGATACATGAGCAGTGCACCGGCGATCTTGTCCGCGCGATAGAACGGGGACATGTCCAGATAGGTGTCTTGCGCCTGGAAGAAGTTGCGACGCTCGCTCTGGAATCCGAAAGGCGTCAGGCTGCGATTGTACATGCCGTCGCCGGCGATACCCGCCTTGAAGTACGGCGTCAGCGTGAGCGCGTTGACCGTGCTGAACGCGCCGTAGCTGTGTCCGCCGATGCCCATCTTGTTTCGGTCGACAAATCCCGCCTCAACCACAGCGTCCATGACCGCGTCGAGGTTTTCCTTGAGGTCGCGGGTGTAGTTGTCGTTCATCTTTCCGCTGTCACCCCAGATGGGGATGTCCGGTTCGATGACGGCGTATCCTTGTGTCACCCACAACTTGGTGCTCGACGCCGGGCGCGAAGCCGGGACATCGGGAAAGCGATTGATGTTGGTGGTGTATCGCGTGCGCTCGTAGTCAGACTGCGACGTGTATTCACGCGGATAGAACCAGATGATGCCGGGCAGCTTGACGCCCGGCGTCCAATCACGCGGCAGTGTGACGTCCACCCACATCGTGTTCCCCTCACGCGGGCGCTTGACCTGCAGTCGTTTGCGGATCGCGCTCGTGACGTCGGGGCTGACGTCGGTGTTGTTGGTGAGTTTCTTATTGGTGTTGGTGGCCACATCGCGCAGCCAGACGTCGGGCACCACCGATGGCGACTCATGACGGTACAGGAACTGGGTGAAGTCGTCGTTGAGCGGCGCCACGATTTCGTCGAACGCGTCGGCCGGGCTCTC
>JANNEV010000520.1:0-5145 GCA_031379145.1 Gemmatimonadaceae bacterium
GGCTCGCGGCTCCCCGAAGGGTGCGTGAGTTGCGGTGCGATCAATCCTGAGGGGTTCGCCTTTTGTGGCACCTGTGGCCAGCCCCTCGTGGCGGTGGCGAAAAAAGCGGAGCCCGCGAAGGCCGATGCTGAGCGACGGCAACTGACGGTGTTGTTCTGTGACGTCGTGGACTCGTCGGCCATCGCGGCTCGCCTTGACCCGGAAGAACTCCGAGATGTGCTGCGAAGACTTCAGGCGCTCTGCACCGAAGTCGTTGACACCTACGGCGGGCACATCGCACAGCTGCTCGGTGATGGAATCCTTGTTTATTTCGGCTACCCTCATGCGTACGGCGACGATGCGCAGAGAGCGATGCTGAGCGCCCTCGGCATTCTCCGCGCGGTCCGGGGATTGAACCTCCGGCGGACATCAGACGCCCCCCCCATCGCCGTACGCGTCGGTATTCACGTGGGAGAGGTCGTCGCCGGCGCCATGGGAGCCGACGGCGCGGGTACGCGTCTCGCTGTCGGTCAAACACCAAACGTGGCCTTTCGTTTGCAGGACTTTGCGGAGCCGGGAACCGCAGCGGTCAGCGGTGACGTCGTCGCGTTGGTGCAGGGGCTCTTCGAATTCGAGGATCTCGGCGCACACCAGTTGAAGGGAATTACCAAGCCCGTGAACGTCTACAGGCCTCTGCGGGAAACCAAGGCCAAGACGCGATTCGAAGCCGCTGTCGAACGCGGACTCACTCCGCTGGTGGGTCGCGAGCACGATCTCGAAACGCTGCTTCGGAGCTTCGAGCGGGCGCGGGAGCGACGCGGTCAGGTCGTCCTCGTGACCGGTGAGCCCGGATTCGGAAAATCCCACTTGGTGAAAGTGTTGCGCGACAGGACTTCGCCAGACGCTGAGCCGTGGCTGATCGGTCGCTGCTCCCCGTTCTATGTGAACACTGCGTTCTATCCCATCATCGAAATAATCAACCGGGCGTTTTCGATTTTGGACTCCGATTCGCCGGATGAGCGCTGGGCAAAACTGGAAGATGGATTGGAGCGATTTGGATTGCCTCCTGGTGACGCCATGGCGGTCATCGGCAGGCTGATTTCGCTGCCGCCGAACTCGCGATTCCCCTGGATCCCGCTCGGCGGGCCGCGCGAGAAGCAGCGTAGCACTGAAGTTGTTCTGTCGCTTTTCAGCGCAATCAGCGAATCGCGTACGCTGGTGCTGTTGGTCGAGGACCTCCATTGGGGGGATCCCTCCACGATCGAACTCCTCGGTGCCCTGGTCGGACAGCTCGCCACCAGTCGGATTCTGCTGTTGGTGGTCGCGAGGCCCGAGTTTCAGCATCCGTGGGGGGGGCGCGGATTCCTCTCCCACATCGTCGTCGATCGGCTCAGCGATCAAGATGTACGGGGGATGGCGACCGCGATTCTGGGTGGCGACACATCAGAAAAGCTGTTAGACGAGATCGTCCGACGTACGGATGGCGTACCGCTTTTTGTGGAAGAACTCGTGAAGATGCTGGCGGAATCCAGTGCCTTCCTGAGGTCCGATCGTGGTGAAGGAGCGCGCGCGGCGCTCGCGGCCGTGCCCGCGACGCTTCAGGGCTCTCTCCTGGCACGACTTGATCACCTCGGAGAGGCGAAAGGGCTTGCGCTGGTCGCTGCTGTTCTGGGAAGGGAGTTCCCCTACGATCTGCTCGCGGCCGTCGAACCGATGGATCGCGTTCGGCTGGGCACCGCTCTGGCCCGCCTCGTCGAGGCGGAGCTGGTCCACCAAAAAGGACTGCCGCCACTTTCTTCTTACCGATTCAAGCACGCGCTCATTCAGGATACCGCGTACCATCTGCTGCTCAAGAGCCAGCGAATCGAATATCACCGCGCGGTCGCCCTGGCGCTGACCTCGGAACACTGGCGTGGCGCACCAGCACCGCCGGAAGTTCTCGCGCACCATTTTGGCGAAGCCGAAGTTACGGACAAGGCGGTGCACTACTGGATGCTGGCTGCACAGCAGGCTTTTGGCCAATCGGGCAATCTGGAAGCCATCGCACATGCCGAGCGCGCCCTGTCGCTCGTTCCTCGCCTGTCTGCCGAGTCAGCGAAACAGACGGAAGCGTTGGTGCAGTTGTTTCTCGGCGGCGCACGGGCTGGTATGATGGGGTATGGCGCAGATGCGGTTGCGCAGGCGTTCGCCCGAGCGGGAGAACTGTTCGAGCAACTGGGCGACGTGCCCGAGTTGTTCTGGGCCATCTACGGCCTTTGGTCGTTCTATTTTGTGCGTGCGGAAATCCCGCGGGCACTCGAAATGGCACGGCAGCTGGAACGATTGGCGGCGAGTTCCGAAGACGCGTTACAGCAAGCCGCCGCCGCATACACCATTGGCACCACGCAGAACTTCACGGGCGCATGGAACGTCGCTCAAGTCCAATTGGATCGTTCGGTCGCGCTCTGTCCTCCCGCTCTGGACCGATCCCTTGGGGCCCGCTCCGGTGGGGGGATGGACATCAAGGTTGCGGCCGCGAGCAGCTGCGTGATTTCGCTCTGGATGCGGGGGCAGCTTGACGAGGCGCTTCTGCGATCACAGCAGGCATTGGCTATTGCAAACGAGGCGCCGTATCCCTTGTCTGAGGCCGTCGCTCTCTACATGGCCGGATGGGTGCATCTGGGGCGAGGTGAAGTGGCGCTGGCGCGCGAGTTCGGAGAACGGACGCTCAGACTCAGTCAGGAACGTGGCCTCTTCTTCGAGCATCAGGCGCGCATGTTGCTCGGATGGGCTGCCCTTCAAGACAGTTCCGATTTTGCCAACCTGGAAACGGGCGTGGACCTGATCCAAGCGGGTGTTGATGGCTATCGCGGACCTGGTGCCCGCCTCGCTCAGACGGAGTACCTCTGCCTCGCCGCCGAAGGCCATATCGCGCGCGGTGCGCTCGATCTTGCGGCGAAGGTGCTCGACGAAGCCACCACGGCAAGCGGGGAGACCGGTGAAGTGCACTGGGCGGTTGAACTCATCCGCCTAAGAGGGGAGATCGCATTCCAGAGAAGCGCGTCGGACGCCGAGGGACGCGAACGCTTGCTCCAGGAAGCCGCGCAGCTGCTCGACACAGCAATCGGGAATGCGTCCCGGGTGGGCGCCCTCTCGTTCGAACTGCGAGCAGCCATGAGCCGTGCGCGCGTTCACACGTCGATGGGTGAGCACACGGCCGCGCGCTTGCTCGTCGGTCTGACGCACGCCAAGTTCACCGACGGGTTGAACACCCCTTTCCTCAGGCGAGCAAAGGACTTCGCCGATGGGAACGCACACTTGTAATGGCCGTGTTGAAAAAACTGCCCGTAGCGCCCCTCAAGTTCCCCCGCCTTTCTCCGGCCGTCCGAGGTGAACCGTGCCTGACTTGAACGCCACGATTGAATTGAGCGGCATGATGCTGCAGGTCGGGCAAGCAGCCGGCCAACACATCGTGTGGACCGCCGATACAACGAGCTGGATTGCTCCGGGCCCCGGTGCGGCAATGTGGTTCAACACCAAGGACTACACGTGGCCGCTGTTGATCGTGTTCATGGCGTCGGCCGTCGGCTGGCTCATCGCGTACGGCTCCGTCGTCCACATCATCGTCCGCGACAAGTTCGTCCAGATTCCGGCGATTGCGGTGATGGGAAATCTCGCGTGGGAATTCGTCTGGAGTTTTTGCTTCAAGAATCCGCTGGGCGTCGTGCCGCGGCTGGGTTACGACCTGTGGTTCCTGGTCGACGTGTTCATTTTCATCGGCCTGTGGCGGTACGGCGTGAAACAGATCTCGACGCCACTCATCGCGAGACACTTCCGCGCCATCACCGTCTTCGGAGTCCTCGCATGGGGATTCGGCATCTACTTCCTCGTGAGCCTCGGCTACGATCTCGGGTACGGTGCGATGGGAATCGACCGGGGATACGGCGCCCTATCGGGTTATATCCTGAACCTGATGATGTCCACGTTGTTCATTACCCAAATTCTCAAGCCAACGTCTGACCCCAAGCACTTCACGCTGCTGGTTGCCTACGGAAAAATGTTTGGCACCGCGTTCGCGACGCTTTTCAATATCATGGCCCAGCTCGATAACACGCTGCTCCTTGCGGCCGGCATCGTGGTCTTCATCCTCGACTGGGTGTTCATCGCGCTCGTCCATCATTTCCGCAATCCGGCCAACGCGGCCAAACGCGCCGATACCACCGGGTTCACCGTGGCGTCCGGTGGGTTTCTGGATTGGCGGTAACGATGCTCAGAAAAGAATTGTTACGCCGCCGAGCACGCGACGCCCAACCACGGCGCCTCCGTACATCTGAAACTGCCGCTGGTCAAGGAGATTAGTAGCGAGCGCAGAGACTCGTACACTTGCATTCACGGCGTAACCGAGTGACGCATCAACGGTTTGACTCGATGGCACCATGCCGGCAAACGAACCGGAAACCCATTCGAACCGATCGTTGAACTGCCCAGTCAGCCGCGCGTCAAATCCGCCGGCACCGGTGTACGCGACCGAGGCATTTCCCTTGTGCTTCGGGGTGTTCGGAACCAGCGGATTGCCGGGAACGGTCGCCGACTTGACGTCGAATGCGAAGTACGAGTAACTGGCGCTGACACTCCACTCCGGCGCCATCTGCACGCGCGTCGACAACTCCAGTCCGTGTTCCGTGACGCGTCCGACGTTCCCCATCGAGTACACCACCGCCGTAGTTCCATCGGGCAGATTCGTGAGGCCTGCTCCCTCCCCGAACAAGCCCGCCGCGAACATGCCCTGTATCGCGGCCTGCTGCACCGCCGCACGGTTACCGGCAGAGACGCCGGCCGGCGGCCGCCACGGCGCATAGGCGGGATTGATGGCGGGAAGGACACCTGACACAAAGTCCTTCAGCACGCTCTGGTAAAACGCCGCATCGACGAACACGCGTTGAAACTGCCCTTTGTAGCCCAACTCAAGCGACGTGATGTTCTCGACGTCGAGGTCCTTGGTCCCAAGCACCCACACCGGTAACCCCGATGAACTGGATGGTTTTTATGCTGTGATTCTTCGAAAAAAGAAATCCTGAATTTATTTAGTCCTCCTTTCTTGATTTTTGGATCGATTGTCTTGTAGACTGTTTCCATACCGAAAGGCAGTGACAATACAAAAATCGTTGTTGTCTGCTTTTGACAGCA
>JANNEV010000534.1:0-2856 GCA_031379145.1 Gemmatimonadaceae bacterium
CGACACGACGGGTCGGTCCATCCCCAACAAACCGGATGATCGCGTCGACGACGCGATGCAGTCGAGCGGCGATGCGGCGCACCGCCAGTTCGGCTTCGGTCCGGAGTGACTCGGGGATGTCCGCGTGGTGCGCGTGCAGGATGATCTCCATCAGCGACCTCCTCCCATTCCCACCACCTCACGGAGGTGGGCTTCGGTCTCATCGGCGGCACGGGCCCAGGTGAAGCCCTCGGCGAAGTGCCGCGCTGCAATCCCCAGGCGTTCGACGAGCGCACGCTCGCCGCTGAGGTATCGCATCCGTTCTGCCATGGCAGCGACATCACCGTGGGGCACGAGATAGCCAGTCTCTCCATGCCGGACGGATTCGCGGATTCCCGGAGAATTGGATGCAATCACCGGGGTGCCGCTCGCCGCTGCCTCCAGGTTCGTGATCCCCCAACCCTCCTTTGGTGAGGCGAAGAGGGTGGCCCAGCTCCGCCGGAGCATGGCGATCTTCGCGGCTTCATCGATACGACCCAAGAACTCTACCCGCGCAGCGACCCCTAAGGTTCCCGACAACTGCTCCAGCTCAGTCCGGTACTCGCCGGCCCCGGCTACCTGCAATGTTGCACCGGGGACACCGCACTGCGCAAAGGCCCGGATCACCAAATCGACTCCCTTATACTTCTTCAACCGGCCGATATATGCAAATGTCGGATTGGCCGACCGGGACGTCGGATCGGGGGTGTAATGCCCGCAGTCGATGCCCGGGAAGATGACGCGGATCCGCTCCGGGTTGACGCCGCGAGCAATCAGGTCGTCACGGGTACTCTCCGAGATGGCTTCGAACGCGTGCCGCCGATAAAAGAACGGCATGGGACGCTCGGAAAGCCAGACGGCCGTCGCCAGCGGGATCGACAGCTCCTGAAACGCTGTGCCGCCGAAGAGGTGCGGAACCAGTCCGACCAGCTTCGGGATACGCCAGGTGGGCGTATAGAGCGGGACCTTGTTGATGTCCTCGACCAGGACATCGAACCCACGCGTGGCCAGTGCAGCGTGCCAATACCCGCGAGCCTTGAGGGCGAACGTCTGTCGAATGCCGACGCGGTGCACCTCAATGCCGTCGAGCGTGGCACGTGGAGGGCAGCCGGGCCAGCCACCACACAGCAGAACGACTTCGTGTCCCTTGGCGGCCAGTCGACCGAAGATCTCGTGCAAATGGATTTCAGCGCCGCCAGCGAGCGGATTCTCGCGGCACTGCCAGTTCACGACGGCAATCTTCAGCCGACCGCTCTGGGCGGCCTCGTGCCTCACAGCAAGCCGAGGCGTCGCGCGTAGGCGTCGAGCACGCCGTTGACAAAGCGCGCGCTCCGCGCTGTGCCGTAGCGTTCCGCGAGATGAACCGCTTCCTGAATCACGACCTTTACCGGCGCTTCGGTGCGCCGGAACTCGGCCGCCGCGAGTCTGAGCACGCTGCGCTCGATCGCGCCGAGCCGTTCCAGGCGCCAGTTGGCCGTCACCTCGGAGAGGGCGGCGTCCAACTCGGCCCCATGCAGTGCAAATGTCGAGACGAGCCGCGTGGCAAAGGCTCGCTCACCGGCATCGACGGCCAGGTCGTCGAATACATGTCCGGCGATCTGCTCCAGCTTGGACAGGTCACGCAGGTCGGCGGCGTATAGCGCCTGAAGCGCACGGGCCCGCCCTCGGGTTTCGACACGCTCCACCTTCACCACTGCGGTGGCCCGCGGGACGTGTGCACCGATTGCGACCGGAGCAACCGTGCTCTCCTCGGACGGTCCATCCCAGAACGCGTCGTCCTTCATGTCCGGCGTCATGCGTCAGGCCCGTCTGGGTCGTCCATCGAATCATCCGGCAACACCTGATCGAACAGATCGAGCAACTCGAGGGCCGCGAGCGCCGCATCGGCGCCCTTGTTGCCGTGAGCGCCGCCGGCGCGCGCTTCCGCCTGTGCCAACGTGTCGGTGGTGAGCAGGCCCAGGGTGACCGGCACATCGAAGTCACTGGACACCACCATGAGTCCGCGCGCGCATTCTCCGGCGACGAAGTCGAAGTGCGGCGTCTCGCCTCGGATGACTGCGCCGACCGCGACACATCCGTCGTACCGCTCCGTGCTGAGCGCGCGCCGCGCGGCAATCGGAAGCTCCCACGCTCCAGGCACCCAAAGCACGTCAATGTCCTCGAACAGCACGCCAGCATCGACCATCGCTGCCACCGCTCCTTCGGCCAACGGCATCGTCACCGACTCGTTGAAGCGTGCCGCGACCACCACTATGCGGCGACCTGCACCGCGCGGATTTCCCGTAAACTCAGCCATCAGATTGCGAAAAGGTGTCCGAGCTTCGTGCGCTTTGTCTCGAGATACGTGGCGTTCTCCTCGGTCGATGGGGCTTCCAGGCGCACGCGATCCTTCACGATGAGTCCGTAGCCATCGAGCCCGACCAGCTTGCGCGGATTGTTGGTGAGCACGCGGATGGAACGCGCGCCGAGATCGAGCAGGATCTGCGCGCCGATGCCGTAGTTACGGAGATCATCCTTGAAGCCCAGTTGCTCATTGGCCTCGACGGTGTCGGCCCCTTTGTCCTGCAGTTCATACGCGCGCAATTTGTTCAGCAGGCCGATGCCCCGGCCTTCCTGATCGAGGTAGACAATCACGCCGCTGCCTTCGCGGGCAATCAGCTCCATAGCGGAGTGCAGTTGCCACCGGCAATCACAGCGCACTGAATGAAACACGTCGCCGGTGAGGCCCAGGTCGAGGAGGATCTGCGCGCCGATGCCATAGTTGCGCAGGTCAGGAGCGAATCCGAGACGTTCGTTCGCTTCCACCGTATCGGCGCCGGCATCCTGCAGCTGGTACGC
>JANNEV010000549.1:0-4794 GCA_031379145.1 Gemmatimonadaceae bacterium
CTCGGCGAACGAAAGTAGTTGCACCTCGAGAACAGACTGTTGTGATTGTACGGAGCCTACGATATCGGCTAGCTGCCGCATTGTGGGCGGAATCGACTGCGAACTCATTGCGATAGAATCGAGCGAGAGCCTCGCCTGATCGATCCCGCTAACGCAAGCTGAGAACTGCGCTCCCATTTGCTCGACCTGATCCCGATATCGGTCCTGCCATGTCACGAGTTCCCGCACCGCAGAGTTCAGCTCCTTGAAGTTCTCACCGAATTGCTCTGTCAGTTTCTGATTGAAGTCCGCGATAACATCGCGAAGCGCCTCAACGAGAGCCTTCGATCCTAGCTCGGAGACCTGGCGCGAGAACTCGTCAAATCGCCGACCGGCCTCTTTGGCGTTGTCATTCTGGTCTTGCCGCATGAGTCGCACTTGGGAAACGAGCGTGTTGTCTCCGCTGCCTCCGACAGCTTCCTGAAGGGTACGGACGTGTGAGGACAGAGTTCCCGATTCATCGCCTCCGATGGCGCGCCGAAGCGCCTCAAGTCCTGCGCTATTGGACTCTTTGCTTTCGAGAACCGCCTGGCGCAGTTGAACGAGGTCGCGGCGCAGGTCTTCAATCGGCGATCCCGTTGAGCTAGCCGTCACACGCGAGCGCTGTTGTTCGGACAGAAACCGAAGTACAAGTGCGAGGGTTAGGCCGGCGACACTCGCGACGAATGCCGTCGTCAGTCCGTCAAGAAGCCTGGGGAGACTCTCGTCGATTTTGGAGATGTCGAATTGAACGAGTCCGACGAAGATGCCCGTGAAGGTGCCGAGAATCCCGATGCCGGTGAGTCGCTCCGGCGCCGCGCGCATAAACTCGCGGTCTTCCGTGTTGTTCGTACGCATGCGTCGATACGCATACACAAAGAAGGCGAGCTGCAGCCCAAGGAACAACAAGTTCAGCGGATTGAGCAGCGCATGCCTGAGACCAGTTTCGAAGGTGCTCAACTCGGTAGTTCCCGGGTCAAAGGGTCAAAGCCTAACGGTCATTCTGACGGCACTCCGGCTCGACGAGGCGATACCTTGGTGGGCAGTCCGGCTGAGCTGGCAATGGGAAGTTTGGGAGGTTCCGTCTGGCGTACTGAGCTGGACGGGAGGCCATAAATATACGGCTTCGCTCTGACAATCGGCGCTCAGTTCGGGGGTCTTGCCTTTCACCCCCGGCATGAACTCGCGCGCGGGACGAATGACGGCGATCTTGCTTGGCGTTCCGCCCTCGTCGTGGATGCAGTGCCATCTAACGCAGAGCTCTGCAGCGGCGCCTCACATAATCTGCGCGCGCAGCGCGCATTCCGTCGGCGCTGTCTGCAGCAGCGTCAGGTTATACCGCACGAGCGCGGCGGGACTGCAGGGGCGTCGGGTGGCCCGCGCCCAGGACCGCCCCGCCGCGCTGGCCGGAACGCACGGATCAGAACACGGACCTTGCCTGTGCCGACGCGCGACCATGCGGCTGCCGCCACGGAGCCCGCCTCAAAACCTGAACGCCGACCTCGGCGGACCGCCACCAGCGATCTTGCCACGCGCGCCGGACAAGCCCGGCGGTGCGGTATAACGCTTGGTTCTGCAGCGAACGCTCAAATAGAATGCGCCCGCACAGCGGACGCTACCGCAGCACGTTGCGTTCGTCTGCAGCAACCCTCGTTATGCGGTGCGGGCACGATGTCCAGCTTGACATATGTCTAAGGTGACATAGCTTACCCATATGGCGGCGACAAGACGACCGTTGGTGTGGCTCCGTGGGTCGGTGAAGACGCCGCCGTTCTCGGCCGCCGCTCGGCTCGAGGCCGGTGTGCTGCTGCGTCGTTTGCAGCGTGGCGATTTGCTCAGCATGCCGCACGCACGACCCATGCCCGCGCTCGGTGCACGTTGCGGAGAGCTTCGCGTTCCCGATGCGGCACTTACGTGGCGCATTTTGTATCGGCTCGACCCGGACGCCGTGGTGATCGTCGACGTGTTCGCCAAGAAGACGCAGGCCACGCCCGCCAAGGTCTTGGCAACAGGACGGGAGCGGCTACAACGGTACGATCGCGTGACCCAATCGGAGGGATGAACGATGCGGAAGGCAAAGCAGTCGGCGTTGGAGGCGCAGGGGTGGGTCGTCGGATCGGTGGATGACTTTCTCGAACTCACACCCGAAGAATCGGCGCTGGTCGATCTCAAACTGCGGCTCAGTGATGCGCTACGCGCCCGTCGGGCGAAACTCGGGCTCTCGCAGGAGGCCGTCGCCAAGCGCCTACGTTCGAGCCAGTCGCGCGTCGCAAAAATGGAAGCGGGTGAAGCCTCGGTCTCGTTCGATCTGCTGGTTCGTGCACTGGTCGGCCTCGGGGCGACCAGCGCCGATCTTGCGAAAGCCATTCAGACGAAGAAGCGTCGGCGAGCCGCATAACGCTCGCGTTTCTGCAGCAGCGCTGTCACGAAATTGCGCGCGCAGCGCGCATTCCGCCATGCCCTCTCTGCAGCAACGCGTCGTTATACCGCGCGTTTACGACGTATCCGTGGCGTGGCTGCGGCGACGGGTCCACGTCAATGCACGGTGACGTGGGAGCGCCACCGGGCGCTCTGGCGGGCGGGTACCGTCTGTAGTACGTTCGCGTTTATGTCCTACCTCAACCCTCGACCGGGCGCCGCCGGAGTATTCGCGCGTGCCGGATCATCCCTGCTCGTCGCTGTCTCCGCGTGTGCATTCGTTCTCGGCGCGCAGTCGAAGCCCGAGACGTTGCGCCCATCCGCTCTTCGAACGGGTCCATTGGCCGCTACGGTTGGCGTCGAAATCCGTCGGCAGCAGCCAAGCACTGACGCGCGCTTCGAAGCGCTTGTGGCGCTGGCGGAGGCGAAGATGAAACAGTTTGGCGTCCCCGGCCTTTCGCTTGGCGTGTTGTATGATGGCGTGGTCCAAATCCGCGGCATTGGCGTTACCAACATCGACGACCCCCTGCCAATTACGCCGCACACGGTCTTTCCCATTGCGTCAATCAGCAAGACGTTCGCTGCCATGGCGACCATGCGGTTGGTGGAGCAAGGGAAGGTCGACCTGCGGGCACCGGTGCGCACGTACCTTCCCGAGTTGGTATTGCGCGATACCGCTGTCGCGCGCACCGTCACCGTGTGGCATTTGCTCACCCACCTCGGCGGATGGGAAGGGCAGATTGATCCGCCCGATCGCGGCACGGAGACGCTCAAGAATTTCATCAGCTCAATGTCGCAAGTGATGCAGGTGGCCCCGCCAGATGCCGCGTGGAGCTACAACAACGCCGGCTTCGGTATTGACGGCCGCGTGATCGAGCAGGTGACAGGGAAGTCGATTGGCGTTGCGATGCGCGACCTGATCTTCCAACCACTCGGACTGCAGCACACGGGCACCAGCGTTAGCGAGTTCATTGTGCAGAGATTCGCCGCTGGGCACCTTACGCGAAACGGTGTGGCCACGCTGCCGCGCGCGTTTTTCGGGTCGGCGAATGTCACCGCGGGCGGAGTTGGACTCTGTATGACCGACCTGATGACGTACGCACAGTTTCAACTCGGCGACGGCACCGCGCAATCGGGCGAGCGCATTCTGGCGCGCGAGACGTTGACACTGATGCGCACACCGCAGGCGCACAAGCAAAGCACCGATGAGGACATTGGCATCAGCTGGCACCTGCGAACCGTGAACGGGGTGCGCACCGCATCGCACGGGGGCACGCTGCTGGGGCACAACCTGCTGCTTGAGCTGGCGCCCGATCGGAACTTTGCGATCGCCATTCTCACGAACTCAAATGTGGGGTGGCGCGTGATACAGGACGTCGAGCGCGCGGCGCTCAAGACCTACCTTGGCGCGACGTACGCGATGAATCAGGGCATTGCGCATCGGGGCGTGCTGGAGACGCTGCCCTCGGTGACACCGCTCGCCACGCAACCAGATCTCGCGCCGTACGTTGGCACGTACGCGCGGCCGTCGGGTACAGTGGTGGTGCGGACGGAAGGCAATACGCTTTTTGTGGGGGAACGGCGCGTCTCGTTTTTTGGGCCCGATCGCACGGTCGTTCTCGACGGGCCGGAACAAGGCCAAGCGGTGGAGTTTGTCAGGGACTCGGCGGGGCGTGTCAGGTGGGTTCGTGTGACCGGCCGAGTGGCGGTGCGTTCGCCTTAGTAGTTGTGTTCGGAAGTTCGGCATCATGTTGCGTGTCGTCGGGATCGCGCGGCCCATCTCACGCGGAGCCGCGGAGAACGCAGCGGGAAAGGCCAAGGGCAGTGCTCGGCGTCCTCCGCGGCTCCGCGTTAGCAACCAGCGTCACACTCGGCTCCCAATGGATGTAGACGTGCGTGTGCGGTCGTGTTGCTAGGTCAGTGCGCATAACGCGAAGCTCTGCAGCGGCGCATCTCATAATCTGCGCGCGCAGCGCGCCTTCCGTAGGCGCTGACTGCAGCAGCGTCAGGTTATGCCGCACGAGCGCGGCGGGACCGCAGGGGCGTCGGGTGGCCCGCGCCCAGGACCGCCCCGCCGCGCTGGCCGGGACGCACGGATCAGAACACGGACCTAGCCCGCGCCCGCGCGCGACCAGGCGGCCGCCGCCACGGAGCCCAATTCAAAACCTGAACACCGACGTCAGCGGACCGCCACCAGCGATCTCGCGCTTCGCGCCAGACAAGCCCGGCGGTGCGGTATAACGCCAGCTTCTGCAGCGAGCGGTTCAATCATTGCGAGCGCAGCGAGCTTCCTTCATCCGCTCGTCTGCAGCAAGCATTGTTAGCGAGCATCGCCTTGACCCCGCGGACGCTACAGCA
>JANNEV010000626.1:0-21131 GCA_031379145.1 Gemmatimonadaceae bacterium
CATGGTGGGTCGATCGAAGTCCGCCCAATTGTGGTCAGCCCTGGGGCATGACATCCACCGCGTCTGTCGATCACGCGCTCGCCGAGTTCTGGCAGGGCGGGCGCGTATCGGTGCTCGCGACGCTGATTCGTTCGGCGCGCGGCGATTTCGACCGTGCCGAGGATGCGCTGTCCGAGGCCATCGCTCGCGCAGCACGCCGATGGTCGGTCGACGGTGTCCCCGCTCGACCGGCCGCCTGGCTACTGACGACGGCAAGGCGGGTCCTGATCGACGAGGCGCGAGCGGCGACCCAGTCCGCAGTCGCCACCACGCGACTGCAGACGCCGGAGGTGGTGAGTGACGACGCGAGCGCGGCCGATATAGCGAGCGATGAGGTCGCGGACGCTCACGCGGACGATCGGCTCCCGCTGCTGTACACCTGTTGTCATCCCGCGCTCAGCTCGCGCGCGCAGATCACGCTGGCGCTCAAGAGTATCGGCGGGCTCAGTGTTCGTGAGATCGCGCGGGCGCTCCTTGAGCCGGACAGTACAACGGCGCAGCGACTCGTGAGAACCAAACGCAAAATCCGGCTCGCGGGGGTTCCGTTTCGGATACCGGCCGCCGCCGACCTTCCGGACCGAACCCCAGCGGTCCGGGAGACGCTGTATCTGCTGTTCAACGAAGGATACGGGGCCACCGAAGGCGACACGTACCTTCGGCAGACCATTGCCGAAGACGCCATCCGCTTCGCGCGACTGCTGCTGACGGCCACCGTCGACGACCCGGAGTCTCTGGGATTGCTGGCGCTCATGCTGCTGCATCACGCCCGACGCCACGCGCGGCTCGCCCCGGATGGAGCGATTATTCCATTGGAGGAACAGGATCGGACACGCTGGGATTCCGCCCGAATCCGGGAAGGCGAACACCTGCTTGATCGCGCTCTGGCGCGTCGACGCACCGGTCCATACCAGCTGCAGGCGGCCATCGCGGCGCTGCATGCCACCGCCCAAACGCCGGCGGCTACCGACTGGAAACAGATCGCGCAGCTCTATGGCGCGCTGCGATTCTGGATGCCGACCCCGGTCGTCGAGCTGAATGCCGCCGTGGCGCTGGCCATGGTGCACGGGCCGGAGTGGGGCCTGGCGCAACTGGACGTGCTCGCGACCGAACAAGGCATGGCCACATATCACCTGCTGCCGGCAGCACGCGCGGACTTGCTGAGGCGGGCGTCACGTTTCGCTGAGGCGGGCACCGCCTACCGCGAAGCAATGGCCCTCTCGCGCAGCACCGCGGAGCAGCAGTTCCTGCGTCGGCGTATCGGCGAATGCGAGGCGATGGGCCGGTCGTGACCACGCCGACTCCGACGTCGGTTGAGCGCTCGATTACTATCCGGAAGGTGCGTGCAGGCCCTCGGGAGCAATCTGCGTGAGCGAGCGCGCAAGTTGTCGGCACGCGCATCATCGACTTCCTGAACGAGTAGCCTGGGAATCTTGACACGTCGCGCTCCATGGCCTCCTCCCTGACGCTTCGCGCGGGAGCGAAGGCGCTCGCGCTCCTGCGTGAGCGCGGCTTGCGCGCGGACGACGTGGATGTGATGCCGGGGGCATCGGGAGGGGCGAAGTGGCTCGTGCTTGCCGGAGTCGACCGCTTTCTGTTCGGTCAGTTTCTGCAGCCGACGGTGTCGCAGCCGCGCGCGCGTGCGCTGCATTGCATCGGATCTTCCATCGGCAGCTGGCGGATGGCCTGTCTGGCGCAGCGAGACCCCGTGGCGGCGCTCGCCCGCGGACATCACGCGTACATCCACGAGCAGCGCTACTCGCCGAAACCAAGTGTCAGCGAGGTCACCGCGGTGCTCACGCGGGCCCTCGACTCATTGCTCGGTCCAAACGGCGTCGACGAAATTCTCACGCACCCGTTTGTCCGCTTGCACATCATTACCGCCGAAGGGCGCGGTCTCGCCGCCAGCGAACGCAAGCTCGTGCTTGCGCTCACGCTGGCGATTGCAGCGGCGGCCAATTTCGTCAGCCGTAAGTCGCTCGCGTTGCAATTGCGCCGCTCCATCTTTCACTCTGCCGGCCCGGAATCCCCGTTCGGCACGCTGGCAGATTTCCCCACAGCACATCGCGCGCTCACGCGGGAGAACTTGCGCGCGGCGCTGTTGGCCTCAGGCTCCATCCCTCTGGTTCTTGAAGGCGTCACAATCCCGGAAACGCCAGGCAGTGTACACTGGGATGGCGGCGTCATCGACTATCATCTCGACATCGATTTCGGTGCCGGCGATGGCCTCGTGCTCTACCCGCACTTTTACTCGCACGTGGTGCCCGGCTGGTTCGACAAGGCGCTGCGCTGGCGGCGCGCACGCGCCAGAAACTTTGCGCGCACGCTGCTCATCGCTCCATCGGACGCGTTTGTCGCGTCGCTGCCCGGTGGGCGCATTCCGGACCGAAAGGACTTCCAGACGCTGAACGACCGAGAGCGCATTGCTCGCTGGCAAGCGGTCCATGACCGCAGCGAAGCATTGGGTGAGGAGCTGCAGGAGCTCGTCGCCACGGGCCGTCTGATCGACGCCGTGCAGCCATGGTCGCCCGCGTAGCCGCCGCGCTACGTTTCTCACTCCTCCTGTGCCCGTCCACTCGCCAGCCGCAGGACCGCCCTCATGACTGCCGTCCACACCGTCGCGACCACACCATTCGCCGACCAGCGCCCGGGCACTTCGGGGCTGCGCAAACGCTCGGTGGTCTTCCAGCAACCGCACTATCTCGAGAATTTCGTCCAGGCGTTGCTCGACGTCGCCGCACTGCCGGACGGAGCCACGCTGGTGATCGGCGGAGATGGCCGATTCCTCAATCGCGAAGCCATCCAGACCATCCTGCGTATCGCAGCGGGCAACGGCATCACGCGCGCGCTCATCGGGCAGCATGGGTGGCTTTCCACACCGGCCGCCTCGCACCTGATTCGCGAGCGCGGCCAGGGCGGAATCATTCTGTCGGCCAGTCACAATCCCGGCGGACCGGACGGCGACTTCGGGATCAAGTACAACGCCGCCAACGGCGGGCCGGCGCCAGAGGCCTTCACCAACGCGGTCGCGGAACGTGCGGCGGCGCTACAACACTATCGAATCGCCGACCTGCCGCCCGTTTCGCTTGACATCCTCGGCGTACGCCAGGTCGACTCCTTGTACGTCGAGATCGTCGATCCGGTCGCCGCGTACGCGACACTCATGGAATCGTTGTTCGACTTCAACGCCATTCGCGCCTTGATCTCGTCCGGCTTTCGCCTGCGTTTTGACGCCATGCATGCCATCACGGGACCGTACGCACGCGAAATTCTGGAAGTGCGACTCGGCGCTCCTGCCGGAACGGTCATCAACGGTGAACCGCTCACGGACTTCGGCGGCGGGCATCCCGACCCCAATCTCACGTACGCGCACGACCTGGTGGAGGAGCTGTTCAGCGACAGCGCACCGGATTTCGGCGCGGCGTCAGATGGCGACGGAGATCGGAACATGGTGCTTGGCCGCAACTTCTTTGTCACGCCGTCCGACAGTTTGGCTGTGCTCGCGGCCAATGCATCGTTGGTGCCGGGCTACGCACGCGGGCTTGCCGGTGTCGCGCGATCCATGCCCACGAGTCAGGCAGTCGATCACGTGGCCCGCGCACTCAAAATTCCCTGTTTCGAAACCCCCACTGGATGGAAGTTTTTCGGCAATCTGCTCGACGCCGATCGCATCACGCTCTGCGGCGAGGAGAGCTTTGGCACCGGGTCCGACCACGTTCGCGAAAAAGACGGACTCTGGGCCGTGCTCTTCTGGCTCAACATTGTGGCAGCGCGCCAGCAGTCGGTCGAGCAGATCGTGAGATCGCATTGGAGCACGTACGGGCGCAACTACTACACGCGCTACGATTACGAAGAAGTACCGACTGACGCAGCCAACGGTCTGTACGCCCACGTGCGCTCCCTTCTGCCGCAGCTGGCAGGCACCACACTCGCATCGCGAGTCGTGGAAAGCGCCGATGACTTTGCGTACCTCGATCCGATCGACGGCTCCACAAGCGAACGCCAAGGCCTGCGTATCTGCTTCACCGACGGATCGCGCATCATTTTTCGCCTGTCGGGGACTGGCACGTCGGGCGCCACGCTGCGTCTCTACATTGAGTCCTTCGAATCACGTGCCGACGGTCTCGATCTCGAGGTGCAGGATGCGCTCCGTCCGCTCATTGACGCCGCGCTGGAATTGGCCGAGCTACGGCGGCGCACGGGACGCGACACCCCGACGGTGATCACGTGACGAATCGCTCCTTCCCGTGCTCCTGCACTCCACCAGCAGGTCGCGCAGGCGTTCGTCCGCGCTGACTGAGTTCGTGAGCACCAAGCTGCAGCAGTATCTCGCGTTTCGTCGTACGCTGCCGCAGCGGCCGCCGCTCGAGCGCGTGCGCGTGCGAGCACGAGGACTGGACTTCGCCGTCTACCGCACGCCGAGTGTGCCGCATGCGCTGCCCCTGCTCTGCATCAATGGCGGCTTGCTCTTCGGTCACGAGTTGCTGTGGCCGGCGCTCGCCCCGCTCGCCGCGCGTCGCCAGCTCGTCTTCTACGACCAACGCGGAAGAGGTGCGACGCCAGCCGCGCCCGGTTCCGCGGCATCTCGCATAGAATTCGACGCCGGCGATGCAGTGGCACTTCGATCAGCGCTCGGCATCGCGCAGTGGGATATCCTGGGGCATTCGTGGGGTGGAGGCATCGCACTGTTGGCAACGGCCGCCGATTCCGCAGCCGTGCGTCGGCTCGTGCTGGTGGGCGCCGTTGGTGTACGCGGCGATTGGCTACCGCCGCTGCACAATGCCGCGCTGGCACGACTCGCAGGATCGCAACGGCAAGCGCTCGCAGCGCTGTCGCCGACGCTGCTTCGTGCGCCTGATCTGGCGCATCACGCGGCATACGCGCGCGCGTTCTTTCCGGCCTACTTCGCCGACCACAGTTTCGCCGCGTCCGTTGCTGCGCCCACGGGAACGAGCGCAACAGGCGCTGCAGTGTCGGCGCAGCTGCGTCGCGATGGCTACGACTGGACTCCCCTGCTGCGTGACCTGCCCACGCCAACGCTCGTCGTCCACGGGGCGGCGGACATCCTCCCCTGCACCGAAGCGGAACGCACGGTGCGGACGTTGGGGAACGCCACTCTGCAGCTACTCGACGACGTTGGGCACAACCCGTTCTGGGAATCGCCCCTCGAATTCTTTGCGCTTGTGGACGCCTTCCTCACGGACTCCCTTGTCGCGGAGCAACCACCCGACCCCTGACGCGCCGTGCTCAAGACCGCCGAGACCCTGCTTGTGTGTTGTGTCGCCGGTCTCGCGCTGTTCATTGGCAAACAGGCACTCGCTGCATCGCGCGACCACCCCAGCAGCACGGCGAGCACGCTCGCTGCGGCGAATGCCGTACGCGCCTCCGCGCGGGAGGCGGCCTCGTTCGGAACGATCAGCCCCGACGTCAACGTCGTGGCGAGCGCTCCTGTCGCCGAGGACGCGGCGCGGCGTCTCGACCCACGCGATCTGCGCATCCGGCTCAGCAACGGCGCCACGGGTACATACATCGACGATCTCATCGTCGCACGGGACTCGGCCGTGACGCGGTGGCCCGATCGGCGCACTCGTCCGCTTCGCGTCTGGATTGCAGAGGCGGAACTGCTCGACGGCTGGAACACGGACTTCGTATCCGCCGTTCGCGATGCGTTCGACACGTGGGTGCACGTGGGCATCCCGGTACACTTCACGTTTATCGCCGACTCCACCACCGCCGACGTGCGCGTCGGCTTCGTGACCCAGTTCTCGGCGGGCATCAGCGGCAAGACCGTGTGGAGTCGGAATGAAGCCTTCTGGCTCGTGTCCAGCGATATCATGCTGGGCATCGCGCATCCCGGCGGCGGCGCGGTCTCCGCGCCGCAAATGCGGGCCATCGCCCTCCACGAGGTGGGCCACCTGCTCGGCCTCGACCACTCGCTGAGCCCCGACAACATCATGTCGGCACGCATCCGAGTGCGCGAGCTGACCGAAGCCGATCGGGCGACCGTTCGACTGCTCTACTCGGTGCCGGCAGGGTCGGTGAAGTAGATTCGGGGGTGTAGTCGAATCCTCACGCCTCGCCATCGTCGACCCATGTCCGATTCCCGCCCCGCCATCGCCGGCCCGGAACACCCGGATCGCCGTGCGTTCCTTCACGATATGCTCGGCGCCAGCGTGGCTGTGGCTGGCACCGCGCTGCTCTCCGGATGCGCGACAGCAGCCGGGAGCTCGGCGGCGGCTGGCGGCGTAGCCGCTGCGCCCGCGCCGGCCACCCAGTGGGACATGAGCTGGAACAAGAAGCTGGGCCGCTACAAAACCGCCTACGACGCACCCGAAATCTACGAAGGGGCCGCGCTGTCCTACGCGGCATCGGCGATCGCCGGCTACAAGCAGGCGTTGAACACGGCCGATCGGGAATTCACTCCCGTGCTCATTCTGCGTCACGCTGCGTCCGTCATGGCGCTCGACGATGTCATGTGGGATCGCCTGGCGCTGGGCGAAGCGCGCAAGCTGAAAGACCCGAGCACGGGCGAACCGAATGCCAAACGCAATCCGTTTCTGACCTACGCCAGCACGGACAAGAATTCGTACACCGGTGCAGAAGCGACGCTCACTCGGCTCATCGAGCAGGGCGCAATCGTGCTGGTGTGCAACCGGGCGTTAGGCGCCGTCGGGCGCGCGTTGCGGGCCAAAGATCCCGCGGCGTTTCCGACACAGGACGCGGCAATGGCCGAGATGCGGAGGCATCTGATTCCTGGGGCGTACCTCATGCCCAACGGCATCTTTGCGGTGTCCGCCGCGCAGGATGCCGGGTGTCACTACATGCGCGTCATCGCCTGACGTGACACCTACCAGCGCAACGTCAGGATGCGGGGCGATGCGCCGCGGGCACTGACGGTCAACTTCACTTCGCGCACGCTCGTCACACCGAAGGCGCGACGCAACAACGTGAGATCGCGTGAAGGCACGCCATTCACGGCGCGAATCACGTCACCCGCGCGAAGCCCTGCTTCAGCGGCAGGCGTACCTGCCGGCACGCGCATGACGAGGAGCCCGGGTTCCACCCCTAAACTCTGCGCGAACTCATCGTCCACCACCGAGAGCTGCGCACCGGCGACCACCGCCATGCCGGTGCCCGCCATCACCAGCTCCACCTGCGGAGCGGTGGCGAAGCCCGACACCGTCGGCGGCAGTGGCGGCCTCGGCGGCGCAGACGGGGAGAAACTGAACTGTCCCGGCCTCTCGCAGGGAGTTCCCGCTTCGCACGGCGTCCGCACCACCGTCACGTTCGCGGTCCGGGTTCCCACGGTGACCGGTATGTCCCGAAGACGAGTGCCGCGCTTGACGCGCATACGCAGCACCTGTCCCGGTACCAGCATTTCCTGATAGTTCACCACCTGCGTGCGCACGTCGCGACCGTTGTACGCCACCACGGTATCGCCGGCATTGAGTCCGGCCCGCTCCGCGGGTGAACCCGCATCCACGGCCTCAATCACCGGATAATCGCAGTAGTTGGTCAGCGGGCCCTCGGCGGACATGATCGTGATCTTGGACTCCGACAGATGCATGCCCAGCCATCCGGACGGCGCGGCGGCACGCATCGGAAACGACGTGCGCGAAGCCGCACTGCGCGACACTGCAGTACGCGCAGCCTCAGAAAACGCGGCGATCTGCGGCTGTAGCGCACGAATCTGCGCTTCGAACGCCGGGCTCAGGGAGCGCATCGTGCCGTCGATGACCTCAAACACGTCGCGCGTGCGCCCGTTGAGCACGATGCGCACGCTGTCGCCGGGCGGACGCACGCGTGATGGCGATACTCCCTCGTTCACCATCACCCGAACGCTGTCGCCGCGACGGATGGTGAACGTGCGCCCGTCGGCGCCATCGACCTGCGCCAAGCGAACAAAAATCTGCATCAGCGAATCCACGCCGCGTTGCACCTGTGAAATACGCTGCATGTCGCCACGACGACCCGAGTCTGCTCGCTGGTCGAACACCACTGCTGCGTCATCAAGTTCACGCTTGAACCGCAGCAGCGCGCGCCCTTCCGGTGCCTCGAGCAACTTCGTTGGCGACGAGGTCAGTTCTGCACAGCGGCTCGCAATGGCACTGGCGCCGGATACGCGCGCGCGTGACGGCGCCGTTCCCTGCTGCGCGTGCGTCGCGCTGGCCACGCCCGCGAAGGCGGTCGCTAGTGCGGTCGCGCCCAACCGCCGACGTGTCATCCGGCTCCGGGTTCGCCTGGTCTCAGACATGGCTCGCTCAGTACCCCTCAAGGGTCTTGTCCACCGGCAACGTGCCGCCCAACTGCTGCAGCGTGGCTTCCCGCGCCGTGGATGCCGCCAGGAAATAGTGGTTCAGCACCGGATCCTGCGGCGCGTCGCGCAATGCCGCGCGCGAAGCCGCCATCATCTGATCCAGCGCCGCGAGGCGCGCCCGATAGACATCCGAGTCGCGCACGCTGGAGTCGTTGGCCGCAAGCCAGAGCGACGCGCGCTCATACTCGCGCTGTGCCGTACCCAGGACCGCCGTGGCCTGCGCCACCGAAGCGAATGAGGCATCACCGACCGGCACCGAGACGTTGGCACCGGCCGCCGCGAAGCCAAGCGGGAGCGCGCTCGCACCTGCCGAAACGCGACCCAACGCCGCTCCGCCAGCCACCAGCGCCACGGCCGCCGCGCTGCGCATCCACGACGGGAACGCACGCGCCCGCGACACCGCAGCGCGAGGCGTCGCCAAAACGGAGTCGCGAGCGATACGCTCGCCGCTGCCATCGAGCGCTCGCACAACCAGCGGCGCCTCAGGCACCCGATGGTCAGATGCCGACGTCAGCAACCCTTCACGACGCAGTGTGATCGAAAGCGTCTCCCAATTCGTCAATCGCGGCGACATTGCATCGCCCATCGCGGAGTCATCCGTGACGGCAACGCGCCGCAAGGTCGAGAACGCGTCACGTTCGTCACGGCACACGGCGCACGCAGCGAGATGCGCGAGCTCCTCCGTGGTCGGAGACTCGTGATCAAAAGCCGCGATACGTACAGGATCAAGGTGATGCATAGCTGCGTTCCGTCCGGCCGGCTTCGGGTACGTCAACAAGCGGCGCGAGGAGCCGGCGAAGCTTCGCGCGTGCTTTGAACAGTTGCGACTTGGATCCACCACTCGTAATTCCCAACTCGACGGCAATCTCTTCGTGCGTGTAACCTTCCACGTCGTGCAGCAAAAACACCGTGCGCGCGCCCGGCGACAATTGGCGGGTGGCCTCGCTGATCGTCGCCGCCAGCATGCTGCGCTCTCCATCCTGCTCAACGGACGCCGAGTCCTCTTCGATCCCCGTCTCCAGGGCTGCCACCCGTTTCACCCGACGCAAGGCGTTGAGCGCCCGGTTGATCGCCACCCGATGCACCCACGTGCTGAACTTCGCGTCCCCGCGCCACGAGGGCAGCGCACGAAAGATCTGGATCCAGACCTCCTGCGCGATATCCTCGGCAAGGTCCGGATCTCCAGCGAGTCGGCGAACAACGGCGTCCACATGCGGGGCATGCTGATTCCACAGCAGTCGCATGGCACGCTCGTCGCCCTCGATCGCTCGTCTGACTACGGCGGCGTCGGTCTCCATGGGTTCCATCGAATCTGTCACCAGCGCCCCGTCCGAGGGTTGCCTTCGGATGGCATGATCGTGGTGGAGGTGGATGTTGAAGTGGATAAGGTGGCACCAACAGGACCGCTGCAGGGTTCTGTGATGTGACGGTAGCTTGACTCAGCTGGGTTGGCCGCCTTAGATGCGTATCGCGTCCATCGAGCATTCTCCACTCCCTACGCAGGGCAGTCCCCTCTGTTCCTCCTCGTCGCCGTCGCGCTGGCACTGCACGTGCCCCCTCCCGTCGGGTTCCCGTCAAACGGACTCCCCGCAGGAGAGCCGTCGGCCGTGGGCATGTCTTCCGCTCGCCTCTCCACGATCGACCGGGTCGTGCAACGTGGGCTCGATGCGGGAGGATATCCGGGCGCTGCCGTGGTGGTGGGCCGGCGCGGATTCAACGTCTGGTCTCGCGGCTTCGGCGCACTGGATTGGAGTGGCAAGCAGTCGGTCTCGTCCACCACCAGCATCTACGACCTGGCCTCGCTGACCAAGGTGGTGGGCACCACCACCGCCGTCATGGTGCTCTTCGATCAGGGGAAGATCGACCTCGACGCGCCGGTCTCGCACTACCTGCCGACGTTTACCGGCGGGATGAAGAACCTCGTGACCGTTCGCCACTTGCTGACACACCGGGCTGGGTTGCCCGCGGGCCGGGAGCTGTGGCGCATCGCCAACACACCCGCGGAGGCCCGCGAGGCCGTGCTGAATGCCCCCATTCAGTGCACGCCCGGAGCCTGTTATGAGTACTCCGACTTGGGTGCCGACCTCCTCGGCTTCGTAGCCGAGGCCGCATCCGGAGTCTCTCTCGATGTCTTCCTGCGAAGGAACGTGTTCGAGAAGCTAGGCATGACCGACACCCATTTCCGCTTGGATGCAGTCGACGTCGAGCGCACCGCGCCAACGGAGATCGCACCTCCGCGCGGCTACCCGCTGCGTGGAGAAGTGCACGACGAGAACGCGTGGGCGTTGGGCGGCGTGGCCGGACACGCGGGTCTGTTCAGCACGGCCGCCGACCTGTCGGTGTTCGCCCAGATGCTGCTCGATGGCGGTTCGTACAATGGCACACGCGTTGTGGCCGATTCCACGGTCGCCTTGTTCACCCGGCGTTCCGCAGGACATCGCGCGCTGGGCTGGGACACCTGCGCCGGCGGCGCTGGCTGCGGTCAGTACCTGTCCGAGCGAGCGTTCGGCCACACGGGCTTCACAGGAACATCGCTCTGGATCGATCCTGATCGACACATGTTTGTCATCCTGCTCACCAATCGTGTTCACGCCGCGCGAGCACGACGCCCGTCCAAAGTCATCGCCGATGTGCGCAACGACCTTGCCGATGCAGCCGTGTTGGCGGTCATGGATGATCCATCCGGTGTTCTGGCAATGCCGGTTAGCTTCCGCGCCGATAAAGCCCAGGACTGGAACCGGCCGGTACGCGTCAGCCGGGCACGGAGCGCGGCGGCCAGACGTCGAGCGCTCGCGGCGAAGCGTGCCAGGGCCGTCAAGGCGGCCAAGACCGCCAAGGGAACGCGCGCCGGGGCGTCCTCCAAAGGCAAAGCGTCCTCCAGCACGACGGCTGCCGGCACGCCCAAGCGTGTCACCTCCGCAACGGCGAAAAAGCAGAGCAGCGCCCGATTGGCGGCATCGTCCAGCAACAAGCGGCCACCCGCCTCACCGGCAAAGAAGCGACCGGCAGCGAAGGTGTCATCCAGCCGCAAGCAGCGCTGACCGCTTCAACACCTGCTATGTTTCCGGCATGGAGGAACGCATGACCGAAGACACACTGCCAGAAGCGTCGATGTCTCTTGGCCTGGAGGGAACTGCGCTGTCACCTGCGGTGGATGACGGTGTCGTTTCTTCGGACAGAGCCCGACTCGTCCTGCGACGAGTCAAAGACCCTGATCTCAACCTGAACATTGTGGACCTCGGGCTCATCTACGAGGTCAACGTGGAAGGTTCGGTGGTCAAGGTCGATATCAGCCTCACATCGCCTGGCTGTCCGTCCGGCCCCGAGATCATGGGCGAGGCGGAGCAGCAGCTTCGTACCATCCCGGGTGTCACCGACGTCGTGATGAATCTCGTCTGGTCGCCGCCGTGGACGCCGGAACGTATCGAGCCGCGAGTTCGCGCGTACATGGGCTTCTAGCTCGAGCGGCAAGCAACGGCGAGTAAGTGATTGCACCAGGGCCCGAATCCACCTCTCGTAGATTCGGGCCCGTGTCGTTCAGCGCCGATGGCTTGGTTGCCTGTTCCGATGCAACGTGCTCACACTCGAACAAGGCGACGAGCGGGTTCGCGCCGCTCAGCGCGGATGGCTGCGGCCAATCGTTTGACCACGGGCACGAGCAGCAATGCGCCGCCCCACAGCGCTGCGTCCGCAACGTTCATGACTATCGTCGTCTCCGGAGAGACGCGAATGGCCAGGAAATCCGCGACACCTGCTGGGCCAAAGAGCATGCTGGCCATGTTGCCGATTGCACCGCCCGCCACGAGCCCGAGCGCCACACTTGAACGTGGATCCACCTGCGCGAGCTGCCGCACGATTGCGCTGATCAGGGTGAGCGCGAGCGCCGTCACGAGCACATTCACGTGCCACGTGTACGGTCCCACCGTCACGCCGCCGGCGCCCCCAAGATTGTACGTCAGCAATAGGGAAAAGCGCCCCACGATCGGATGCACATCACCCGGGACCAGCGCGCGAGACATCGCGAACTTCGACGCCAGATCGGCCACGGCTGCGAAAAGGGCGAACGACGCGTAGGTGGAAAGCGCGTGGCGGGGCCGAGTCATCGAGGGAAGAACAATCGCGGACGTCATGTCGCACTCCGGGGCTGGGGATTCCCGTCCGCTCGCTACTGCGGCGGCGGACACCAGCCATAGGAGCAGTCCTCATGCCACATGAATCATCGGGCACCAAATCGCGGACATCGGCCGGCTGCCGCGTGTAAACTGCTATTTGGCAGTGACTTACAGCTCATGGCCCGCTTCAAGCGCGAGGCGAAGCCACAGGCATCCGCCGGTCTCTGCTGTGGCGCACCACCGTCAACTGACCCAAACCGTAGCGCTCGCTCCACACTACCCGCACTGCAGTGCACACATGAGCGCCTCGATCGGTCGAGCTCAGCCGCCCGCCTTGTAGGGCGAGGCATCCTCGACGCGTCCTGGTGTGGCGTGCCCCGGTGAGGTGGACACCGCACTGCGCGACGCGCCGTTCGACGCCGCCTTGTCAGCCGCGAGCGTGGACATGCTCGGCTTCCGCGGACCACCGCTCGTCTGAAACGAGGCGAGCGCGTCGACAAAGCCGTCTCCGAGCACCTCCACCTGCCAACGCCGCAACTCCGGCACTTCCAACAAGTCGTCCCGATGCCTGGGATTGCGACGCGCCGCTGCCTCCATGCGATCGCGAGAACAGAGCACGCCTGGATCGAGGTCGAGCTCAACCGCCATCGCGTCGCGAACGGTCTTCAGGCGAGCCACGCGGTCGTCGAAGTCGGGCTCGCGATCCCATCGCGCGGACTTGGCGAACCTTGGCAACTCCGCCTCTGGGACAGCGTTCCCGCGCGCGATCGCCTGCAATGCCTCCACCACCCGCGCATCTGTCATGCCGCGAGGGAATCCCTTCACGGCGAACAATGCCTCGCGCGCCGTGGGTGCCAGACGCACCAGATCGAGCAGGACTTCGTTGCCCGCGACCCGAAAGGTGGCCCGATCCAGCTCGGCGGCGATCCCGTCGCGCCAACGCACCAGTTCACGCAGGCGGGCCAGTTCGCGACGCGTGAGATCGCGCGCACCCTTCATGCGCAAAAAGCTCGTATCCGGCTCCTCGACATCCCACTTCGTGCCCTCGGCGCGCTGAAACTCCTCCTGCGCCCAATGAAGTCGGCCCTTCTTTTCCAACGCGTCGCGCAGACGGTCCCGCAATCCCAGCAGATGCCGCGTGTCGTGTGACGCGTAGTCCAGCATATCCGCCGTGAGCGGACGCATGCTCCAGTCCGCGCGCTGATGCTTCTTGTCCAGCTTGAGCGAGAAGAACTGCTCCAGCAGCGCGGCCAATCCGAAGGCTCGGATACCGAGTAACTGCGCAGCCACCCGGGTATCAAACAGGTGCGTGACACTCCAGCCGTAGTCCTTATGCAGGAGCCGGAGGTCGTAGTCCGCATCGTGCAGCACCACTTCGATGTCGCGATCTTCCAGTAGTGCGCCGAGTCGCGTTGGTGTGCCGATCGGCAACGGATCGATCACCGCGTTCTGCTGGTCCGTCGACAGCTGCAGCAGGTAGATGCGATCGATGAAACGGTGAAAGCTCGCGCCTTCGGTGTCGAGCGCGATGGCGCGAGTCCCCGAGAGCGTGCCGAGGAAGTCGTCCACGGACTCGGGCGTGTCGAGATAGTGAAATGCGGGAGCTGGCATGTGTTCGCGAAAGCTACACCACGCGCCCCCTCGACATGGAGCCAACCCGGATTTCACCGGAACCGGCGCTCCCCCCCTTGCTCGGAGTCCCTCCGTGACCGAGAGTTCGGCGCTTATGGCTTCCCCAGAGCAGGAATCACAGCCCGTGTTGCCGTCGGCTCCGCACATAGGCCCACCCCCGGTGGATTCATCACCGTGGCGCGTCGGCAATGTGGCGCGAGCCGCGCTCGCCGTACTGGCCGTCTGGTTCGGTCTCAAGCTGTTTTGGGCCGTGAACTCGCTGGTGTTCCTGGTTTTTCTTGCCACGCTGTTCGGCTTGGCCGTCGCCAAGGGCGTGGACCATCTTGAACGATGGAAAATCCGACGCGGCGTCGGATCGGCACTCATCGTGTTCGGGACGCTTGGCCTTATCGGTGGGGGATTGGCCTGGACCGCGCCGACGCTGGTCGAGCAGGGGCGAGAGCTCCAGCAGGAGTTCCCCGCCGCGGTCAAGCAGCTGCAGCGGTGGGTGGATTCAAAGCGCGGCGGGCTGTGGGGTTCTTTACTGAAAGGCGCGTCTACGCCGGCCGTCGCGCCGGCGGCATCCCCCATCAGCCCGACCGTATCGAACGCCCCGGCGGCAACACTTCCCACGGCGGCGCCGACGGGAAGTCCACCGCAATCCGACTTCATCAGCACGAAACTGACTGGTGCGTTGACGGGCGCCAGCAAGTACTTCCTCTCCTTCGTCTCCAACACGATTGCGGTGTTCGGCGCCTTCGTCCTGATGGTGTTCTTGTCCATCTACATCGGCGCGGAACCGGAAGTCTATCGCGGCTGGCTGCTCAGTACTGTGCCGGCCTCATCCCGTGCGTACGTGCGGATCGTGCTGCGCGAGATCTCGAAGGTGCTGCGGAAGTGGCTGGTGACGCAGCTGATCGCCATGGTCGCCATCGGCACGGCCAGCACCGTGATTCTCCTGCTGCTCGGCGTGAAAGCCCCGTACGCGCTGGGGTTCATCGCCGGCTTGCTGGAGTTCATCCCGACAGTGGGGCCGGTTCTGAGTGCCGTGCCGGCCATCATCATGGGCTTCGTGGATTCGCCGGAGAAGGCGGCGACGGTGCTCGTGGCCTACTGGGGCATTCAGTTCGTCGAGAACAACCTGCTGATTCCGTTTCTCATGCGCGGAGAAATGGACCTGCCGCCGGCGATCACGCTCATCGCGCAGGCGCTCATGACGCTGGTGTTCGGCTTCGTGGGGCTGATGGTGGCCGTGCCTCTCACCGCAGCGGTGCTGGTGCCGCTGCGGATGATCGCGGAGCGCGAGAATGAACGCGAGCGGGCGCTGCATCGCGCGGCGCGGCAGTCTGGGACGGACCAGTCCGACTCGCGGCCATCGGAAGACGATCGTGATGCCGACGGCGACGGGGGCATGCGTGATACCTCTCCGTACACGCGACTGCCGTCAACAACCGCAACTCTGAAGAGGCAATCATGAAGGCGTTGGTCCACGGCATCACCCTGGCGTATGACGACCACGGGACCGGCACGCCGGTGGTGTTTCTGCATGGATTTCCGCTCGATCGTTCCCTCTGGAGCCAGCAAGTCAATGCGCTGGCGCCGCGCGTGCGGTGCATCGTGCCCGACCTGCGCGGCTTCGGTGAATCCGATGTCACCGGTCCGTATTCGATGCGGCAGTATGCCGACGATGTGATCGGACTGCTCGACGTCCTGGATCTTGAGTCAGCGGTGATCTGTGGACTGTCGATGGGCGGCTACATCGCGATGGCCCTCTGGAAGTACTACCCGACGCGCGTGCGTGCGCTGGTGCTGTGCGACACACGGGCGGGCGCCGACAGCGACGTCGCTCGTGGCAATCGAGACGTCGCCATCGGCATCGTGCAGGAGTCCGGTGCGGGTGCCATCGCCGACCGCCAGCTCCCCGCGCTGCTGGGCGCGACGACGCGCGAACGGCAACCGGAGCTGGTCGCGTACGTGCGCGCGATGATGGCGCGCCAGCCCGTCGAGGGCATCGTTGGCGCCCTGGGCGCGCTGCGTGACCGTCCGGACTCACACGATACGCTTCGAACGGTTACCGTTCCCACGCTTGTACTGGTCGGCGAGGTCGACACGATCACGCCGCTGAGCGACGCCGAGTCCATCATGGCCGTACTGCCTGAAGACTCGAACGCGCAACTTGACGTCATTGACGGCGCCGGTCACCTGTCATGCCTTGAGCGACCCGCTGCGGTCACACACGCACTGGCAGATTTCCTGGCAGCGATCACGACGCGCGCATACTGAAACGTCCCCACTCACAGTCCCATCGCCGATGACCGAGAGCATCTCGGATTCCGAACGTTCGACAGCCGCACGCGTCGGCCAGATTCTCTTCAGGAATCGCGGCTGGTTGCCGGTGCCTTTCCTGCTCGTGCCGCTGCTCGCGCCAGGCGCGCAGTCCGTGCGCACGTGGACCATTGGCCTCGTGCTCGTGCTGCTCGGCGAGATCATTCGGACGGCCGGCGTGGCGGCGGCTGGCACTGTCACCAGGCGTCGCTCGCGCGACGTGCAACGATTGGTCACCTACGGTGCGTTCGCCTGGTGTCGCAATCCGCTCTACGTCGGCAACTTTTTCGCATGGATTGGCTTCACGGTGGCCTCCGGCGTGTTCTGGTTTGTGCCAGTCGCCATCGTGATCTTCGCCATCGAGTACACGCTGATTGTGCGGTACGAGGAAGGCGTGTTGGAGTCGATTTTCGGGCAGGAGTATCTGGCCTACAAGCAGCGTACTCCTCGCTGGTTCGGCCGCCCGCCGGCGAACAGTACGCAAGGCCAGCACGACTGGGCGGAAGCCATCTGGAGCGAGCGGAGCACGTTTCTCCAATACGTGGCGCTGGGCGTGGCTTTCTGGATCAAGGCCCACTACTTCCCGGCCTGACCTGACGCGGTATGTCGTTCATGCGGTATGCCGTTCATGACAAAGCCCCGCACGAGAGAGAGATCTCGGGCGGGGCCAGTGACCGGTCGGGTTTCGCGAACTAGCGCGTGGGTCGACCCGGTGGCGTCTCTTCCTTGAAGACGTCCTTGTTCCGCGCAATGAAGCTCTTGAGCTGCACCGGCACGTCCTCTTCAGGGAAGATCGCGGTGACTGGGCATTCCGGCTCGCAGGCGCCGCAATCGATGCACTCGTCCGGATGAATGTACAGCTGATCGGCGCCCTCGTAGATGCAGTCGACCGGACAGACGTCGACGCACGACTTGTCCTTGACGGAGATGCAGGCTTCGGTAATGACGTATGGCATGGCAGAGATCTCGAGTCGGGCGCGCCCCGGACGACTGGGGCTGAGTGAGAGGCGGAAAATAGCGGGGGGACGTCGCGGCTTACAAGGCGCGCCGCGTGCGCGTGAAGGGCGGGCGTCCGGCGGTCAGCGCCACGGCGGCAGCGCTCCCCGCTTCAGCTCTGGATTGTGCCGAAACACCGTAAAAGTCCGACCGATGACCTGGATCACCTCCGCCGATGCCGCCTCGGCGACAAGCGCCGCCGCCGCTTTGGCGGTGAGCTCGCCAGCCTTGGCGACCTGCAGTTTCACCAGTTCATGCGTGCGAAGCACATCTTCGAGACTACCGAGAATTGCGGGGGTGACACCCTGATGTCCGATGTGGACCTTGACCTCAAGGTGGTGCGCTTCTGAGCGCAGGCCTGCACGCTCTTTTCCAGTCATGCCCATGTCATACCCATGCGAATACTCGCTGATGCTCAGACGCGTCGACTGGACTCACAGTCGATAGCCGTCGAAGGCAAAGAAGAAGAATGGATTGATCGGTGGTCCATCCCACCACGCCCGTCCAAGGCCACGTTTCATCACCTGAAAGTGCAAGTGCGGCAGGTCCGGCGGCGCGTTCCCTGTTGTGCCAACGTAGCCGAGGACCGTTCCCTTCGCGACCCGATCACCCACCGCCAGGCCGGACCGGTACCGCTGCAGGTGAGCGTAGTAGTATACGAAGCGCGCGTCGGGATCGGACGCGTAGATGACGATCCCACCCACGGGTCCCGTGAAGAGGCGCCCGATCACGCAATCATCGGCAGCGAGGACGGCCGTGAGCCTTGGTGCCGCAATATCCAGCGCGCCGTGCAACCGCTCCCCTCCGCGCTTTGCCTCGAAGTCATTGCGCAGGACTCGTCGGTCGATGCCGTCGACCGGCACCATGAGCTGGCGCTGCCAAAGCGCCTCGAGGTCCTCGTCCGTCCACGCCGAATCGCGCGAGCCCTGATACGTGGGTCGACCGCCAAGCGTTCTCGGCGCCGTGGGGGACAATACCGGCGATGCAGGGAGTGGAGCGACCGCCGGCCGAGCTCCGCCTCGACTACAGGCGCTTACGAGCATCAACGCGATCGGCAGCAGCCACCGTTGGAGTGCCGTGCCGACGCGCGCGTTCAGCCGCGTACCACTTCCGGTCGGAAGAACGGTTCAAGGAACCGGAGCAGGTCGTCGATGGTCCGCACCCCGCTCTTGAGTTCATCCAATTCGTGCGCCTTTGGCAAACGTGCACCGGCCCGGTCCGCGATCACCAACACGGCGTCCTCAAGATCCAGGCCGCCAAGCCCGAAGACCCGATCGAGATCATCCGATGGAGAGACGCGATAGTGCGGTTCCACCACGCCGTGGCGTTCGGCGAGGTAGCGGTACAACTGTTCCAGCAGGATTTCGGGATAGCGCCCACGCGTGCTGTCGCGAAATCTGGACAACCCGTCGCGCTCGATGGAACGCAAATTGAGCCGGCTCGCCCGCCAAAGTGCGGCCAGCGCGATCAGCAAGACGACTCCGGCCGCTATGGCGGTCAGTCGCATAGAAAGCGTCGCCTCCGAGGGGGGGAGACATGGTGGGGAGCATTGCCGTCAGCGCCCGGTGCCGACGAAACAATCAAGCATGTGTGGCGGAACTGCTCCTAGGCAAGCACGAATATCCGCCCTTCGCAACCACAGTTCCGGCAAAACGCCCGAAAATTCGCGTGATTTTTCTCACACGCTGGCTCGGGCGAGGTCAAACCGTGTTCGGAGGCGACTTCGTCAACGGTTTCGTTGACGTATTAGATAAAGCCGAGCTATATTGTCCCCATGCAAGCGGTAGTGGGGGCGCTCGGGGGGTTTCGCGGGGTTCGCGCGGATTTGCTGGTTGCGCTCAAGAAGGCGCAACCGCTGACCGCGCACGAGCTGGGCGACCAGTTCGGCCTCACCGCCAACGCGTTTCGGCGACACTTGAAGGCGTTGGAAGAGGATGGACTCGTGCGCTATTCTCGCGAGATCCGGGGAATCGGCGCTCCGGTGTTCTGCTACGCGTTGACGGCGGCGGGCGAAGCGTTGTTTCCCCGCAGCTACGTTGCCGTGCTGTCGACCGCGCTCGACGCGCTACGGTCTCAGCGCGGGGACGAGGCCGTCACGGGCGTGTTGGAAACCGAGTGGCAGCAACTGGCCGACGAGGCGGGTCCAGTGCTCCGTGCGTTACCAGTGGGGGAGCGGGTCGCACTCGTGGCGGAGCTGCTCACGGCCAAGGGATACATGGCCGAGTCCGTGCTGGAGCGTACGGACAGCGGAACTGGAGGCACGACGCTCCGGATTCACAACTGTGCCGTTCGAGAGATCGCGCAGCGGTTTCCCGAGGTGTGCGAGGTCGAGGCGAAGTTTCTGGAGCAGCTGGTGGGAGTGCCGTTGGTACGCGGGCAGCACCGACGGGATGGCTGTGGACGATGTGAATACGGCGTTGTGCACGCGACGGTCGCGCGCACGGCAATCATGGCGTGGGAACAGGAGCAGGCATGAGTTCGACCATCGACGCGCTGGTCAATCGCGAATACCAATACGGCTTCTCGACCGACATCGAGACGGAAACGCTTCCACCGGGGCTTTCCGAAGCCACGGTGCGCTTCATTTCGGCGAAAAAGGGCGAGCCGGAATGGCTCCTCGATTGGCGCCTCAAGGCGTTTCGTCGCTGGCAGACCATGAGCGAGCCGCACTGGGCCAATGTGCAGTATCCACCGATCGACTATCAGGCGGCCAGCTACTGGTCAGCGCCCAAGTCGGTCAAGCCGCTTGGCTCGCTGGATGACGTGGATCCGGCGCTGCTGGAGACGTATGCCAAGCTGGGCATCTCGCTCACCGAGCAAAAGCGCCTGAACAACGTCGCCGTGGATGCCGTCTTCGACTCGGTGTCGGTGGGGACCACGTACAAGGAAGAACTGGGCAGGCACGGCATCATCTTCATGTCGTTTGGCGAAGCGGTGCGAGAGCATCCGGCGCTGGTCCAGAAGTACCTGGGCTCTGTGGTGCCATACAGCGACAACTTCTTTGCCGCGCTCAACAGCGCGGTGTTCTCTGATGGTTCCTTCTGCTACATCCCGAAGGGCGTGAAATGCCCGATGGACCTGTCCACATATTTTCGCATCAACTCCGCGGAGACCGGGCAGTTCGAGCGCACGCTCATCGTGGCCGACGAAGGGTCACAGGTGAGCTATCTCGAAGGGTGCACGGCGCCCAAGCGCGACACCAACCAGTTGCATGCCGCCGTCGTGGAGATCGTGGCGCTGGACCACGCCACGGTGAAGTACAGCACTGTGCAGAACTGGTATGCAGGCGACGAGAACGGACTGGGCGGCATCTACAACTTCGTCACCAAGCGCGCCAAGGCCATGAAGAACGCCAAGGTGTCGTGGACGCAGGTGGAGACAGGTTCCGCCATCACCTGGAAGTATCCCAGCGTCATTCTGCAGGGCGACAACAGTGTCGGTGAGTTCTATTCGGTGGCCGTCGCGAGCAAGCGTCAGCAGGCCGACACAGGCACCAAGATGATCCACATCGGACGCAACACGAAGTCGACCATCGTCTCCAAAGGCATTTCGGCGATGCACGGTCAGAACAGCTACCGCGGCAAAGTGCAGATCCTGCCCAAGGCGGAAGGCGCCCGCAACTACACGCAGTGCGACTCCATGCTGGTAGGCAATGCGTGCGGGGCGCACACGTTCCCGTACGTCGAGGTAGGCAACAACAGCGCAATGCTCGAACATGAGGCGTCCTCGAGCAA
>JANNEV010000001.1:0-9285 GCA_031379145.1 Gemmatimonadaceae bacterium
TCCCATCCGCATGCACCAGACTCGCGACGGCGAGTCCGCACCTACGGTTGCGGCGGACGGACGAATCGCATTCGTACGCGGCAACGGCAATGCGTCGCGAATCTGGATGCGTGCGACCGACGGAACGGAGTCACGTCTGAACTCTCGCGAGCAGGCGGAATTCGCCCCGGAGTTCTCGCCGGACGGTTCGCGTGTTGCCTACATCGTGGCATCGGAAGCGGGTCGACGCGTGCTCGTGCGCACGATCGCTTCATCCGAAGAGGTCACCGCCAACGGCGATCGGGCGGCAGAGCGACTGGCCTGGTCGCCGTCGGGCGACCGAATTGCACACGCTTCACGCTCGGGCGTGTGGGTCTCGGCCCCTGATGGACGCTGGACAAACTTTGTCTCGTCGCATCACGGGGATTTGGCGTGGTCACCCGATGGCCGAACGCTCGCGATTGCGGAGTATGACGAGGTGGTGGTCGGATACAATGGCGATCCCGACCGGATCGGAGACCGTGGAAACACCGAGCGCTTCGACGGCAAGGAGACACTCTTCTTCTTGTCCGCCCCCGTGGCGCCAGACGGAGGTCTCGAGGCAATCGCGTTGTCCGGCACACGAAATCGCGGCGCGCGCAATGCCGACGCGTTTGATCGCGTCTGGGATAGATCTAGTCGGTTGTACTTCTCACAACCGGATGCAGCGGAGCGTCGCACGCTGTGGGATGGGGTGAGGGAGCGTCACCGGCCTCGCGCGATCGCCGCAAGCAGTGACGACGAGTTGCAGCGACACATCGCTGCGATGCTGCGCGACCGTCCGGCGTTACGGACTCCGGCGGTGGGGCGCGCTGGCGTCTCCAGCGCGCACCCGGTCGCGACGGCGGCAGGCCTCGAAGTCCTCAAGGCTGGAGGCAATGTCGTTGATGCGGCTGTGGCGGTCAGCTTCGCACTCGGAGTGGTCGAGCCTGACGCGAGCGGCATTGCCGGCTACGGCGAGATGCTCATCACGCTCAAGGGGATGGCGAGGCCGACACTCATCGAATTCATGAGTCGGGTACCTGAAGAGGGCGGTCTTTCGAACGTCTCGCTCTTGCAGAACGGGCGCTATCCGGTGGATGGACCGGTACTGGTAAATGTGCCGGGCACCGTCGCGGGCATGCACACCGCGTGGTCCAGATACGGCAGCCGCAAAGTCGCGTGGAAGGCGCTGCTGGCACCTGCGATTCGCGCGGCGAGAGAAGGGTACGTGGTGAGCGAGGGTCTGGCGACGACGCTGGCCACAGAGCGCGAACACTTCGTCAAGTATGAGGGATCACGCGCGCTTTTTTTTCGTGAGGGGAAGCCGTTGCAGGCGGGGGACACGCTCAGGAATCCGGACCTCGCGTGGGTGCTGGAGCGCATCGCATCGAACGGTGCGGACGGTTTCTACAAAGGGGACGTCGCGAAGAAGTGGGTTGATGACCTGCGCGGCAAGGGCAACGCCATGAAGCTGAGTGACCTCGCGCGCTACTTTGCGCCGGAACGTGATGTGGTGAGCGGCACGTATCGCGACTACACGGTGTTCTCCAGCGCTCCACCGGTGAGCGGCGGGGCTGAGTTGATCGCGAGGCTGAACCTGCTGGAGCGATTTCCAAGTCCGAAGAGGTATAGCGACGACGCTGCCACCCTGCACGCGGCGCTCACGGCGTGGTTCCTGGTACCCTCGTCGCGCAATCGCATTGCGGACCCCGCCATGTGGCCGGTCGACGTTGCGCCGATTATCGACAAGGATACGGCTCGCGTGCGTTGGGGGTGCTACAACCCGGAGAAAGCACTTCGGCCAAGCGACGTGCGTGGTGACACGCTGGCCTGTCTCAAGGCCGTTGTCGTTCCCGCTGCGCCCAGAACCGCACCACCGGAATCCCCGTGCGGTGACGATCACGCCGTCGAAGTGGATGTCTGTCACGCCGCAGGTACCACTGCGTTCGCGGTGGCTGACAACGATGGCAATGCCGTCGCGGTGACGCAGACACTCGGGACATGGGGTGGAAATTTCTACGTCACGCCCGGTCTGGGCTTTCTGAGCAATGACAAGTTGACCTCGTACGGAACGGATCCCACCCAATACGGATCGCGACTTCCGTTTGCGCGGCATGGAAGCACGCTTGCTCCGACCATAGTCTTCAAGGGCAAAGTCCCCGTGCTCGCTGTTGGCGCCGCCGGAAACGCTTGGATTACGTCGGCGGTGTATCAGGCGACGCTCGGCGTGCTCGACTACGGACTCGATGCACAGCAAGCACTGGAGCTGCCGCGGTTCCTTCCGGGAGGAGGCGGTGCGCTGCCCACAGCCGCTGCGCGCGGCGGCCCGGCGGCGCAGCCAGTGCCATACACCATCCAAATGGAAGATGGTTTTTCACCGGACGTGATCGCCAAATTGCGTAGTCTCGGTTACGAGATCAGCATGGTGTCCATGCGAGGAGAGCTGCGCGAGGGCTATGGCGCGGCGGTCACCATGCATGGAAAGACGGTTACTGCCGGTGCTGATCCGCGGCGCGCCGGTGCGGCCGGTGCCATCAAGCCGTAGAGCGGGCGAATCAGTCGAGCCGCGCGGACGCGGGAAGTCGTTGCTTCGTCAGCGCGATGCGTGCCGAGTCGGCTGGGGTGAGTGGAATCCTGACGCGGATGGAGTCGAACGACGCCAATGCCTCGCGCAAACTCCGCTGTGCCAATTCGAGATTTCGCGCCCGGCCCGCCGAGGCGAGATCGCTGCGCTCGAGCAACGTGTATGCGAAGTCACGTCGATCGTTGATCGCTCCGGCCTTACCACCGAAGAAGCGTTCGTAGTGGTCGATCGATTCCGCATAGGCGACGAGCGCGGCGCTGGTATCGCCGAGTTGCGCGCGCACCTCGCCCATACGTCGTTGCATGATACCCATGCCACGGACCAGTGCGCTATTCTGGACATCATCCTTGAGCAAGGCTCGACGGATTCGAAGGGATTCTTCGCAGTTCTCCAGCGCGCCCGCCGGATGCGACTCGGCCAACGACAGTCCGCATCGCACGTAGAGTGCGATGGCGAGGTCGCGTTGCACTTGCGTGTTCTTCGGACTCTCGATCGCGAGCGATCGACGCAGCGTCAGAGATTCGTCGAGCAACGAGCGCGCTTCGTTGAACTCTCGCCGTTCCTGCAGCAGGCGCCCGAGTCGTTCGGACACGACGGCGCGGTAACGCCGGACGAAAAACGTCGTGTCTCCATGGGACGCGGCCTGCGCCAACCAGGTGAACGCCTCGCGGTACGCGCCGATGGCCGCGCCCGTGTCTCCGGTGTTCGTGAATGCGGGATGTCCAAGTAGATCCCCGAGCTTGAGCGCGCTGACCGCGACCGCTCGCAGGTAGTTGGTGCGCGTGGAATCGGTGCGCGCGACTTGTCGGAACAGCGCGAGCGATTCCCGTTGGTGTTGCAGCGCGAGCGTGACCGAACCCGATGGCGCCTCGGCGTCGGCGGCCTTTTCCGTACACAGCGCAAGCGTCCACAGTGCGTCGACGTCGGCGGGCGATGTGGCCACCAGGGTCCGTGCGAGGGAAACCGCCCGTCCGTACGCCGCGAGCGCACCCGTCAGATCACCAAGGTTCGCCTGCGTTGGGTTCCCGAGCACATCGCCAGCGCGCTGATACGCGAACGCCAACTCGCGAATCAGGGTTGGGTCGCTCGGTGCGTCAGTGGACGCCCGGTCCAACGACTGCAGCGCCGTTCGCACGACTGCGGCGCGCAGCGCCGTTGCCCCAGGTACGTCGGCCAGACGATCATTGACGTCGTACACCAGCGTCTTCGCGAGCGTGCGCACCTCGATCAACCGTTGTTCTGCGAGTCGTTGCCGCAGCTCGGAGCGGCGCTCCTGCAAAGTGAGCACGGCGGCCACAGCCAGACTCGAAGCGAGCACGATGACGCCCGCGAAAATGGATCGACGATAGCGCTTGACGAGTCGCCTGACACGGTAGGCGGTCGAGTCGGGCTGCGCACTGACCGGTCGCGAGTCCAGCCAAGCGACCAGGTCATCGGCAAAGCGCTCTGCCGACGAGTATCGCTCGGCAGCCTCCTTGCGTAACGCCTTCGCGATGATCGCCGCCAGGTCGCCGCGAACATCGGCGCGAAGACGTTCTGCATCCGACAGGCCTGCCTGGCGCGCCGAGAGTTCGCTGATCACGTCCGCGATACTCGGCGCCTCGGTATCGGCAAGGCGGCGCAACTCACGCAGCCCGTGCCCGCGCATCTCGAACGGACGCATGCCGCTGAGGAGTTCAAAGAGGACCACGCCCAGCGAGTACACGTCACTCGCCGTGGTGATCGGATCACCGCGTAGCTGCTCCGGACTGGCATAGTCCGTGGTCATCATCAGTGCGCCGGTCGCCGTTGCATCTTCCAATTCCACCGTGGCCAGCAGCTTGGCGATGCCGAAGTCCAACAGTTTCGCCGTTCCGTCGCCGGTCACAAGGATGTTGCTGGGCTTGAGATCGCGATGGACCACCAGGCGATTGTGGGCATACTGGACCGCGCGGCAAACCTGCAACATCAGACGCACGCGCGCTCGGAGATCGAGTCGCCGTTCCGCGCACCACCGGTCGATACGCTGCCCTTCGACGAACTCCATGGCAAACCAGGGCGCGCCATCGGCCAACGTGCCACCATCCAACAGGGCGGCGATGTTCGGATGCTCCAGCGTTGCTAGAATCTGGCGCTCACGGGCGAAACGGTGGCGCAGGGCGTCGCTGGCTCGACCACGCACCGTTTTCAGCGCTGCGCGCTTCTGAATGTCCTTGTCGCGCCGGACCGCTTCGTACACCGTTGCCATCCCCCCGGCCCCGATCTCGCGCAGCACGTGCCACACACCGATATCGGCACCGATCGCCAATGCCCCTTCCGGGGGCGTCGCCGCGGGCAGTGGTCCGCGCGACGGTTCAAAACGCCGATCGCCTTCGGTCAGCGCGTCCAGCAGGCTGCGGACCTCGGCGGCGACGGCCGGTGCATCGCGCAACTGTTCCACGAGAAACGCTTCACGTGTGGCTGGATCCTGCTCAAGCGCCTCATTAAACCAGTGCTTCACTCGATCCCATTCGGGCGCATCAGACGTCCTGGTCACCTCATGGTCCGATTTCGCGTTGGAGCCAGGCTTTAGCCATGACCCAGTCACGCTTGACGGTCGCTGGCGAGATGTCCAATGCGGCCGCGGTCTCCGCGATGTCCAAACCAGCGAAGTACCGCAATTCGACGATGCGCGCCTGCCTCGCGTCGAATTGGGCCAGGCGCTGCACTGCTTCATCGACCGCGAGCAGATCCAGGTCGTTGTCGTCGGGTGCGGCCAGCGAGTCGGGCATGGGGACACGAATGCCACCGTCACGCTTCGTGGCGTGCCGGCGGCGCGCATGGTCCACGAGGGCGCGCCGCATCGCGGCAGCAGCTTGCGCAATCAGATGTCGAGGATTCTCGTACTCGACCCGATCCTGATCAAGCAGCCGAAGGACGGCTTCATGCACCAGGGCGGTTGGCTGCAGCGTATGTTCGCCGCGTTCACCCCGCATCAGGTAACCCGCCAGCGCACGCAGCTGCGGGTACACCTGATCGAGCAGCGACTCCAACGAGCCGGCTGAACGCAGGCCATCCGGATCGTTTTCGTTCGGTGCGTCGCTCGACTTCATGCCTGACCGGTCCGATGACGGCAGAGGGGCACACGTCGGTTCCACGAACGGAGGCGACGGAACGTCCAATATGCAGTTCGGAGCAGCCGAGCGCAGCAATCTGCGGGTCCGCTGGGACGCAGCCGCACGAATCGACCGGGAAGTACGATGAGGAGTCGGCACGCCCTACCAAGCGCAAAATGCGCGCGACGTGGCTCACGGGTCTTTCGGTTTATCCGCTCGGCGACGACCGGTCGCGCGGCGCTTGGCTCAGAATTCGGTGGTGCCGCCGTCGCCACGCACGAGCGATTGGAGCGCGTCCACAACCGTTGTTGCCGTCCGCTCCGCTTCAGAGGGGCGCGTCCGAAACCACTGTTCGATCATGAGGATCTCGTCGAGTTGGTCGGCCGACGCTGCGTGCGATACTGGCGACGTCTCGCGCGACAGCGCGTGAAGCACACTGACGGCCGCCGCATCTGCGCATGCGGCTTCGGTCAGGACGCGACCGTGGCGAACCAGGTATAGTCGATCGGCGTCGTCAATCCCGGGCACGGCATAGACGAAACTCGGCCGCGTGACGGCGTCCCGGACGCGCGCCAGCTGCTCTTCCAACCCCTGCAGCGCGGTGAGTCGGTCGCGCAACCAACCAGCTCGCTCGTACGATAGCGCGGCGCTGGCCTCGCTCATCTCCCGAACGAGCTGCTGCTGCGGCGCATCGTCGCGACCCTCCAACACCGCCCGTGCCCGTGTGAGCTGCGTGCGGTACTCGTACTCGCCGACGGCGCCCACGCACGGGCCCAGGCAGCGCCGCGTCTCGAACCGATGACACCCTGGCGTGCGCGCCAGCACCGGAAAGCTGACGGCGTCGAATAAGTCACCGGAGTCTCGGAGTACCATTGGCACCCGCTCAGAGCAGTCGCGAAGGCCGAGCGCATCGTTCAACACCCGAATCGCGTCCACGAGCGGACGACGGCTGGCGAACGGGCCAACCACGGTGGCTCGGCCAGCGCTCCGCGCAGTGGCACTGGCCCGCTGCACACGCAGTCGCGGCACCGGGCCAGCACCTATCGTGATCATCCACCATTTGTCCAGCGGCCGGGCAGAACGGATGTTGTACCGTGGCAGGTGAGTGCGGATCAACCGCACTTCCCGAAGCAGGGCCGCGAACTCGCTGGGCGTCTCTTCGCACGTGATGGAGGCTGTTTCGCGAAGCATCCGAGCATGCCGGTGTGCTGGCCACGGGAGTCGGAAGTACGAAAGCAGCCGGGTGCGCAGCTTGGTGCTCTTGCCCACGTAGAGCACTTCGCCGTGTCCACCTCGCATGATGTACACGCCAGGCGTGTTGCGCGCCTGTGCACGGACTCTGTCTCGCAGCTGCTGCAGATCCGCCTCCGCCGAACCGACCGCCAAGTCCAGCTGCCGGGCCACGACAGGCGGGGAGATTGTCACGCACGCCTCGAGCGAACACGCGTTGGTGAGCTACCGTTGACACCTCGCGCAGAACACCGTGCCTCGCCCGTCGACCGCGTGGGTTGATACCAAGCGTCGACCGCAGCGCCGGCACGGGAGGCCGCCGCGCCCGTAGGCCGCCAGTTGCGACACGAAGCCCCCACGCTCGCCGAGTGCATCGCGATAGTCACGAAAGCTCGTACCACGCGCCACGATTGCGGCTGAGAGCACGTCTCGAAGAGCCTTGAGGAGCGCTTCCGCTTCCTGCGGGGAGATGCTGGTTCCTGCACGCGATGGATCGATGCCAGCCTGCCACAGTGCCTCGTTGGCGTAGATGTTCCCGACTCCGGCCAGTCGGCGCTGGTCCATCAGAATGCTCTTGATGGCACGCGATGATGACCGAACAAGAACCGAAAACTCGGCATTCCCGAGCGCTACGTCAAGCGGTTCGACACCAATGCCAGCGGAATACGCTGCGAAACGATCTGCGGACATGAGGGTCACCGTTCCCAACCGCCGGACGTCGCGATAGTGAATCCTCCGCCCGTCATCCAAAAAGATCGACACGGCCGCGTACGCGAGCGCTTCCGGGGGGTGGTCACGCCGTCGTCCAGCAGCACGCCACCGGTGAACCGTGGCTGCACTACGATATGCCGGCGAATTGCCTGATCACCGCTGTCGGCGCCATCGACATCGAGGACCACCAGCTTGGCGCGCCGCCACACGCGCGCTATGCGCCGGCCCACCAGGGCGAGCGCCAACTGCGTTGCATCAACCTCGCGCAGCACGTCGGTCCTCGGCACCTTCACGGCAACGATCGTCGCCCCTCGGACGTGCGCGTCCAGATCTCGAGCGATCGTCTCTGTTTCAGGTAGTTCTGGCATCTGACCGCGCCTGCGTCTCGGCAGCGGCCATCGCCTCATCTCGCGCGAGCTTGAGTCGCTCCGTCTCGCGCCAGCCAAGGTCGCGCCGATACTGTGCCCCATCAAAGTGCACGAGGGACGCGGCCTCACTGCTGCGCTGCCGTGCCGCCTCGAATGTCGGCGCAATCGCCGTCAGTGTCAGGACGCGTCCTCCGCTCGTGACGAGTGAGCCGTCCGGCGCTCGAGCGGTTCCGGAGTGATACACACGAAGGTCGTCGTCGATGGACCCCAGCTCGATGCGTGCGCCTGAGACAGGCGCGTCCGGGTAGCCTGACGCGGCCACGACGGTCGTGACGGCCGCCGCCTTCTTCCACCGCAAGGGCGACCTGCTGTTGATACGGGACCCCCGCGCGACGGCCAGCATGGGATCCAGCAAACTGTCGTCGAGCAGCGGGAGGATCGCCTGCGTTTCCGGGTCACCGAATCGGCAATTGAACTCCACCACCTGCGGCCCCTCGGGTGTGAGCATCAGGCCCGCGTACAGCAGTCCGGTGAAGGGCGTCCCACGTTTGCGAAGGGCGTGCAGCGTCGGAAGAAAAATGCGATCGGTAACGTCATCGACCAGCGCGGCGGAACTCAGCGACACCGGCGCGTAGGCACCCATGCCGCCGGTGTTCGGTCCTTCATCGCCGTCGAGCAACCGCTTGTGGTCCTGCGCGCCGATCATCGGCAGCACGCTGCGCCCGTCCGTGATCGCGAAGAGCGACAGCTCCTCACCCACCATGAACGACTCCACCAGACATTCTGCGCCGGCGTCGCCGAAGGCACGCTCGTCCAGAATGCGATCAATGGCGCGATCGGCTTCCGCGAGCGTCTGACAGACGATCACGCCTTTGCCGGCCGCCAGTCCGCTGGCCTTGATGACTACCGGGGTGCCGAAGCGAGCGCGGACCGCGCTCTTGGCGCTCGCGGAGTCTCGATGGGTTTCGGCGCGCGCAGTGGGGATTCCGGCCGCCAACATGAGCTGTTTGGTGTCGGCCTTGGATGTTTCCACCGTCGCTGCACCCATTGTCGGTCCGAACGCGGCCACACCGTCATGACGGAGCGCATCCACCAGTCCGTCCGCCAACGGCGCCTCCGGACCGATCACGACCAGGTCGACGATTTCTTCCAAGGCCAGTGCCCGAATCGCCTCGATGTCGTTGACCTTTACCGGAACGACACGCGCCAACTCGGCGATGCCGGGGTTGCCCGGTGCCGCAAGTAGTTCGACGCGCGTGTTCTCACGAGAGAGGGCGTCCGCGAGCGCGTGTTCGCGGCCACCGCTGCCTACGAGCAG
>JANNEV010000098.1:0-10150 GCA_031379145.1 Gemmatimonadaceae bacterium
GGGCGCATGACGTACTGGGCCGCGCCACCCACACTCGTCGCGACGGCGGCCAGCGTGATCCACGTTCGCGGATCGCGTGCGAATGATCGCGCGGGCGCTGTCGCACTCGTGGAGGCAAACGTCGCACCACTGGTGTTTGACAGCGCGGCCGCGAAGTCGGCGGCACTCGCATACCGATCGGCCGGCAACTTGGCCAACGCGGTGAACACCGCGTGCTCCACATGCGCCGGCACCGTATCGCGCAACGTGCGTAGCGCCGTGGGTCGCTCGCTCAACACTTTCGCGACAATGGCCTGCACGCTGCCGCCCGTAAACGGCGCATCACCGGCCAGCATTTCGTATAGTACGGCGCCCAACGCGTACACATCACTCCGGGCGTCGATGATCCGTTCGCCCATCGCCTGCTCGGGGCTCATGTATTGCGGGGTGCCGAGGCTGAGCCCCGTCTGCGTCATGCGCGCGCCGCCAGCGCTTTGGACGGCCAGCGCGATGCCGAAGTCGGCCACGATCGCCTGACCATCGTGCAGGAGGATGTTCTCCGGCTTGATGTCGCGGTGGATCACGTTCTGGCGGTGCGCGTAGTCGAGCGCGCTCGCCACTTCGCGCGCAATGCGCACCGCGTCGGCGATGGGAAGTTGGCGTTCGCGTTCCAGTCGCGCGCGCAACGTTTCGCCGGTGACCAGCGGCATCACGTAGTACAGCAAGCCGTCGGCGTCGCCGCTGTCGAGCAGCGGAAGAATATGCGGATGCTGCAGGCGCGCCGTGGTGCGGATCTCGGTGAGGAACCGTTCGCCGCCGAGTGCCGCGCCGAGGTCCGGGTGCAGCACCTTGATGGCGACGTTGCGGTCGTGCTTGAGGTCGTGCGCGAGGAACACGGTGGCCATGCCACCGGCCCCGAGTTCGCGGTCCACGCGGTAGCGGTCTGCTAGCGCACTGGTAAGACGATGGAGCGGTGTGGTCATCGGGAAAAGATAGTCCACGCGAAGTTGGTCGGCCGTGCCGCGCGCATCGGCTAGGCCGTGCTTTGTGCGACCGCGCCTGGCTTCGGCCACGCGTTATGAATTTCGTACCACTCTATCCTCCGGAAGTTGTTTTATAACTTGTGTTTACTATCGTAAGCGCTTACGTTATGACATGTCTCGCCCCATGACCACTGCCGAAGCCGGCCGCTTAGGTGGCATACGAAGCCGGCGTCAGCTAAGTGCCTCGAGCGCGCGCGCAATGGTGTGTGTGCGGGAAGCGCGCAAACTGTACCGCCGGCATCATGTCACCTGTTTCTGGTGGGCTCGGCCCGATCTGACCATTCGCATGGGTGACGTAGCGTGGGTGGCAGACGGCCTGCGTAAACATGGCGGGCGCGATGGATGGCGCGCCGCTGCCCGCCTCGATCAGCTGCGGGTACCCCATGTCGACTAACTCCAGCTCGCGCGTATCATGCCGCTAACCGGACTGCAGGCGGCGATCTTGGTACTATTGGCATCGCAGCGTTCAGAACAGTCGTACTTCGCGGGCGGCGCGGCGCTGCACATGGGCGCCGACGGCGAACGCTACAGCAACGATCTCGATTTCTTTCATAACGCCACCGACGCCGCGAATCAGAGCTATGTCGCGGACGCGACCACGTTGCGCGCGGCAGGGTATGCGGTAGAGGTGCTTGCCGAACATCGAGGATTTGTAAGCGCCATGGTGCGTCACGGCAGCGAGTCCACGATTCTCGACTGGGCGCATGAATCGGCGTGGCGATTTTTGCCGCTGGTCGAAATTGCGGGCGGCGGCCTGATGCTGCATCCCATCGACCTCGCCATCAACAAGTTGGTCGCGCTGGCGAACCGTCGGGAGCCACGCGATGTGGTGGACGCGATTTTCGCCGATACTCACATCCTACCGTTTCCGGCGTTGATCTGGGCCGTCGTCGAAAAGAATCCCGGACTCAATCCGGCGATGTACCTCGAACAGTTCCGGCGCCGTACGCTCACGCCGGAAGACGCAGCGTATCTGCGTTTCACTGGCGCCTATCGTGTCGAAGACGCGGCGCAACACTTTCGCCGCATGGTCGCCGAAGCGGACGGGTTCATTGCCGCCAACACGAACCGCGAGCCGGGTGCGCTCCTGCAAGATCGTCGTACGGGGGCGTTTTTCCTGCCGCTCTCGGACGAGGACTGGGCGCACACGCGCGAGCATCGCGGCGCTCTCGGTGGTGTGGTGGCGCAACCGGCGGAGCTACCGATCAGCTAGCTGACGCACTACGCCGCGCTGGATCAGCCCGCTAATTCCGAAACGCCGCCGGCACCGGCCTGATCGGCCACGGTGACGAGAGCGTGCAGTCTTTAAGCTGGTGTCGGGCGAGAAACGCTTTCCACGCGGGTTCCGCGCGGATCGCGTCCAACGGCGGGTGGCACATGGTCATGATGATATTGGCCAGTCCACCGACGTGCTCGATGTGCTCGACAAACGCAACTGCAGCGGCGGCGCGAGTGCCGAACACGAGCTCCGACATCGCTCGATCGTAGGGCGTGATGTCGGGTCCGTTCGCCGCAATGCGTGTGCGAATCGCGCGGGCCTCAGCCCATTGTCCGGCGAACGCCTCCGCAACAAGGGCCTGACCGAATCGTCCGCGAATCGTACCGGTCTTCATGATGCGCCGGCCGTTCCGAACCGCGCTATCCAGCATTCCCGACCACACCCAGACGGCCGTCGTGCCGAACGGCGACGTTTTACTGATGGCCGCAATGCGCGCGTACGATTCCAGCGCCCGGGCAAACTGTCGACGTTCAAAGCGGAGGAGCCCCTGCGTGTTCAACGTCGGCGGCGACAGGGGGTCGAGCGTCAGTGCGACGTCGAGGAGTCGATCGGCCTGCGCGGTGTCGCCGATGGCACTGAAGTAGAGCGCCGACCAGTGGGCGGCGATCGCGTTCTGTGGTTCCAGTCTCCGCGCGGTGGATAGCGCCCAGTCGGCGTCGGCGAAGTGCAACCGACGCAGCTGGATGAAGCCGAGCGCGGCGTACGGATCTCCGAGAGTCGAGTCGAGTGCGAGTGCACGACGAGCGGCCACTTCACCACGGGCCGACGCGTCGTCGAAGTCGACGGCGAGGTTGTAGTTCGGTCGGATGACGTGCGCCAGCGCGAGCCCTGCCCATCCGCGCGCAAAGGTGGAGTCGCGTCGTACGCTCGCTTCGAGATACTTGATCGAGCTGTCGCCGGGCGCGGCGCCACGCTGGGCCCAGTAGAATCGCCCACGCAGGTAGAGATCGTACGCCTGCGCGTCGGCGGTGCCTCGCGCGGTGATGCCGGACGCGTTCAGTGTCGTTGCCGCCGTGACGCTGCCCAACCTCGGCGCGAGCGCGCCGACGATCGCGGACGTAAACGCATCCTGCACTGCGAAGACGTCGGCGCCGCTGCGCTCGAAGGCATCGCTCCAGAGCACGTCTCCGGTGCGCGTACTCGTGAGCTGTGCGGTGAGGCGAATGCGATCGCCCGCGCGGCGCACGGTGCCCTCCACAATCGCGCCCACACCCAACGCCCTGCCCACGTCGGGGGCAGGGACCGCCTTACCCTTGAACGAATAACTCGATGAGCGCCCGGCCAGCCGCAGCCCCGGTAGCCGGGACAATGCGTGTGCCAATTCGTCGGTCAGACCATCACTGAAGTACTCATCTTTGGTATCGCCGCTGGTGTTCACGAACGGCAGCACTGCCAGCGCGGAGATGGAGGCTGCGGTGTCGCTCATCGCGCGCGCGCCACCTGCAGCGATGACGCCGGCGTCAGTCGGTCGCGCTGTATCCCCGCGTACCGTCATCCAGAGCGCTGCACCAACTCCGACCGCCAGCACGACGGCGACAGCAGCGACGAGTACAGTCCGACGACGCGGATTCGTCCTCGGCACGAAGTTTTCGGCGCTTGGAGCGCTCACGTTGGCGAGCCGTTCGAGCAGCGTATTTGCACCTGACGGCCGCTCGGCCGCGCTCTTCGCCAGACACTGCATGACAACTGACGCGACCTCGGCTGGCACCGCAGGCGCGAGGTCCCGCAACCGGCGCGGCACTTCTGCGATGTGCGCCGCGATCAGTTGCGATGCGCCGCTCTTCCCCGCGAACGGATGTACGCCCGCCAGCAGTTCATACGCCACCACGCCCCACGCATAGAGATCGGCGCGAGCATCGATCGCTTCGCCCACCGCTTGTTCCGGGGCCATGTAGGCCGGCGTGCCGATGCTGCTGCCTACCTGCGTCAGTGTGCCGTCCGATCCGTCGGGACTCGGCCCATCCACCGTCCGCGCAGCGCTGATTGCCTTGGCGATTCCGAAATCCGTCACCACCGCCGCGCCACCAGAGAGCAGGATGTTCTCCGGCTTGATGTCGCGGTGGATCACGCCCTGTCCGTGCGCGTAGGCCAGTGCCCGCGCCACATCGCGCAGGACCGCCACGCGATCGGCCATCGACAGCGGTGTGCCGGTCGTCATCCGCGCGCGCAGCGATTCGCCGGTGACGAACGGCATCGTGTAGTACCGCACGCCCCCCGAGGTGCCGGCCGCCAGCACGGGGACGATGTTCGCCTGCTGCAGCCGCGCGGCCGTGGCGATCTCGCGCGTGAAGCGTTCGGCGCTCACACTCGCCGAGAGTTCCGGAGCCAGCACCTTCACTACCACCTCGCGTCCCAACGCGTTCTCGCGCGCCACAAACACGCGTGACATACCGCCACCACCGAGCTCGCGCTCGAGGGTGTAGCCGTCACCGAGGGTGGATTGGAGTTGGGTGCGAAGATCGGTCATGTGGTCATCGCCGCGGTGCGATCGGCCATTTCGCCAGCGTCGTATTGCTACAGCGCGTCATGCCGCTCCGCGCGAGCAGCGCGAGAAAACGTGGGTTGTTGCGCAGCGGGATGGTGAGCGGGTCGCAGGTGGGGGTGACGAAGTAGAAGCGGTGAAACAAGTCGCGACCCCATGCGGCCTCCAGAATACCCATCGCCGTGTCGTACTCGCCGAAGGCCATGGCCGCCATCAAGAGGTCATCCCGCCATCCGCTCCGGCCACGAACGCGCATCATCTGATCGCGTCGTTGCTCGGCCTCGCGCCATCGTCCGGCAGCTGCCAAGGCAAAGAGCTCGCTGCCTCGGGCTTCGGGAAGCAGGTCAAGAATTGGTCGTAGCGTGGCGAGCGCGCTATCCGGACTGCCGCCGAAGGTCAACGTGGTGGATAACAATACCCGTGGCCAGCCGCTCAGCTCTTCGCGCTGCAGCAGTAGCTCGCTTGATCGACGCGCCGCCGGAAGATCGCCGCGGTACTGGAGCAAGCGCGCCTCGTGATTCGCGATGGGCGCGGAGATCGGATCGAGCGCGCGGGCCCGTCCAAGTTCGGCCCAAGCGGAATCGAGATCCCCACGCATGGCCACCGCGACCGACAACCGGAAATGCGCCAGCGGACTGTTCGGCTCCAGGCGTAGCGCCCGATTGTAGTTCGCCTCGGCGATCGTGAGGTTCGGTCCTTCTCGGGTCCTGACGGAGCCCAGGACGATGTAGGCATCGGCGACGGTGGAATCGAGTTGCAGCGCGCGACGTGCCTGCCCATCCGCCTCCGCCATTGTCGCGCTCACATTGATCGTGTCCACGTAGTCGGGCAATACGGCGTACACCCCGCCCAATCCGGCGTAGGCACGGGCGAACTTTGGATCCCGATCGATGGAGGCGCGGTAGGCCGCAATGGCGCGCTGCAGTGAGACCGGATCACGTCGCGCGAACAGGTAGTTGCCCTGCAGGTACAGATCGTACGCGAGCGTGTCGCGTGTACCGCGACTCGCCACGGCGCCGGCGGCAATCGCGCTCCCGCGGAGTGTGGGCGACACCGCGCTCACGATCGCCGCCGTCACTTCGTCCTGCACCTGAAACACGTCGCCCTTGTCGTTCTCGTAGCTGTTCTGCCAGAGCGCCTTGCCGTCGGCGCTGCTGGTGAGCTGCACTGTGACGCGTACCCGACCGCCGGCGCGACGCACCGTGCCTTCAATAAGCGCCGCGACATCCAACTGCTGGCCAATCTCCTTCGCGCTCACGTTCTTGCCCTTGAACGCGAAGGCGGAACTGCGACCAGCCAGCCGCAGGCCGGGCAGCTTCCCAAGGGCGTTGGCGAGTTCGTCGGTGATGCCGTCGGAGAAGTACTCGTCCTTGGCGTCTCCGCCCACGTTCACGAACGGCAGCACGGCGAGGGTTTCGATGGTCTTGGGGATATCCGTCGACGCCGTGCTGCCAGTGTCTGCTGATCCCGCGTCCCGTGTGCGCGATGCCCACGCGAAGAGCCCCGCCGCGCCGAGCAGCACCGCGAGACTCGCCGCCGCCAGCACGGACCGGTTCGAACGTGCGGGCCGCGGAGCCGCGGTTTCGCTGCTCGGCGTCTGCACGTTCGCCAGTCTCGCGAGCAGCGCATCTGCATTCGGCGGGCGCTGCGCCGGGTCCTTTTCGAGACACTGCATGATCAGCGCGGCGACATCGCGCGGTACACCCAACCGGGCCGCGTCCAGGAGCGGCGGCGCTTCGCTGATGTGCGCCGCCACCATCGCCTGCGGCGTCGTGCGCGCGGCGAACGGATGCGCGCCCACGAGCAGCTCGTACGCCACCACGCCCCACGCATACAGATCGGCGCGGGCGTCGGTGTTCACATCGCCCAGCGCCTGCTCCGGTGCCATGTACGCCGGCGTGCCAATGGAGGTGCCCAGCGACGTGAGCGTGTTCCCCTCGGCTTTTGTGCTGGAAGCCGAGAGCGCCTTCGCGATGCCGAAGTCAGTGACCACCGCCGTACCGCGCGACAACAGCACGTTCTCCGGCTTGATATCGCGGTGCACGATACCGCGCTCGTGCGCATAGGCCAGCGCCTGCGCGATGTTGCGCAGAATACCGAGCGCCACGGCCACCGGCACGGCGCCCGCTATCAGTCGCGCGCGCAAGGAGTCGCCGCGCACGAAGGGCATGGTGTAGTAGGGCAGCCCCTCACTGGTGGTACCGGCCGCCAGCACCGGCACGATGTGCGGGTCCTGCAGTGCGGCGGCGAGCTTGTTCTCGCGCGCGAAACGCTCGGCGCTCAACGACGCAGCGCGCTCGGGGGAGAGCACCTTCACCACCACGTCGCGCCCGAGCGCGTGCTCCTGCGCGACAAACACACGCGACATCCCGCCACCACCGAGCTCGCGCTCGAGGGTGTAGCCGTCGCCCAAGGTGGTTTGGAGTTGGGTGCGGAGATCGGTCATGCGTTGGACCGCGGTACGGCGTCCACACCAGGCCGAAGCCGTGCGAGAAAGTCGGCCACCGGCCAACAGGGAATTCCACCGATCTCCAGCTTCTCGGTGCCACGATAGAGCAGCATGGGACGACACTCCGGATACTCGCCCATGAAGGCGCGCAGCCCGCGCAAATCGTCGGGGCGCACGCGATCGGTGTTCTTCACTTCCAGCGCGAAAAAATCGGTGTTGCCGTACACCACGAAGTCGACCTCGATGCCGGTACGGGTGCGCCAATACGATAGGTCGAGCGGCGCGCCGGAGTAGGCGATCCACGCGCGCAGATGCTGCGCCACGAGTCCCTCGAGCGCGGCGCCATCCACCTCGGCCGGACGATCCAGCGGGCCGGTGGGACGCAGTGCGCGAAAAACACCCGTGTCGAAGAAGTAGAACTTGGGGTGCGACGCGGTCGCGCGCGACGCGCGTCTGGTGAATACCGGCAGCCGGAACGCCACGAGCAGATCTTCCAGCACGTCGAGATATCCCTCCACGGCTTTGCGATGGACCGCCGTTTCGCGGGCGACGTTGCTGATGGTCAGCACGCTCCCATGCGAGAAGCTCACGACCTCCAGAAATCGCGCGAAGTCCCCGATCTGCCGCACCAGTCCTTCCGCCCGCACTTCCTGCTCGACATAGGCGGCCACGTATGCGGACAGTGTCTCGGCGGGGTCGACCGCCGAAACGACGAGCGGCACGAGTCCCGTCTGCAATCGTTCGCGCAAGTCGAACGCCGACAACTCCGCCGCCATGAACGGATGCATGCTTCGCATGGTGGCGCGGCCGGCGAGCAAGTTCACCCCGCCGCGGCGCAGTTTTCGCGCACTCGACCCGGTGAGGACGAAGCGCGGCGCGTTGGGTTGTTCGATCAGGTCGTGCACCACATGCAAGAGCTCGGGCGCACGCTGCACTTCGTCGATCACCACATCGCGGCGATCGCGATTGCCGAGCACCAGTTCGCGGAGACGTTCGGGGCGCGCGACCAGTTCGCGAAATGTCTCGGGCTGCAACAGGTTGACCGTGAGCGCGTCGGGAAAGTGCTGGCGCGCCCAGGTGGTCTTGCCGGTACCGCGGGGACCGAGCAGGAAGAAGCTGCCCGCTGGCGGGTGCAGAAATCGACTGTTCGGCTCCATATTGCAATGCAATATTTACCTGTTATGTACAATTTGCAACACGAACAACGAGATTGTTTGGTACACTGAACGATCCCGCACCATCGTAGATGAGGGCGAGCGCGATCGCGTGTCAGAACACCCGGGGCGGTGTCACCACGCGTGCGATCGCCCGGTCTGTCGCTTGCGAACGACTATCGATCGGCTTATCGTTGTACAATACTCACATCGATGGGGCTCGCATGGCTATCGTGACCGTTTCCCCCAAGTTCCAGGTCGTTATCCCTCGAGAAATCCGGGAGGCGCTCCGGCTTGAGCCTGGGCAGAAAGTGCAGGCGCTTCAGTACCAGAATCGGGTGGAGTTCATTCCCGTGCAAAGCATGCGGAAAATGCGCGGATTCTTGGAGGGTATCGACACGACGATTGTGCGTGAGCCGGATCGCCTGTGAACCTGATCGATTCTTCGGTCTGGCTTGAGTACTTCGCGGCGGGCCCCCAGGCCGAGCAGTTTGCGGCCGTGATCGAAGAGGTCGAGGCGCTGCTCGTACCCACGATCGTGCTGGTCGAAGTCACGCGGCGCGTGATGCAACAACGGGATGAAGATGCGGCACTTCAGATCGCGGCGATGCTGCACCAAGGGCAGGTCGCCCCCCTCGACGCCGGCATCGCGTTGAGCGCGGCCCAACTCGGCGTCGCACACAAGCTGCCGCTGGCCGACAGTATCATCTATGCGACGGCGAAGCAGTTTCAGGCGACCATCTGGACCATGGACGCCCACTTCGCCGCGCTGTCCAACGTTCGGTACGTCCCCAAGCGCCCGTAAGGCGAGTCGAGCGAAGCCCGCTTACCGCGCCCGCCCGCCGTTGGGCGACGTGAACAGCGCCACGTCCAAGCCCACTTTGCGCACGAGGGCCGCGAAGCGCGGGCTGGCGCGGACGGGATCGTAGTAGCGACTGCCCAGCGGGGAGACCACGCCGAAGAGGCCCCGTCGCTCAGTTTCCTCCATCCCCGCCAACGCCTGCGCCGTATCGCCGAGCGCGAGCCACGCGGCAGTCCACAAGGCTGCACCTCTGTCGCGACCAGCAAAGCGGGCGCGCTGTTGCGCGAACACCGTCGCCGCGCGCGCGGGGTCGCCGGACTTCGCGATGACCGCAATGGCCATCGCACTGTTGCCTGCGTCCGTTGACAGACGGAGCACCACCTCGGCGCGCCGGCGCGCTTCGGCGACTTGCCCCCCTTCCGATAACACGTGCACCGCAGAGCCCGCAGTCGACAGCGTGGAATCGATCTCCCAGTACCGGTTGGCGAACCGGATCGCCTCGGGGAACCGTCCGGCGATGGCGAGATTCTGCGCGGCCACGTTCAGATATCCCACACTCCCCGGATCCAGCGTCACCGACGCGATCGCGGCGGCGGCCGCCTCGTCCACCCGGCCGACAGCGGCCAAAAACCGCGCCCGGACAGCCTGCGCCACCGGACTGCGGGCGTCGAGGCGCACCGCCCGCTCGGTGGCCAGATCCGCGGCTCGCCACTGGCGCTGATAGAACCGGGCCAATCCCAACGCTGCCCAGCTGTCCGCGGTCAGCGAATCCAGCGCCACCGCGCGTTCGCTTGCCGCCACGGCCGCTGGGACCGACTCGGAGTATGGCACGATGCTGTACGCCGCGAGTTGAAGCCACGTGAGGCCGAGCCCCGCGTAGGCGCGCGCGAACTGCGGATCGCGGGCGGTCGCCTGTTCGAAGTACTCCCGGGCCCGCACCAGCGCGGCGCCGCGGCGCTGGT
>JANNEV010000125.1:0-31392 GCA_031379145.1 Gemmatimonadaceae bacterium
GACGATGCGCCGGTTGCGCTCGACCCAGGCTCGCGTGCGAAGCCCCTGTTCGTTGGCCACGGGAACCACGGTGATCTGTCGCGCCCCATCCATGAGCGGTCGCGAGTTGACCGTGAGCACCGTCTGGCGATTTGCTGTGCCGTCGAGCAGCCGATAGATGCTCTCGGGCGCGCGCAGTTCCACGCCGTCAATCGCCAGCACATAGTCACCGGCACGCACGGCCAGGCCGGGCATCGACAGCGGAGCACGGAGCTCGGGATTCCACGTCTCCGTGTCGTAAATCCTGGCGATGCGATAACGCCCCTGCTCCACCGTGAAGTCAGCGCCGAGCAGTCCGCCATTCGCGTTGGGCACCTCGGGCAGGTCTCCGCCACGCACGTACGAGTGACCGATCGCGATCTCCGCGCCCATCATGTCCATCAGGTAGTTCAGATCGGCACGATGCATCGCGTGCGCCAACAGCGGCTCATACATGCGCTTCATGGCCGGCCAGTCTGTTCCGTGCATGTTCTGCACATACAGATTGTTGCGCTCATTGCGCCACCCTTCGGCGAAGATCTGCTTGAATTCTTCACGCGGGTCGATATACGTGCGGAGCACCGCGCTGAGTCGACCGGTCCCGGCCGCCGGCGCGGCACGATCGGCATCCACCAGGAACAAGCCGCCCTGCGCTCCCGCCGTGCGATAGAGCAGCTTTTTGCCATCCGCGCTGACCACGTACTGCACGGCCCCACTCACAAATGGCGTTGCGCGCCGCGCGCTCAACTGAAACCGATGAATCGTCCCGCCCGCGCCCGCCCCGCCTCCAGCCGCAGCGGTACCGGAGGGGGGCGTAGGCTCCCAGAAGAACACCGTGCCCGCTGGCCCGGCGCGCAGTAGCGAGTATCCGCGATCCGCAATGCCAGGCACCGCCATCACGCGCTGCTGGATGCCATCGAAGTCAATACGCACGGGCCGCATGGCGGCAGGCGGCGGCGTTGCAGGTGTTCGCGCGGAGTCCGACGGCAAAGGCGCAACGGGCGCACGAGCGCTGTCGTTCCTGGCGCGCTCATCATCGCTCTCCGGCAACAGTGGACCTGCGTCCGCGTTGCTGAGCACCATCAAGTACAGTGACTTCGTTTCCGGATGATCGTACGCCGACATGTCGAGCAGTGACGTGTTCAAGCCAACGTTGGTGCTGGCCAGGAACCACAGGTATTTGCCGCTCGCATCCCAGGCGGGACTCGTTGCATCCGCCATGGCATCAGTGACCTGCTTCTTCTCACCCGTCTCGGTGTCGTACAGGAAAATCGCACGCATGAGCGACTTGAGCCGCTTCGGATATACGAGCCAGCGCGAATCCGGACTCCATACCGGGACGATGGAACGATCCGCCATGAAGTAGGGATCCGTGTCCGCCACTTTCGAGACACCTGTCGCCACATCCACCAGCCAGAGGCGGAAATGCGAATCCTGATACGCGATCTTCCGCCCGTTCGGCGACCAGCTTGGCGCATACGGACGACTCGGCTCGGACAACGCGATGGAGCGCGGCGTTCCAAGCCCGTCCTGATTGGCAATCACCAGCGCGTACTCACCGGATTTGTCGCTGAAGTAGGCTACGCTCTTCCCATCAGGTGACCACGTGGGAAGAATCTCCGCGCTCTCTCCAGCGTTGGTGAGGTTGCGAACATCGCCCTTCTCGGCCGGAATCGTAAAGATTTCTCCGCGCGCCTCGACAGCTGCGCGCTTCCCAGTGCTGGAGAGCGCCAGACCCGTAATGCGCGACGAGACGTCCTTCCACTGCGCCATCATCCACGGGAAGTCGCCCGCCGCAGTGATGTTCACGATCTTCGCGCGATTGGTTTTCGGATCCAGCTCGTGGATGTACCCAGCCTGCTCGAACACCACCACACCAGCCCCGGCATCCAGCGACTTCACGTCAAAGTCACTGAACTGCGTGGCCTGCGACAGCTTCCTGGCCTTGGTGTCGTAACTCCACACGTTGGACACACCATCGCGATCGGACAGGAAGTACACGACGTCGCCAATCCATGCCGGATCCATCTCCTTCGTGCCGGCGAACGGCGTGGTATCCACGTCGAATGTCGTCAGATCCATGATCCAGATGGGACGGTTCTGACCTCCGCGATAGTTGCGGCGCTCCTCGTCCCAAGAGCTTGGCATACGGTACGCGATGCGCTTGCCGTCAGGCGAAATCTTGCCCTGATACGCGCGTGGCATCGGCATGGCCGTTTCCACTCCACCGCCGGCCGGCACCGTCCAGAAGCGCGGTGCGGCGCTCGGCGCCCACGTCGCGCGCGTGCTGGCAAACACGATGGATGCGCCATCCGGCGTCCACCCCTGCACCAGATCGGCCGAGGGATGCCATGTCACGCGCTTCGGCTGACCACCCTCCACCGGAACCGTGTACACATCGGTGTTGCCGCCGTACTCCGCACTGAACGCGACCCATTTTCCGTCGGGCGAGAGCTTCGGGTTCTGCGTCTGTCCCTGAAAGCTCGTCAGGCGACGTGCGGCGCCGCCCGCGCGATCCGCTACCCAAACGTTGTTGGCATAAGCGAACGCGACGTGCGTTGCGCTCACGCTCGGCGTGCGGAGCAACCGCGTGGACGACGGCGACTGCGCCGCTGAGATGCACGGCGCGAGCGACACGGCACCAGCCGCCAGCAGCGCGATGTTTCGAAGAGTCTGCATCAGAGGGGAGAGAGTTGCTGGGCGCATTATCGACCAGCCTTTGTGTTGGGTGCGATCGGGCGATTCGGAACGTCAGGACCGGCACGCTTGGTGGGATACTGCTCGGCCAGGGTGCTGCCATCGTACAAACGGCCGTTTTTCATCACATAACGAATGGTGCCCGTGTTGCGGAGGTCATCGAGCGGATTGGCATTCAGCACCAACAGGTCGGCGAGTTTTCCGACTTCGAGCGAACCAACATCATCCTGCAGGCCGATTGCCTGGGCGCCGTACCACGTGGCCACCTTCAGAGCCTCATGCGACGTCATGCCGCCCGTGGCCATGGCCCACAGCTCCCAGTGGTATCCGAGTCCCTGAAGTTGGCCGTGACTGCCGATACCCAGTCGGCCACCAGCGCGCAGAATCTTGGTGGCGTCGGCGGCGAGTTTCGGGAACACGTACTCTTCGTCGCGAAACCAACCGCCGGCGGTGCTACCACCCGGCAGCGTGGACATGCGACGCCGCGTCTTGAGCGCAAGCTCTTCATACGCCGTAAAGCGCTGCAACTTGGCGTCCGCGTACGGATTCTCCTTGGTATAGAACCAGTTCTCGCCCCACGGGCCACCGTAGTTCACCAGCAGTGTTGGCGTGTACGTACGGTTCGACCACGCCATCAGCCCCGTCACGTCCTTCCCTAACGGCGTGATGCCCATGGAGTGCTCGAGACCCGGGTACCCATCCAGCGTTTCCGTCAAATTCAGACGCACGTCCAGCGAGCCTTCCGTGGTGGGCATGAGCCGCTGTTCGCGAGCCGCGGTGATGATCCACTGCCGCGTCTGTCGCACGCCGGCCACGTACATCTTGATGGTCTTGGTGTCGTAGTACTGGCTGTAGCGCTTGAGCATCGACCGTGCATGTTCCTGATCGCGGATCTGGTCCTGATCAAAGATGCCCGGGCCAGTGGAAAAAATGCGCGGCCCGAGAATCTGCCCTGCTTCGACCATGTCCTGATACGTCAGCACGTCCGTGGTGCCGGTCTGCGGATCGCGCGTGGTCGTAACGCCGTACGCAAGGTTGGCCAGGTACGCCCACGGTTGCGTTTCATGAATGGTGCCGCGTTCCGCCCGCAAATGCGCATGCGTATCCACGAAGCCGGGCATCACGGTTGCACCGGCGAGGTCCATCTCCGTCGCGCCGGCCGGTACAGACACCGCACCGGCCACACCAACGCCGACAATGCGGTTGTTGGTCACCGCGATGTCACCACGCGCGATGATCTCGTCGCCCTTCATGGTGATGATACGGGCGTTGCGGAAAATCACGGAACTGCGCGGCACGTCACGCGCGGCCTGCACGAGCACGCGCCGCTCAACCGGCGCGTACGGCTTCGGCCGCAAGCTGTCCGCCAGCGTGGAGTCGCGCCGTGACGCCACGATCGCGTTGTCGCGCGCCGCAGCCGAGTCCAGATCGTAGACCACATGCGCGTTGCCAATCGACCAGTGCACGCGACGCCCATTGGCCGACCACGCCGGAAACTGCCCACCGATGTCCGTCAGCTTCTTCACCGGTACCGCTGCGGTCGCCGGGTCGCCCACATTCACCACGGCCTGCGTGCCCCGCGGCGGCACCACCACGGTATAGAAGTCCTGATTGATCTGCGCCAGCGCCACGTCGCCATTGGGCGACATCATGGTCAACGTCGCAGGTGGGCCCGGCGAGCCCGGCTCCTCCGGGATGCGTTGCAGCTCGAGTTCCGACAAGTCGTGGTCATCCGTGCCGGAGGGCGCGGCCGGCCCCACCACGCGGAGATGACGCTGTTCATCGGTGCCGTCCCAGCGCACCGACACCAATCCGTTTGCGTTGGACGACAGGTAGATGCGGGACGTATCCCGCGTGAAGTGCGGCTTGCTGCGTCCCGCGGCTCGCGCGATGAGTGTGGCGGCGCTGCCATCTGTTCCCGCTGCCGTGGCCGGATACCACACCAGATCGGTCGGACTGGTCACACCCGTTTGATCACGACGACCCTGCGCTGTGGTCTGCACCACTACCACTCGAGTTCCCGTCGGCGAGAAGGCGGGGGTGCGCATGGTGAAGGCTCCCCGACTCAGCAGGGCGATCGTGGTGCGCCCCTGCGCGCCGAAGGAGCCCTTGTACAGCCTGCCGCCTTCTTCGGTCCACGTCACCCAGGCCAGGCTCCGCGAGTCCGGCGACCACGTCGGCTCCGCCTCAATGACGTTCAGCGTCGATACTCTGCGTGGCGTCCCCGACGGCCAGTCCATCACGTACAGCCGCTCCAACGCAACAAACGCGAGCTGCTTTCCATCTGGACTTGGTACGGCGTCGCGGATCTGACGAATGGTGAATTGTGCGCTGTCGGAGATGGGATACTTGAACGCCAGCTCGGGCCCCACGTCCACCGTGGACTGCACGCGAAAAGGGATCTCCGTCTGACCGCTGCCGTCAACGGCCACGCGCCACAGCCTGTTGTCGTAGCTGGCAATCAGCTCTTTCGAATCGGGCGTGAAGCTCATGCCGGGCAGCGCGTCCATGGGCGCGCGAGATTCCATCTCATCGCGCTGTGTCGGATAGGCCAACCACCGCTCATCACCGGTGGCCAGATCGCGAATGCGCAGCCCGGTCTTCTCTTCGTATCGAGAGCCGTACACCATCCACTTGCCGTCCAGGCTCAGGGTCGGACGCACCGCCGATCCATAGCGAGACGACTGCACCTCTCGATCACCGGTCTCGCGGTTGTACGACCAGATCTGATACTGCGGAAACTGCGCGTTGTAGTGCCAGGCACCGGTGCGCTGGGTGTAGTAGACGGTCTTGCCATCGGCGCTGAACGCCGCGCCGGCCTGCTGCACCGCAGTTCCGGGGGCAGCACCAGCGGGGTCGGCGTACAGCTGGATGCCGTTCCCGCCATCGGCGTGATATGTCCACAGCTTAGGCAGGCCGCCACGGAACCCGCCTTTGCTGGCCACGATGTACTTGCCGTCTGGTGACCACTCGGGTGACAGGTACACCGACGTGCGTCCGCGCGTGATCGCCGTGACCTCGGAGCTCGCGACGTCGAGCACGTGCACGTTGTCCGCACCATCGCGATCGGAAACAAAGACCACCCTTTTCCCATCGGGACTGAACCGCGGCTGTGCGTCATAGGCCATGCCACTGGTGAGCCGAACCGCATCGCCACCGGCGAAGGGGATCATGTACAGATCGCCCAACATATCGAACACGATACGCTGACCATCGGGGCTCACATCGAGCGACAGCCAAGTGCCTTCGCGCACATCCAGCGGAAAGCTTCGTGCCGCGTCGAGCGGCAGGGACCGCGGCGCCGGTCGCGCGGCCGGCCGAGGCGTGGCGCGAACTGCAGGTTGCTGCGCCGTCAGTGAAGTTGCAGCAACCAGGGCAAGCACCATGGGCGTGATCGCCAGCGGTGCAACACGGCGCATCTGCATGTGGTCTCCGTAACGCGATGAAGAATTCAAGGGCTGCACGATTGTACCGGCCTAACGGGCGCCGGGGGTACGGTATCTGGCGGTCAGTTCATCCTGTCGCGACGGCCCGCGCTGCAGGACGCCGCGAATGTAAACCTGTGTGGCGGTCGTGGAGAATTCGAACGGATCGCCGTCCCAGACCACGACGTTGGCCTGTCGACCGACCGTCAGCGCGCCAACGGCGTCCGCGACACCGAGCGCTTCCGCCGGCGCCAGTGTGATCGCCCGCAGCGCATCGTCCCAGGTCATCCCGTAGGCAACGGCGTTGCCTGCTTCCTGACGGATGTTGCGCACGTTGAACGAGCGCGGATCGCCAGGTCCGTTCCCGATCAGGCTCACCGAGACGCCGGCTGCGCGCAGCAGCGCGGCGTTCTCCTGTCGTGCCCCGAGCGCATCGAATGACTGCGGAATGTTGTTCAGCGCGCCCACCATGACGGGCACCTTGGCACTCGCCAGCTCGGCGGCCACCTGCCACGCTTCGGCGCCGCCAACGAGAATCAGCTTGAGGCCAAACTCGCGAGCAAAACCCAGCGCCGCCCGGATGTCACTCGCACGGTCTGTTTCCACAACCAGCGGCAGCGTCCCCCGCAACACCGGTAGCAACGCTTCCAATTGCGCACGCGGCGCCGACAGCGCCCGCATCCGCGCTCCATCGTAGTCCACGCGACGCGTGCTGAAGAGGCGCACGTCGTTGAACAACTCTCGGAGGCGCGCCAGCATGGCACCGCGCGCGCCACTCCCCGCGGCTTCGGTCTGAAAGTTCACCAGCATGCCCACGCTGCGGCGCACCAACAGCTGCTGCATCGTCGTTCCGGTCAGATCAATCACCGCACCGCGGCCTGCGAACCAGTTGCCGCTGGGCCATACTCCGGCCGAGGTGATGCCATCCTGCACCGCAGGACGAAGAAAAGTTGATGCCGGATTGATACCATCGACCGCATCGAAGTTTGCGCTGATGCCGTCAGCCGCTTTCGCCCGCGTGTCATCGTAGCCACCCGAGAACGACGGGCCACCCGCTTCGTTGAGGCCAAGTGTCGTGAGCGCGTTCACCAGCCCCGGCGTGACCCACTTGCCCGTGGCATCGATGCGCGTGGCTCCGGCAGGGATTGCCACGCCAGCACCAACAGCCGAGATGCGACCACCAGTGATGACGACGGTACCGCCCTCGATCCGGGGGCCCGACACCGGAAACACGGTGCCGCCGGTGATGGCGATGGACGTTGGCGCGGGCGACTGCGCCGATAAACGGGAGGCCTCAATCGTGGTTGCGACCGAGAGCACCAGCACCAGCACCAGCACCAGCAGCACGGGTGCGCACCGACCACGCGAGCACGCTCGGAACAGGATATGTGGGATCACTTCGTCCTCCCGTCGTTCGCCGGCACGTAGCCAAGTTCAAAGTCGGTGCGCCACTGTTGCTTCGGATCGGAACGATCGAATCGGAGCGTGCCATCGATCCAGACCCTGTCCGCTCGAGCATAGACACTCAGTGGATTGCCATTCCACAGCACGACATCCGCGTTCTTCCCGACTTCCAAGGTACCAACGCGATCGTCGAGACCAATGGCCCATGCGGCGTTCGCCGTGACCCACCGAATGGCATCTTCATCACGAATCGTCAGCCCAATCGCGCGTCCTGCCGCCATGGCCTTGGCCGCTTCCTGATTGAGACGTTGCGAGCCACTGGGGTCGTCGCTGTGCACGATGGCGCGCGCGCCGGCCGCATGCACGAGCGCGATGTTCGCACGCACCGCGTCCAGCGCTTCCATCTTGAAGCCGCCCCAGTCCGACCAGAGCGATCCGGAGATCCCTTCGCGCGCCAGCACGTCCGCGATCTTGTACGCTTCCACGCCATGATGGAACGACCGAATGCTGTAGCCGAACTCGCGCGCGATGTCGATCATCTGCATCATCTCATCCGCGGCGTAGCAATGGTTGTGCACGTAGATGTTGCCGCGTAGCACCTCGGCCAACGTCTCGTTGGCCAGGTCCCGCGCCGGCGGATCACCCTCGCGCTTGAGCAACCACGCGTCCCATTTACGCCGATACTGCTCGGCGGCAATCCACGCCGCGCGATAGCCGGCCACGTTGCCCATGCGTGTCGCCGGTCCGCGCTGCTCGTACACACGCTTGGGGTTTTCGCCACAGGCCATCTTCAGGCCGTACTTCGCGCCGGGGAACTTCATGCCCTGCACCGAGCGAGACGGGACAACCTTGAGCACGACTGATCGGCCACCAAACAGGTTGGCAGAGCCTGGAAGCACCTGCAGCGTCGTAACGCCGCCCGCGAGGTTTCGCGGAAACTGCGGATCCTGCGGCCACACGCTGTGTTCGGCCCACACGTGCGACGTGTTGGGACTTGTGGCCTCGTTGCCGTCGGAATGCGAGGCGGTTCCGGGTGCGGCATACACACCGAGATGCGAGTGGGTGTCAATCAAACCCGGTGTGACGTACCGACCCGCGCCGTCCACAATCTCTGCGTTACTCGGCGTTTCCACACTCGCACCAACGGCCAGGATCTTGCCGTCCCGCATGAGAACCGCGCCGCCACGAATCAGCGGACCTGCGCCGGTAAAGACGTTCACATTCCGAATCACCACCGGTCGCGAGCTCGGCACGACATAGGTACTGGGAAACGGATCGGCATTGGGCACCGACAACGCTCCCGCCACATACGTGCGGGGCGGCTCGCTGGGCTTGGCGGCCGCTACCGCTGGCGGAGTCTGCGCCTCCGCGCGCGCGGAGAACGCGGTGAGCACCGCGCCCGCGACAATGAGCGTCGCCGCCGTGCGACGCAGGACAGAACTGGATTGGGACATGTGACATCCTCACAAAGGAAAGACCGTTGCTGCCCGCGAAGATACGCCCCCGTCCGCGCGCTCGCCTCCCCGGAGCTACCTGGGTACCAAATTCCCCGCAATCCACACCGACCGGATCTGTCGGACGTTTGAGATCCGATCCAGCGGCGATGCGTCGAGTACCACAAAGTCCGCCCACTTGCCCGCTTCCAGTGTGCCCAAGTCGCCATCGCGTCGCAGGCAGCGCGCCGCATCCCGCGTGGCCGCCATGATAGCCTGCCGCGGTGTCAGCCCGGCCTCCACCATCATCTCCAGCTCCATCAGTTCGAAGTAGCCCTGAAAGCGCCCCAGCGGCCCGGTGTCGGTCCCCATAGCGATGGTCACGCCATCATTGACCAGCTGCTTCAGATTGCGCATGGCCACCGGCAGTTGGGCCTTGTACCGCTGCGCACTCGGGCTCAACCGAATCGTTTCCTGTCGTGCGGGCGAGGTGAGCGTTGCCATCCACGCACGATTGGCGTGCGACAGAAAGAGCGAATCCGAAAAGAACGCCGGAGTGGTCGCATAGACGTACGTGGACACCTCGCGCATCAGTGTCGGGGTGTAGCAGATGCCACGCGACCTGAGCGCGCGCACGAACTCCGCGTCAACGGGCACGTCTCGAATACTGTGCGCAACGAAGTCGGCGCCAGCGCTCAGCAGGTCCTTGGCATCGGCGAGATAGTAGACATGCACCGCCACCCGCATGCCGCGCGCGTGCGCCTCGTCGATGACCGCGTGCGAGATTTCCCGTGGCATCTTGACCGCGCTGCCCAGATCGTCATCCACCCGGATCTTGACGATGTCTACACGACGCGCGGCGAGCTCCGCCACCTGCGCGCGCGCCTCGGCCACCGACGTGGGGGCGAGCACAGGTCCAGCCACCAACACCCGCGACCGATCGAGCGAGGCTACGTCCTGCGTCGCACGCGCGTCGAACACCGACGCCGGCTCCCCGCCCAACGAAAACACCGTGGTCACGCCATACGCTGCATACGTACCGAGGTCGCTCGGCGCATTCACATGCCCGTGCGCATTGATCAGACCGGGCATCACGAAGTGGCCGTCCAGTCGTATGCGCTGCGCGCCATCCGGGATCCGCACGCTCCCCGCCGCTCCCACTGCGACGATGCGGCCGTCACGAACGAGTAGTGTGGCATCGGGAATCGGCGCGCGCGTCGTCCCATCAAAGAGCGTCGCACCGGTATACGCCCGTACCACGCTCTGCTGTGCCGCGCACGGGGCTGACAGCACGAGGACGAGCGCGGCCGAAAGAGCGGCGGCACAGAACGATTGGCGCCGCGCTATTTTCGCGCTCAGTCGTCTGGGAATGCCGATACGCGCGCCACCGGCGGAAAGGCGCTGAGCACGAGTCATTCCGTAGCATAGCGCCGAAACTCCGGCTTCGCCCAGTCGCATAGCGACGGTATCGGCCTGAGCTGAAATCGCGACAACCGGGGTGTACTAGAGCAGGACCGTCGTCTAGACCCGGGAACTCTGGGTCCTCCCTGCGTGTCCGTATACGAGAGGTGCGCCGGAGGGTCCGGCGGCACGAGCCCAGTCTCCGAACCTGGAAACAACACCATGGCCAAGGTCCACAGTGCAGTACTGCTCCTCGCCGTCCTGCTGGCGTGTGGCGGCAATGACGCTCCCACCGCGCCGAACGCCGCGCCGCTCGAGCCGGGGGCCGCGGCGCCGTCGGGATCGGGAATGGTTGGGCAGCTTCAGCGCACCGGGTATGCCGTCACCGGCACGGTCAGTCTCGCCATCGACGTCAGCGCAGCGCGCCTTGACCTTTCCGGCGACTTCACCATCGGTCAGACGCCGGGCCCTACGGTGTACCTGAACACCACCAACAACCCGAACACCGGCCAGCCCCTGCGCATCGGCGCCCTCAAGAGCAACCGAGGGGCACAGAGCTATTCCTTCCAGCTACCGGCCGGAGCGCCCAAGTACACGTGGGTCATCATCTGGTGCGATCCGTTCAACGTCGCGATGGCGGAAGCACGACTTCCGTGAGGATATGCCGGCCGCAACGCCGGTGGGCATGCGGCGCGCTCATCGCGCTCTGCTGGAGCGCTCGAACCACATACGCACAGGGCGGCCCCGTGCCAACCCCAGCGGCGGTCGGGCGCGCACAGGCCGCCCTTCGGGCGGGCCAACCCGACACTGCCATCACGCTGCTCGAAGCGTTCTTTGTCCAACAGCCTGACGCCGTTGTTGGTCGTCTCCTGCTCGGCAATGCGTATCGTCAAAAAGGCGACCTGGACAAGGCGCTGGCGACATTCCTTTCGATCACGCAACCTCCGCAGCTCCAGTTGCAAGCGCTGTTCAACGCGGCCTCCATCTATGCCCTACGCGGCTCCGCGGACAACGCACTATCCATTCTCGGGAGACTCAAGCGCACCGGCGTTTTTGACATGGAGCTCGCGCGCACGTCGAAGGACTTCGCCTCGCTCGTCTCCGACTCCCGCTTCGCCGCCGTGCAATTCCAGCCGGCGGATTTCGAGCAGCCATTCGTCGAGCCCGTGCGCGTCATTCATGAGTTTCGCGGCGAGAGCAAGGGAGATCAGTTCGGCTGGATCGCGCGCGGCATCGGTGATGTCGATGGCGATGGTGCGGCGGACCTTGTCACCTCGGCTCCTACATTCGGCGCCAACGGCAATGCCGCGGGCCCGGGACGCGTGTACGTGTATTCGTCCCGCACCGGCAAGCGACTCTGGACCCAAACAGGCGAGGCTGGCGAGACGTTGGGCCTCGGTCTTGAGAGCGCGGGCGATGTGAACAACGATGGTATTGGCGATGTGATCGCCGGCGCGCCGGGCAGTAATCGCGCCTACGTCTTTTCGGGGAACGATGGGCGTATCCTGTTGCGACTCGCCGGCACGGCCGCAGCCGAAGGCTTTGGTCGAAGTGCCAGCGGTGCGGGCGACGTAGATGGCGACGGCCGTGCTGACCTGATCGTCGGTGCACCTGCCAGCAACGTCGCGGGCGAAGGCGCCGGGCGCGCGTATGTGTTTTCCGGCTCCAACGGGTTGCTCCTGTTCTCCCTTGATGGAGAGAAGGCCGGCGATGCGCTTGGCAGCATCGTCGCTGGCGCCCCACGCGGGCGGGGAACTCCGCTGCTCGTCGGCGCACCTGGCGCGGGTTCGCCTCGCGGCACAGTTCCAGCTGCAGGACGCGTTTACGTCTACGATGCGGCCACGCGAAAGCCACGCTTCGTGATCAACGCGGACGCGAGCGGCGGCGCACTCGGCGCAATGTTCACGTCCCTGGTGGGCGATGTCGACGGTGATGGCACTCCGGACATCTACGCGTCTGACTTTGCCGATGCGTCCAAAGGCCAATCGACGGGCCGAGTGTATGTGCATTCCGGCGTCAACGGTCGGCGTTTGTATCAATGGTCGGGCGAGCAGGCCGGAGACGGCTTCGGCATCGGCGCGGCGAATGCAGGAGACCTCAACGGCGATGGGCGCGCCGACCTCGTCATCGGCGCATGGCAGTACTCAGGCGTCGCACAATCGGGCGGGAAGGTCTACGTCTACTCCGGAAGGAATGGATCAGTCCTGCGCACGCTGACGGGCCGTGTGCCCGGCGAGACGCTTGGCTTTGATGCCACGGGCATTGGTGACGTGGACGGCGATGGTGCCAACGATCTGTTGCTCACCTCGGCGTGGAGCAATTCCAGCGGCTTTCGTAGTGGGCGCGTGTGGATTGTTGCGGGCCACACACGAAAGTAGCGCACCGGGTCACGTCATTGCCGGGGCCACGTGCCTCATGATCACATAGCCCGTGCTGGGTCGACTCGGGGGACCGTGGGAGAATCGAACCGTCTCCAGCAGGTGCAGCTGCGCTCGGCGCAGCATCAGTCCCACGTCCTGTTCCGTCCAGCTGCGATTCCGCCATTTGATTTGCAGCAACCGCGTACACCAGTGCGGGCGACTGGCCACGAGCAGCAGAATGCCGCCGGGAACGAGTGCATCGAGCGTCACGCGCAAAAACGCGTTCTCGGTGGCGCCGCGACTGGGCAAGACAAGCCCGGAGAACACCACGCCCGGGATGCGAGACCCCGGTGATTCGGCCGTGGATACAAAAGGATCGCTTCGACGAGCCAATGACCGCGGACGGGTACAGTTGGTTTCGAGAGGCGCGCGCGAGTGCTTCGGGTGCTGGTCGTCGCCAACGAAAACGGGGCGGCCTCTCCTGAGAGAAGCCGCCCCGCTGTCATCCGGGAATCAGGCCCAGATTCGCACTCTGCCAAACGAGCCGGCGAACAGCACCGCCAGCAATCGTTCCATCGTGCTCCGCGTATTTCGCTGGGTGGGGGTCATATCCACCTCACCCGCACTCGCTGAAGCCGCACACATGACACTTCACACAACCTTCCGCGAACTCGAGCTGACTCCCGCAGTCAGGACATGTGCCCATGAACACTTCGCCGCCGCCGGCACTGAACGACTCCGCCTGCATCTGCTCGGCGCCCTGCGGCGGTCTGGACGTGGGTACGACACTCGCCACGGGCTGCGGCGCACTGAGCGCGCTGACCGGGTTCTGCGGGTTGGCCTGCAGGAGATCCTGCTGCACGCCCTGCTTCTCCCGCCACCATTGCTCCAGCGCGATACCAACCGCGTCGGGCATGGACAGCACCTTGTTGGGGCCGAGTCCCACGGCACGATCCGACGAAATGCCGCGGAGCTGACGATGGATTTCCATGAGCGGAATGCCGCTCCGCAACGCCAGCGACACCAGGCGGCCGATCGCTTCAGCGTCGGCCATCGCGCTGCCGCCCGCCTTGCCCAGGTTGAGGAACAGCTCGAACGGCTGCCCCTTCTCGTCTTCGGTGATGTTGACGAACATCACGCCGAGCGGCGTGTCCTTGCGGATGGTGGTACCGCGCATGACCTCGGGGCGCGACCGCTTGGCGCGACGTGAGGCGTTCTCGGCCTCCGCGCTGAACAGCGCCTTCTGCGCGCGCTCCAGCTCGTTGTGCAGCTCGGCGATGGTGCCCTGCAACGCGCCCACTTCACGCTTGAGCGCCGCCTCGGCCTTGGCGTCAGCCGGTGCTCCGTCGCGCTTGGCGGCCGCGTCGGTGGTGGCACCCGTGCTCAACACCTGATTGTCGCGCGAGCCGTCGCGGTACACCGTCACGCCCTTGCACTTCGCGTCATACGCCATCTCGTAGATCGCGCGGACGTCGTCGACCGTGGCGGCCTGGCCGAAGTTCGTGGTCTTCGAGATCGCCGAGTCGCAATGCTGCTGAAACGCGGCCTGCATGCGAATGTGATAATCCGGCGAGATGTTGTTGGCCGTATTGAACACCGCCTGCCACTTTGCCGGCACCTCGGCGTGCTTGACCGAGCCCGTGGTCGCGATGCGTTCCATGAGTTCATCGCTGTACCAGCCCTCGCGCTTGGCGATGGCCACGAAATCCTCGTTCACGTCGGGCATGCGCACGCCAGCCTGATTGCGCATGAACGCGACCGCGAACAACGGCTCGAGCCCGCTGGAGCAGCCGGCAATAATGGAAATGGTGCCCGTGGGTGCCACCGTGGTCACGTTGCAGTTGCGCAGCAGCTGCATCGGGCGAATCCGCTCGCCGTTCTCATCGCGCGCGCATGTCTCGTTCGGACCAAAAATGGACTGCGCCCACTCCGGGAACGGGCCGCGATCGCCGGCCAGGCGCTCGCTCTCCTTCTTGCCTTCAACGTCCACGAACTCCATGACCTTCCGCCCCATCTCGACGCCTTCCGCGCTGTCGTACGGAATGCCCATCCGCACGAGCATGTCCGCAAAGCCCATCACGCCAAGGCCGATGCGACGGATGCGCTTGGACAACGCATCGATTTCCGGCAACGGGTACTTGTTGACGTCGATGATGTTGTCGAGGAAATGCGTGCTGATCGCGATGTCACGCTTGAACGCATCCCAATCCATCACGCCGTTCGCGTTCACGTAGTAGCCGCAATTGATGGAGCCGAGGTTGCACACATCGTACGGCAGCAACGGCTGCTCGCCGCACGGGTTGGTGGCCTCATACGCGCCGAGATGCGGCACCGGGTTGTAGCGATTCGCTTCGTCGATGAAGAACACGCCCGGCTCGCCGGTTCTCCACGCACCGAGGATCATCTTGTCCCAGACCTCAGTCGCGCGTGCCTGACCGGTCACTTCCTTACTCACCGGATCCACCAGATCGTACGTGGAGTCCGCCTTGAGCGCCGTCATGAACTTGCTGGTGATGCCAACCGAGATGTTGAAGTTCGTGATCTGCGTGAGGTCTTCCTTGCACGCAATGAACTCCATCACATCCGGGTGATCGACCCGCAAAATGCCCATGTTGGCGCCGCGCCTCGTGCCGCCCTGCTTCACCGCGTCCGTGCTCGCGTCGTACAACTTCATGAACGACACTGGCCCCGACGCCACGCCGGTGGTCGAGCGCACCATGGAGCCCTTGCTCCTTAAGCGCGAAAACGAGAAGCCGGTACCGCCGCCCGACTGATGAATCAAAGCCATGCTGCGGAGCGTGTCGTAGATGCCGGCCTGCCCGTTTGACAGCGCATCCTCGACAGGCAGAACAAAACAGGCGCTCAGCTGACCCAGCGGCCGCCCGGCGTTCATGAGCGTCGGCGAGTTGGGCTCGAACCGACGCTGCGTCATCAGGAAGTAGAACTCCTCCGCCAACGTCTGCACTGCAACATCACTCGCGCCGTACCGCCGATCCGCTTCCGCCACTACCGTCGCCACGCGCCAGAACATGTCCTCCGGCTTCTCCACGGGCTTCCCCGTCTTGTCCTTCACCAGATAGCGCTTCTCGAGCACCGTGCGAGCGTTGCTTGACAGTGTGACGGGTCCTTCCGGCGGCGTAACGGCAAAGGGCATACGTGGAGCTCCGGCGTGTTGGCGTAGGGCGGGCTGAACGGGCGGCGAATTCGAGCGATCCGAGGGGCGACCCCGATCGGCTTCGGGCTTGTGGCGGGCCGCGTAGGTTACCGCGTTCGTGAAGCCGCGCAAGTCTTCGCGTAACTCAATGAAAAACAATGGTTTGCGATACGCATATCACGGAAGTGCGTCACCCGCCCCGTTATCCACTGTGATGCGCGGTGACAGAACCGTCACGGAAACGTGACACCTACCCCACAGGGGTTCCTCAAGTACCACCGTTCGAGTAACATCTGAGACAGTGGCGTAAACTATTTAATTGCAGAGGGTTAGCGCGTCTTTCTGAAACTGCGTACGCACACCATCCCAGCAGCAATCCGACAGAGCATCAGCGGCGTGACAGTGGCGTGATGACGAGCGCTCGCTGCGCGCTTGCCTGCTATCACATCCCGAGCACGGAGTTGCTTCCTTACACATGACACGGTGCCAACCGATACGACGCCGAACTGCTTCTCGCGACTAAAACAGCGAGCCAAGGCTGACGTACACCGACCCGCCCCGACGAATTCCTGCCGGCGCGAGGTACGGCGCAGCACCACCAATGCGCAGTCGATATGGCAGGTCGTACTGTACCGCGAGATCGAGCACGAGCTCCGCACCGGCCGAGGCGATCCATCCATCCCGCACTCCCGGTCGTTCGCAGAGCCCTGCGCTGGACTCCTGCGCCGCCAGCGAGCCCGGACACCACGCGCGTCCGGCATCGGAGAACAACGTGAGCGAGATGCGATCGGCGAACAGCGTCAACGGTGCTGGCGCGCGACGAAGCAACACCACCGGCGCCCGATACTCCGCGCTTGCCCCAAGAGCACGAATACCGCGCTGCGCTCCGGACACCACCCCACGCAACGGAAACGTCCGCGCAGGGTCGCCCACCGATACCCCCGGCAGGAGCTCAGCGGCGACGCCGCTCACGCCACCCACGCTGAACTCCGTCGCGGTACGGCGGTCGGCCACGCCCACCGCGCCGCGCAGCGACAACACGTGCCGAGAGAACCCGGGCAACGCCAGCGGCACGTAGGCCCGACCCGTGACCACCGAACGCCAGGAGCCTGTCGACGGAGCGTCCTCGCGCCACCGGTACGAGGTGCTGGCGGACACGACCACGCCTTCCTCGTGTGCAATCGCGAGCGCACCGCGCCGCACCGTCGACCAGTTCAGGCCACCAAAGAGCTGCGGGTATCGCGTACCGCGACGCAACAGCGCATCCGGCGCGCCGAGCAATGAGTCGGTGGTGGCCGTGAAGTCGCGGAGTTCATACTGTGCTCCCACGTTTCCACTCACGGACGAACGCACCCGCGGTCGCGAGAACGTGCTCGACACCGTCGCGAAGCGCCGACGACGCGCAATCGAACCCAACTCCGTGCGCCGCTGATCCACGACGCGGAATGTCGCGTCCCACTCTTGTGACCACGAAAAATCCAGCAGCGGAAGACCAAACCCGGCAAACCGATAGGCCGCCGACGCGTCCCATTCGCGAAGCGTCGGATTCTGCTCCACACTGGCCACCCACGAGTGTCGCTGCAAAATGTCGACCGCACTCGTTGACACGCCGTACGTGGACTGTCCAAGTCGCCCATCGCCAACAACCGGCAACCAGTATCTCGGCCACAGTTGACGGACGGCCGAGTAGGCACGACTCTCGTCGCCACCCACCGAGGCTCTATCCGCACGCGGTCGTTCCGTACCGCTGTCCGCTTGCAGCGCACCAACGCGAGCGCTCGACACTCCCTCTGACGTGTACCACAAATTGCGCGCGATCGGCCCCAACGTGTCGAGCGCGGTCACCGCCACATGCATCCCATCTACCCGGTAGAGCAACGCCACGACCTGTCGGCCGTCCGGCGATACGCTCGGCTGATACACGGCCGTGCTCACGTCGCTCGCCACCCGCACGTCAGGTCGCGGTTCACGCCAACGCAACGTGTCGACCGGCGCTCCGCGCCGCATGACGGGCGCAGTCTCCACTTGCATCCGCCCACTCCGATCGCTGGTCCACACCAAACGTCCGCCGTCCGGCGTGAATGCCGGCGCCGCGAACACGGCACGTGACCCACTGACAATTTGCTGGACCGCGCCAGTGGTATCGATCACCACCACCCGCTGCTCGCCCGTGGGCAGCAACTGAACCGCAGCAAGGCGCAGGCCATCGGGCGACCACCGTGGCTCGGCCCATGTGCCGGTGGCTGCATCCTGGCGCAACGGCACCACCGTCCCATCGCGCGCGACTCGCACAAGGCGCGTCGCCGCCGTGGTGATCTGCACCGCGATAATCGCGCCATCGCGCCGCACGTCAGGTTGCGTCAATCGGGCGCCCCGAGTGAGTTGCTGCTCGTTCGCGCCTCGACCCGCATACAGATCAGAACGCACCACGTAGGGATCGCGTAAATCCCACTGCGCAAACACCGTGCTGTCGCCGCCGAGCGGCACGTTGACGTCGAGCGCGTTGCGACGGGCCACACGGACCGAGCTACCGGTCTCCCGGATATCGGCAACGTAGAGTCCGGTGACCTCACGTCCGTTGCTCGCCGCCCATAGCACGCTGTCCCGCCCGACCCAACGCGGCGATTCGGCAAACCAGCCCTCGGTCGAAATCACCCGCCACCGAGCATCGCCGGCGGTATCAACAACCTGCGCGAACGCCCGCAGTGAATCACGCATCGTCTGATAGAGCGACGAAAATCGCGTTCCGAAACCCACGCGCGATGCGCGATCGAGCAGAAACGGGATAGGGTACGACGCCGTGGCATCAACGAACCGCCGCATGCCCGAGTCGCCCGCAGCCAGCGCGGCACGCTGCATCACGAGCGCGCCGTACGCGTACGCGGTCTGTCCTCGCGGAAACCGCGACGTGGCCAGGCTCCATCTCGACATCGGAGGCAGCGCCTGGTCTCGCGCGGCGGCCCACGCCACCAGCGGCGCCTCGGTGCTCACCGCGCGTCCACTGTTGGTGGCTTGCGACTCGTAGTGAATCGCCAACCCTTCTTTCACCCAACTCGGCGTGAACGCATTGGGGAAAAACAACGGATTGCGCCCAAACACGCGGCGCCCCAGCGCCCAGATGCCACGTGCTCGATCAAGATGAAAGATGTGCGCGAGCTCGTGCGTCACCACCAATCGCAGCCAGTCATCGTGAAAGCGTAGCTCGGGCGACGCAATCGGCGGCGCGGCATACACCACAATGCGATTGGTCGGGAACACCTGCGCGAAGCCGTTGCTGAAGTCCACGTTGTCGGCCAGCAGCAGGTCGATGGGGCCGTTCGGCGGCGCCAGCTCGCGCGAGAGCTGCTGATAGGCTTGCTCGGCGAGCCCAGCGACGCGGCGCGCAAGCGTCGCCGACGCCGCACCGGAGTCGGCGCGGAAATGCACACGAAAGTGAGGCGTGGGAATCGTGCGCACGGGACCGCGCGGATCGACCTGCGCCTGCGCCAGCGTTGAGGCCAGGCCGAGCACCAGGAACGGCGCAGCGAGTACACGCCAGACCCGTTCGCGTACGCTCACCTCAGACGTCACGGTCGCACGAGTTCGCGAAAGTACGTCTCCAGGCCGGCCACGATTGCTTCGGCGTAGCGGCGCTGAAATCCGACATCACGCATGGCCGATTCCTGCTCGGGCAGCATGAGAAAGAGCCCCTCGGTGAGCACCGCGGGATACCACGACGGCCGGGCCACCGCGAGATTCTGATAGTGCACGCCGAGATCGCGCAACCCGAACCGCGCGACCAGTTCGCGTTCCACCACGCGTGCCAACGGCTCGCTGTGCTGATGAAAGAAGAGTGTGCTGGTGCCGTTGGCAGTGAACGGATTCACTCCGTCAGGCAACGCATTGAGATGGATGGAAACAAAGGCGTGTGCATCGACTCGCCTTGCGGTGACGCCACGTTCGGTGAGTCCAACGGGGGCGAGCGTCGTCCGCGTCATCACGGGATTCGCGCCCCGAACCCGCAGCAGCTCGGCGACGAGCGCACCCACGGGAAGCACGGCGTCGCCCTCGTACAATCCCGTCGGTCCGGTGGCGCCTGCAGGCGGATGTCCGGGATCAATGGCAATCGTCAGCGCTGCCAACGGATGCGCGGGATCGATCAGCGGAATGCGTCGAACGCGCAGCACAAACGCACGTCGCGCCTCGTCCCAGAGAGACAGCCAGCCGTACACGGGGCGCGACAGCGTCAGCGTAACGCGAACGCGATCACTTCCGACCTGATCCCAGCTGATGCGCTTGATCAGCGTGTCGTTGCCGAGGATCGGCGAAATCTCCGGATTCGCCTGCACACCGTAGAGTGTGAGCACCAACGACTTGCCGTCGGGCTCCACCAGGAACGCGGGCCGCTCGCCAAGCCCGATACTCAGATCCACCCAGTCGGCGGCCGGTGACACGCGCAACCCGCCAGTCACACGTCGTGGCACGGCCGGGCCCGCGGGAAGCGCCACCCGATCCGCGTTGGCGGCCCACACGTCCCGCGGCGGGGCGGGTTGCAACCGCGAAAAGCCCGATTGTCGACCAGTGACTTCGAGCACCGTCCCGGGCATCAAAAGCCACTTGTACGTGCCGTCGGGCACCGTTCGCGCGTTCACCACTCGATCCGTATCGCTTCCCACCGACGATGTGCTTCGCAGCATGACGAGCTTGCGCACGTCCCGCACGGCAAGCTGAGGTGACGGGACCGCGAGACGAATCGTATCCGCACCGCGCACCGCTACGATGCGGAGCCCCGCCGCCATTCGACTCGCGACTACCTCGGTTGCCCACACCACGGACACATCCGACGAGGTGCTCTGCGGGTCGGCCGGGGCGGGCAACGCTGCGGTGACCGCCGCAACCGGATCGCGCGCGCCAGTACCGGCCAACACTGCGGCCTGCTGCTGTCGCACCAGCGGCACCATCGCCCGCCGGACGCTGTCTGTGCTCTCCACCCACAAGACCGCGTTCGACGGCGCACGAATGCTCACGCGCACCAGTTCGTCCGGGCGGACCAGATGTCTCGCGGACGGCTGAACGGAACCGCTGTCCAGACGCAGCCGCCCCGTGGAAAACAGGGGTGTTCGCACTGGATATCGAATACGCACAGTGCGTCGCACCGTATCGGCGCCGCGCATCGCAACGACTTCATAGAGCGGCGCTGCCGTTGGCGGGTTCGCGACCCAGCCAAGAAAGGCCCCGTTGGGCGCCACCGGCACCGAAACGCCGTTGATCGTGAGCGCGACGTCACCAGACCCGACACTTCCAAGTATGAAGTTTGAATCACGGGTGGCGAGCACCTGGTTTTCGATCGGATGCCTGACCCGCACATCGAGAGGCGCATCCCGGACCACTGGAATCGGCGGCAGCCCAGACGCCCGAAGCGGGCCGGCGGAGGCGTCTCTGGTTCGTGCCGACTCAGCTCTGCTCGACGGGGTCGCTCGTCCCACGGCAGCACCCGCCCCGACGGGAATCCCTCCGGGCACAGGCGCGGGCCCTCGCGGAGCACTCGCGCACGCCATGAGGATCGAAGAGCTCAGGAGCATCGCCTGTCGGCAGAGTGAAGTCCGAGATGGCGCGAGGCGCAGGCAAGTAAGCATCCGGGGCAAGTTCGCGACCGTTCGCGGTACCGTCCAGCACCGGATTTGACCGAGCACATCAGCGTGGTCCATCTTTATCTTATATGCTGCTGTGCGGCTGAGCCGAGGTGACGTGACACTTCGGCAAAACCTGCGGCGCGACCGTCCGTAGGGTTATAACACCGTCCTCCGTTTACACCGGCCCGCCATATGACGCTGTGACCGTCTCTGACTCGCACCTCTCCAGTCCTCGCGCTGACGCCGACCCACGGGTCGTCGTCCGCGTCTTTGCGCTCACGGACGTTGGGCACACCCGCGCGCACAACGAGGACACGTTCCTTGTGGCCGACCTGGAACAGGGCGCGCCGATTGAGTTCGACTCGACGCCCAGAGAGCTCGCCTCCGACGCACACGGGTTGCTGTTTCTCGTGGCGGACGGCATGGGTGGCGCGGCATCGGGCGAACTGGCGAGCGGCATGGCAGGTGAGGTGGTGCTCAGCACTCTGCAGCAGTCGTGGCAGCATGACGGTGCCCCCAATGCGGACGCGTTCGCGGCTGCGCTCCGAGACGCCACCGAAACCGCCAACGCGCGGATCTATCAGTTCGCCAAGGAGAACCCGGAGCATCGCGGCATGGGCACCACCGCCACGCTCGCTGGCCTCTTCGGAGATCGTTTGTTTCTGGCGCAGGTCGGCGACAGCCGCGCGTACCTGGTGCGAGATGGCGACGCCCGGCAGCTCACCAAAGATCAATCGCTCATGCAACGGCTGGTCGAAGCCGGTGAGCTGACGCAGGATGAAGCGGACGCGAGTGATCGCCGCAACATCATTCTGCAGGCGCTCGGCCCCGATGCGCACATTACCGTCGACCTCACCCACCAGCAGATCCGGCGCGGCGACACGCTGATTCTCTGTAGCGATGGACTATCGGGCCTTGTGAGAACCGAAGAGATCGCTCGGCTCGCGAGCGAGATCAGCAACGTGGAAACGCTCTGTCATCGGCTGGTGGATCGGGCCAATGAGCGTGGCGGCCCGGACAACATCACAGTTATTGCCGCCCGCTTCGATGGCGACGCTCTGTCCGTCCGCACCGAAAGCGACGAGCACGGGTACGCCACGTTTCCGCTTGGCGACATCACGACGGCCGACACCATCGAGGCGCGGATTCCTCACGGGACCATCAGGAGCGATCCGACGCCCAGATTTGGCACTCCCCTGCCCTCGGCTGCAGCGCTCGAGGCCGAGTTCGCGCGCGCGCGAGAGAGCGAGGACGAGGCGGCCCTCGGATTGTCGGAAAAAGTGGTGGAGGAGCGACGTCGACGGGCGGTGCCCGTGTTCGCGATCCTGTTGGTCCTCGGCTTGGTGGCGGCGATCTGGCTGTTGATTCGATTGCTGATCGAGCCGTCCGCAAAGGGCTGACGGCCTCCGCCTCGCCCTTTGCGGCTCGTCAGCCGCGACGAGACCGCAGCAAGGCGCGGGCCGCAGCCTGCTGCATCACGCGATCGCCACTCCAGGCGACGATCGTCGGCACCTCCAGTCCAAGCGCCGCTGCAAAACGCGGATCACCGAGTCCAACCAACACTACCCCACGTTGAAGCGCGGACGCCTGCTCAATCAGCGTCCGCACGCTGGCGATCGTCTCGGGCAATAGCGACGTTCGGGACTTCCCGGGAAGAAAGTCGGCGAACATCGCGATCACCAACGGGCCACCGCTGGCAACCGTGGGCGCTGCTGCCAGTCGCGCGTCGTGTCCGCCAACGCGAAGCGCCTCAACGAGGACCGTCGTGGCGTTGGCAGGAACGGCCTCGAATCCCGGCACGTCGCGATCATCGCTGACCACGGCAACCTCCGTCACGCTGCCGAGGGCGGGCAACGGCCCGTGCAACACATGCAGCACTTTGTCGGCGAGCAGCGATCCCCACGCCGTGTCGGCCCCGCTCGGACGGCGCCAATCGTTTGGCGGCGATGCCCACTGGGCCCACTTGAGACGCCGACGTACCGACTGCTTCACGCGTTCCGGCTCGAGCGTGCCGTCGTCAAGCGCGCGCTCAAGAGCGTCCAGGGTGGGCGCGAGCGAGCCGGGTGCCAGCAGCACATCACACCCGGCACGAAGGGCCAGCACCGCAGCCTCCGGCACGGAACGGTTCGCGATCACAGCCGACAGGGTCATCGCGTCGGAGACGATGAGATTGTCGTACTTGAGTTGTTGTCGCAGCAGCCACTGCAGCATTTCACGCGACAGGGTGGCCGGAAGTCGGCTTGAATCAAGCGCCGGAAACGCGATATGGGACGTCATGACGCTCGCCACGCCGGCCGCGATGGCGGACCGAAACGGCTGCAGGTCCACCTCTTTCAGCTGGTCGGCAGGTGTGTCTACGACAGGGAGCTCAAGCGACGGATCCTGTAACGCGCGACCGGAACCCGGGAATCGCTTGGCGCAGGCCAGAACTCCCTCCGCCTGGCACGCCTCGATCCACGCCTGCACCAGCGGCGCGACCCGCCGGGCATCACTTCCCATGGCTCGCGTTCCCAGCACTGGATTGCTCGCGAGCAGATCGAGATCGCACACCGGCGCGAGATTCCAGTTCACACCCATCGTCCGCGCCTCACGCGCGGTCAGGCGGGCCGCGCGTCGCAGCGACTCGAGGTCGCCGGTGGCGGTAATGGCCGCCACTGGTGGAAGCCCCGTCGCACCGGAAAACTGCTGACCGGCACCGCGCTCCAACTCCGCCGCGATCAGGAGCGGATGCCGAGACTTGATCTGCAGCTCCTTCGCGAGCGCGCGCACCGTGTCCTGTTCGCCGCCGACGAGTTGAAAGCCTCCAACCCCAAGGGACAGCGCTTCTTCAATGAGGGGACGCACTTCCGCGAAGCCCTGCCCCGGCTGCCATTGCAGCGTGGGGATCAGCAGCTGCGCGAGGTCGCGCCGATTCTGCTCACTCATCGAGACTGTTCATATCGCACACACCGCAACATAGGCGATTGATCAACACGGGGCCGCCTTTCACGCCGGGGACCGAACGCCGAGTATGCGCGGACCACGTGCGCCGGTGGCCGTGGGCAAGTTTCCCGGACGACCGGTGAGATGGAGGTAGCCAAGCAAGGCAAACGCGACCGCTTCCTTCGCTTCGCTGTCGAAGAACACCTCGTCGAAGCGGTCGACGGTGAACGGCACACGGGTGAAGGGCACATCGGTATGTGTCGATGACCGGTCCGCGCACGCTTCGCGGATACGCTCGACGAGCACCGGGTTGTTCGCTCCGCCTCCGGAGAGCAGGAGCTGCGAAATCGGCTCGGCGACGAAGCGATGCAGCTGCTGGGCCACCGTCCGCGCGGTCAGCGCGGTGGCGGTCGCCACGATGTCCTGGTCGGTCGCGCCCACTTCCCGGCAGGCCACAATGAAACCGTCCACGTACTCTCGCGTGAACAGCTCCCGCCCGGTGCTCTTGGGCGGCGGCGCGTCGTAAAATGCATGCGCCATGAACGTGCGCACGACTGCGTCAAGAGGCCGTCCCGCCGCGGCGAGGGCACCACCGACGTCGTACGGAAGCTCCGGACGCAGCAGCCGCGTGACCGAATCGATGACCACGCACCCCGGACCCGTATCAAAGGCTCGCACCGCGCGCTCCGCCCCTGACGCGGAGGACGGTGGGACAATGGTGACGTTCCCGATTCCCCCGAGATTCTGGAGTGCACGCCACTCGGTCGGGTGCGCGAAGAGGAGCAGGTCTGCCATGGAGACCAGCGGCGCCCCCTGTCCGCCCGCGGCGACGTCACGAGAACGAAAATCGGAGATGACGGCACAGCCCGTGCGCTCCGCAATGCGCGTGGCGTCTCCGATCTGCCAGGTGCTGTGTCCCGCTTCGTGCCAGAGCGTCTGTCCGTGCGATGCAATCGCAGATACGTCGGCGCGAGCGACACCCGCGTCGGCGAGCACCGCCAAGGCGGCATCGGCCAACCAGTCGCCCATGTCGGCATTGAGACGGCAGTATTCCTGCGCCGACGCCGCGCGCATCGCATGTTCGAGTCGCGTTCGCTCAGCGACACTGTACGCGCGTTGCGCAAACGCCAGCAGCCGCGCTTGCGGACGTCCGTCGAGGTTGTCGTGAAAATGCACCACGGCCGCCGAGACTCCGTCGAGCGAGGTGCCGGACATGAGGCCCACCACCACCGCACCGTCCGATAGCGTCGTCATCCGGTCGCCTCCGCGTCAGCGATCGGCGGCGGTGCGCTGGCAATCGCCCGACGCACAACACCATCGGACGCGTCGATGCGCCCTTGCGCCTGCTCAGCATCGAGACTGAGCACCTGCATGACCACAGCCAGCTTCACTGACCCATTCGCCCGAGCGAGGACGTCGCGTGCCGTCTCGCGATCCACGCCTGTCACGCTCATCACCATGCGTTCCGCGCGATCGGTGAGTTTTGCGTTCGACGCGCGCACATCCACCATCAGGTTGCCATAGCTCTTGCCGATGCGAATCATGGCGCCGGTGGTGATCATGTTGCACACCAGTTTCGTTGCCGTGCCGGCCTTGAGACGTGTTGATCCCGTCAGCGCTTCCGGACCGACAATGGGCAGGATGCAGATGTCGGCCACCAGGCGCATCGCCTCCGGTGGTTCACTGCACGCAATCAGCGCCGTCACCGCTCCGCGCGTGCGTGCGCGCTCCAGGGCGCCACGCACGAAGGGTGTACTTCCCGACGCTGCGATCCCCACGACGACGTCTCCAGCCGTCACGTCGTGCGCGTCGATCACGCGCGCGCCCTCGGTCGGATCATCCTCGGCGCCCTCGATGGGATTGCGCAACGCCCGATCGCCGCCCGCGATGATCCCAACAACCATCGAAGGATTTGTGCCGAACGTGGGCGGACATTCGCTCGCATCGAGCACACCCAATCGACCCGACGTGCCGGCCCCCACGTAGAGCAGCCGATGCCCGGCTCGAAACGCACGCTCGACTTCGTGAATGACACGGGCAATGGCGTCGCGTTCCAGCGCGACGGCGTCAGCAACGCCGCGATCTTCGGCGTTCATGAGATCGACGATGCCTTCGGGCGACGCCAGATCGATATCGACGGTACGCGGATTGCGGCGTTCAGTGACGCGAGGATCCGGCGTTGCAGCAGACACGGCACAAGAGCAAGGGAAGCCAGCACACCGTCGGCTATCGCCGAATTGGCACCCCGGCTAAGTTACCGATCGCCATGAGCGAACCGCAAGCCAGATCAACACTTGGCACATGTTGGCGCAGCGCAAGCATGTCGCTGCCGACCGTTGCCGTCCTGCTGTGCGCGCTGGGGCTCGCCGGTGCGCCTGCAGGTGCGCAAATCCGCGGCCGAGTGCCCTCCAGCCAAGGCGCCTCGCGCTGGTGGTTCTCCGCTGGTGCCGGCGCGACCACGCTCACTGATCTCAACGACGGGGCGTCCGGGAGTGTGTGGCGCTTCGGCCCCGATCCACTCTGGCAGATGCGCGGCTCGCTGGAGCGCAGCACCGACGACTTTACCACCATCGGCATCGCGGCCGCGTTCGGGCGAGTCGACGTGACGGTTTCACCGCTGAGCGGTGCGGCGGCAGGAACACCGAAACTCCCGGCGGCCTGCGCGGTCTCATGCGCGGCAGAGACGCAGCTGTGGTCGCTCATGGGTCAATTTCGGTCCGGTGGTGGCACCGGTTTCCACACGCTGTTCGAGGCCACAGGCGGCGTCACCGGCTTTCGAAATGTTCGTACGCGGGATTCTCTCGCAGCTCCCATCGGCAACGCTTCCGGCACGGTCGACCTCAGCGCCGCACTCGGTGCCGGATTCGCCTATCCGTTGTCGCAAGGCCTGGTACTCGCCGTGGTGCAGGACTTCGGCATGGGGTGGCACAGCAAAACCGATCTGCCCAGCGGTACCGGCCGCACGTGGCGCATTCGCACCACGCGCGCCAGTCTCCGTTTTTCGTTCTGAGTTACGCACAGCACGCGCGTCCGCTCTGACGCTTACCTTCGCTCCATTCCTCATGCGCCGCCTTCGTCTGCTGCAACTTTCAGGTCTTGGTGCGCTCTCCGCTGCGCTGGCGTGCACGCGGACGAACGCGCCTGTCCGCGACGCACGCGGTGCGGCGCCGGACGATCCTGCGATCCCTGCGCGCGTCGCCCAGTCGTTTCCCGCGGCGTGGCGACTGCCGGCCGGCGCCAAGGCCACGTTCGCGGCCAACGCCATGGCGGTCAGCAACAGCCCGGAGGCAAGCGCAGCGGCGGCGGACATTCTCAAGGCCGGTGGAAATGCCATCGACGCGGCGGTCGCCTTGGGTTTTGCGCTGGCGGTGACCTGGCCCGAGGCCGGCAACATCGGCGGCGGCGGCTACATGGTTATTCACATGGCCGACGGACGCGAAGCGGCCATCGACTATCGCGAGATTGCACCACTCGCTGCCACGCGTGACATGTATCTCGATGCCAGTGGCAAGCTCACCGACAAAAGCATCGTCGGACATCTGGCCTCTGGCGTTCCCGGCGCGGTGTCGGGACTCACCAGCGCGTTGGCCGCCTTCGGCACGATGTCCCTGGCTCAAGTGATGCAGCCTGCCATCCGACTGGCGCGCGACGGCTTCCTCATCGACACGGCGCTGGCGGGGTCCGTCGGTCGCGCCCGTACCTACGTCACGAAGGTCAGCAGCAATACGCCGTTCTATCCGGGCGGTGAGCCCATCAAGGCTGGGCAGCGACTGATGCAACCCGACCTCGCTCGCACACTGCAGGCGATCGCCTCCCAAGGGGCCAAGGCGTTTTACGAAGGCTGGGTCGCCGACTCGCTCGTCGCGGAACAACGTCGCGGCGGAGGCATCATCACGCACGCGGACTTGAAGGGCTATGCGCCGGCCATGCGCACGCCCATCAACACCACGTATCGCGGGTACGCATTGGTATCCATGCCGCCATCGTCATCGGGCGGGGTCACCACGGCCGAGGCGCTCAATATTCTCGAGCAGTATCCTGCGCTGCCCGCGTTCGGAAGCACGCGCTGGTTCCATCTGGTGGGCGGCGCGTACCAACGCGCGTTTGTCGATCGCAACGCCAAGCTGGGTGATCCTGCGTTCGTGAACGTGCCGCTGGCCCAGCTCACCAGCAAGGCGTACGCGAAGGCGCTGCGCGCCACCATTGACGATTCGCGTGCGACGCCGACCAAGCTACTCGAGCCCAAAATGGAGCAGGCGGCGCGCGAGCCGATGCACACCACGCACTACTCGGTGGTGGACAAGTCCGGCAATGCCGTCGCGAACACCACCACGCTCAACAACTCGTGGGGCTCCGGAGTCTGGGTTCGCGGCGCGGGTTTCATGCTCAATGACGAGATGGATGACTTCGCAGCGCAACCAGGCAAGCCGAACATGTTCGGATTGGTGCAAGGCGAACAAAACGCCATTCAACCCGGAAAGCGGATGTTGAGCGCCATGGCACCGACCATCGTGCTTGACCGCAACGGGAAGGTTTTGCTGGTGGTTGGTGCCGCCGGTGGGCCAACCATTATCACTGGTACCAGCCAGGTCATTTTGAATGTGCTCGATCAGCGCATGTCACTCGCTGATGCCATGCGTGCGCCACGGATTCACCATCAAGCGCTTCCCGATTCTCTTGTTTTCGAAGACGGCGGCATCAGCGCGAGTGTACTCGACTCACTGCGCGCGATGGGTCACGGCATGCGCATGCAGCGCGCCCTGGTGAACGTGAATGCGATCATGCGCGTTCGCGGCGGCTGGGAAGGCGTCCCCGAACCGCGCCGCAGTGGCGGCGCGGTGGGGTACTGAGCGCGCACGATCTGCCACGCTGGAAACGCCTCAACTACGGCGCGTTCGGTGCCCGCACAGTCGCGGCAGCGTCGAGCTTTACCGACATCACCGCGCCGCTGCTGATGCATGTGTCGTAGTTGGCCGTAGCGGCCGCCGCGGCGGTGCCTGCCGCCGCACCAGCGGCCGCCCCGATGACCGTTCCCTTGGTGTTCTTGCCAAGAATCTGCCCTGCGATCGCGCCGATCACCGCGCCGCCAGCCACTTTCTTCGCATCCGTGCCCTTGCTCGCGCTCCGCACACGGTCAGTGGCCACGGTCTGCACCGTGGATTCCACCGCGTAGGAACGCCCACCGTATTGCACCGCGACCAAGCGCACGGTCAGCAGCGTGTTGTCATTGGAGTTCTGCGCCGTCTTGGCCGCCACGACCTCGAACGTTCCCGTAGCGCCCGCTGGAATGGAGAATCCATTCGTCGCCGCCACGGACTCGGTCAGATCCGCCGTAAACTTCTCGCCAACTTGCGTCGTGTTGCTGCACACCCGCTGATTGGCCGCGAAGTTGAGCGACATGCCGGCCGCGACAACGCCCGTGGTCGGTGCAGCAGGAGTGGGCGCTGGTGCGGCCGCTGGCGCGGGAGTTGGCGCCGCCGCTGCGGGCCTGGGCGCCGGCTTGGGCGTGGGGCGGCGTACCGGCGCAGCCGGTTCGGGAGTGGGAGCAGGGGTCGGTGCCGGCGCGGGCACGTCCTCCAACTTGGGCTGCGCAGCGCTGTCGCGTGCGGCCAGGGCGAGGTCGCGGCCAAGGGCCGAGTCTGCGTTCAACGCCGTGCCATCTGTCTTCTTCTCGCCACACGCGGAGAGCAGCAGCGCGCTCGAGAAAATCACAGCGGCAAGAGTGAGCGTTCCGCGAGATCGGGGCGTATATTCACGCATTGATGCGTCTCCAAAGTGTAGGATAAGATGCCGGGTCCAGCGCGACGCGCACTGCTGCGCGTACTCCCATACTACCACCCCTACCGCCTTCAAGTTGCGGTTGGGCTGCTCGCGGTAATTATCGCCGCAGGTCTCGCCAGTGTCATCCCTTCGTTGCTCCAGCGGGGCATCGACCAGATGCGCGCCGGCACGGAGGGCGCCGGCACGGAGGGCGCCGGAGGGTCCGTGCTCCGCCTTGGGGGTGTGATGCTTGTCACCGCCGTGGGGAGCGGCTGCCTTCGGTTCGTCATGCGGCAGTTGCTCAACGGTGTCAGCCGCAGAATTGAAACAGACCTTCGGCGCGACCTCTTCGCCCGCATGACCCAGCTGGACGCGAGCTGGTACGTGCGTTGGCGTACCGGTGACCTGATGGCGCGCCTGTCTAACGACCTCAATGCGGTTCGCATGGCCGCGGGGCCGGCCATCATGTATCTGGTCAACACTGTCGCCGGGGGCCTGTTCGCGCTGGTGATGATGCTGCGCATCAGTCCGTTGCTCACCGGGGTTGCGTTGCTGCCCATGATCGGGTTGCCAATCCTGATGATCCGGCTCGGCCGTTTGGTACACGAACGCTTCGAAGCCGTACAATCGCAGTTCAGCCAGCTGTCCACCCGCGCGCAGGAGAACCTGGCCGGCGTACGTGTTGTGCGTGCGTACCGTCAGGAAGCGGCCGAGTCGAAACGGTTCGACGCACTCGGCGACGCGTACCTCGTCGCGAACATGCGACTCGCCAAACTCAACGGCATCATGAACCCGGGCTTCGCATTGCTCGCGGGGGTCGGCGGGGCAATCACGATCGCCGTTGGCGGGCGCCTCCTGATTGAGGAGCGAATCAGTGTTGGTGGCTACGTGGCCTTCGGGATCTATCTCGCCATGCTCACGTGGCCTCTCATCGCGCTCGGGTGGACGACGAATCTCTTTCAGCGCGCAGCAGCCTCAATGAGTCGCGTGCTGGAACTGCTCGATGCCGTGCCACTCGATGTTGCCGATGCGGCCAGCACCGCACAGCCCATCGCCACACTGCCCACGGCGGGTGCCGGTCGTTCGCTCGAATTTCGCCACGTCTCGTTCCACTATCCCGCCGCGTTGCGAACCCGCGAGGATGGCGCCGCTCGCGACGCCAACTACCACGAACCCGGTGCCGCTGCGACACCGCCGCGCCAGGTC
>JANNEV010000132.1:0-1501 GCA_031379145.1 Gemmatimonadaceae bacterium
CGGCGCATAGCCGCGCACGATGTCGTACACCTTGCACGCTTCGAGCAGATAGCCGGACACGCCGAGTGCCGCGCGTTCGATACGATCGCCCCCACGGTCGGTGAAGATGTAGAACGGATGAATCTCCAACGCGGCCGCCACCGTCTTGACCTGCATCCCGGGCCGATGACTGAGGCGAAGGGTCGTCTGCTTGAACTCGTCGGTGTACTTGTACAGCTTGCGCGGTCCCGATCGTGGCGCGTGTGACTCCCATTCTCGTGACGTGGAAGTGTACACGAAACTGGTGCAAGAGCCCCCGTCTGCAGCAAGCATCGTTAGACCGGCGCCTCGTGGATGGTGCGTCGAAACAGCCCGTCGCACAACGGAACGGTGATGGTCCGCACCCGAGTCGGGCGTATGCTCGGCGCTCCCCGGTCCCGGAGCGCGCATCCCCGACGCGGCGCTGTCGGCGCGTGACGTCTACAAGCCACGACGCCCGCAGGCGTCTCCGTTCTTTCAGTTGGTGTCGGACCACCTCCATCGCCTGCAGACGGTCTACCACGACCGCTTCGCGCGCGAGTATGGCCCATGACGCCGCGTCGTCACGCAGGTGGCTGACAAGTTCCTCGTCTGCGGCGTGCTCGACCACGGGTTCGCGCGCATCCGCTGCGACGACTGTGCGCACGATTACCTGCTCGCGTTCTCGTGTAAATGCCGCTACTTCTGCCCGAGCTGTCACGCCAAGCGCCTAGCGATCTGGACGCCCTGGCTCGACAACACGCTACGCGCGCCGGTGCCGCACCGGCAGGTGGTGCTCACCATCCCCAAGCGACTGCGCGCGTACTGTCTCTACCGGCGTCGTCTGCTCGGCGAGATCGCCCGCGTCGCTGCCCGCACCGTCACGGCCGCCATTCGTACACTGACCGGCGAGTGCGACCTCGCCGTGGGCATCGTAGCGTGTTTGCAGACACACAGCTCCCGGGCGAACTGGCATCCGCACCTGCATCTCCTCGTCACCGACGGCGGAATCCGCACGGACGGGGCCTTCGTGTCGTGGCCGTTGAACGATACCGCGCGCTTGACCGAGGCGTTCCGGCGCGCCGTGCTCCGGCTCTTCGTGCGCCTTGAGCTGTTCGACGAGGATTAAGCCGCCGGCTAGCTGACGTGGCCGCATTACGGATTCCGCGTGCACACCGCGGTGTGGGTGTCCGAGGACGATCGCGCGTTCGCGACGCGCCTCGCGCGGTACTGTGCGGGAAATCCCGTCGCGCTGGATCGGCTGACGTACGACCGCAGCGCGAAGGCGGTGACGTACCGGTCCGACAAGTCCGAGGGGCCAACGGCCGGCACCGAGACCGTGGACCCGCTGGAGTTCCTGGTCCGGGTGCTGGTCCATATCCCCGACGAGGGCACGTCACAACGCGATACTATGGCTGGTCTGCCAACTGCCCCCGTGGGATGCGGGACAAGGCGGCGCTCGCCGCGGCGGCCGGGCCGCCCGCCATCGTCCCCGCGCCACGAC
>JANNEV010000138.1:0-27201 GCA_031379145.1 Gemmatimonadaceae bacterium
CAGCAGCGCATCACGAAAGCGAAGTCCCTGCCAGGCGCGCGAGAGCCGGTCTGCCATCATTTGACTCCGGGCCGATACTGCCCCTCGGTGGACCATCCCAGGCGCCCTAACGCTGCGTCCGCGGCCGACGCCGACGGATACGACACGCTTCTGGTGGTCGCGTCAGCGAGTCCGGTGGAATCCACGAGATTGCGATAGCACTTGGCGATCTGCTGCCAGAGGGGAGCGTCCATCAGCTTGAACATCCGCACTCGAACGGTCAGTCGGGCGATGCCATCGGCGCCCGCCTCGACCGGAACTCGCAGCATGCCACTGGAATCGTCCGGCAACCAGCCTGCACCGGCACGCCGCATGGCCTGCGCACGCACTGCCTCGAGCGACACAGCGCGCGCCTCGCGCGGAGCCGCAGCGCCAACACGCACATGCGGCAGCACAGTGACCTGCTCGATGACGAGCGGATACGCGACCGATCCCACCATCAGGTCGCCTCGCCAGCCTGCGGGCAAGGACCACGCGAGTTCGATGTCGTGCGGACGGCCATCCACCAGCACGTTCATCGCCCGAACGCTGTCACCGACTCGCAGTCGAACCTCCTCCAGTAGAAACGCATCCAGATAACTGCGATATGCCGCGGTAATCTCTCGCCACTCACTGCGATCGTTGTAGTACGCGATGTATCCGCGGAGCGACGGCAAATGCGTGGGGAACAGTTGCAGCGCGCGCGCATACCCATCTCGGGCTTCCGGGGCCACCGACCAGCCACTCAGCAACCGCTCGGCGGCCTGCCCGTACTCGAAATGATTTCGGTAGTTGATGGAGTCGAAGGCGACGAGCCGTTGCCACGTCGCGATTGCCTTGGTCTTGTGTTCACCCGCTTCGTAGCTCTGGGCGAGCAGGCGCAGCAAATACTCGCGCTCCTTGTCGCGCGCCTGGCGGGAAGTCCGCGCCGGAAAGTCGCGATCGAGCCGTTCAAGATACGTCGCCGCATCGTCGAACCGCTTCGCCTCCACCAGACGCCGACCGTCGTCGAGTCGGCGATCCCATCGGGCATCGTAAAAGGAGGCCAGGCGCTGCAGCACGGACAACGCACGCGAGCGCACAGGCTCGACGGCCATGCCCGCGAAGAGCACCAGCACACCGCCAATCCACAGCGCCGCAATTCGGCGCTCGTTGCGACGATACAGGTCACGCCATCGATGAGCCGACGCCGTGGACGCCATCAGATATCGATGTTGCCTTGTCCAGTCAGCAGGGTCACCTTGCCGCCCCCTGTGATCGAGCGCACTTCGTCCAGGAACGTCGCGTCGGAGTACTCATGCTTCAGTTCGATGGAGTACACCAACTCGACGATGCTCCCATCCCGCATTGACTCCACGCTGAGCAGCGATTGCTCGCGCAGTGCGCGGTAGAAGAGATCGTTGAACGCGGTGCGATAGTCGAGCCCGGACGGCACGAGCAGCTTGAGCACCTGCTCCCGCCGGGCCGACGAACCGATATCGAAGCGTGTCAGCGCGTACGCCATGAACGACGCGAACAGCGTGAAGACGATTGCGGCAACGTAGAAACCGGTGCCGACGCCCATGCCGATCGCCATGGCCATGAAGATGAACGCCACGTCGCGCGAATCCTTGACCGGATTGCGGAACCGAATGATCGAGAGCGCTCCCACGAGCGTGAAGGCGCGCGCAACATTGCTGCCGATAATCAGCATGATCATCGACACGGTGATGCCGAGCAGCACCATCGCGTGGACGAACGATGCCGAGTACGACAGGCCGCGATGCGACTGCCGATAGAAGTACGCAAGCACGAGCAACAACGCCGAGCTGAGCCCGAGCGCAATAAAGACTTCGATCAGTCCAAAGGTGTTGCCGGACGGCGCGCCTTGACGCAGAAACTCGTTCACCCTACCTCCACGACGGAATCGTTCACGTGTTTTCACCACCGAAATAGTGGCGATCGACCGCTGAGCAGTACTTCGACATCCGCACCATCTCGAGGCTGTGCCGCCGAATGGTCTTGGTGAGCCACACGGGAGCGCGATGGTCATACTTGATTTCCAGCACCGAGACTCTGGGATCGAGAATATCGTGCCCCTCCTCGAACGGATGCTCAAATCCGAGCGCCGTCGGATGATAGCGCAGACGCCCGTCGAACGTGATCCGCAGTTCCGGATCGAACGCCCCAAAAAGCGCGCGTCGACGATAGCTCACGGCCATCCGTGGGCGCAGCCGCAGCTGCTCGATCATGAGCGCCACTTCAGTCGCCACCGGGTCACCCGATGTCCAGTCCCAATCGGAGGACGCTTCCACGTTGGCGAACGCATCAAGGGCCGCCGCGAGGCCGAGGCGTATGCGCCGCTTGTGCAATGTCCGATCCTCGCGCTGCTTGATTTCCACGTACACGTCGGGTGCCGTGCCGTACCGCCGAACGCGAAGCTTTCTCCGCGACTTGAGACCCTCGATCTTCTCCCAGAAGCAGCGAAAACCGTCGGTGTCCCAATACACCGAGTGAATGGGATATCCCCACTCGGCCGAGTTAGGATCTGGACGTGTGTACGGCGCAAGCTCCCGCATGAGGGACGGCACCTGTCGCGTGTCCACGAAATACTTGATCTCGTACCGATTCATGGTGTCGTGGCCAGTCGCAGCCTTCACGCCTGACCGATCCAGTGAATCACCCGTCCCGTGGCTCGAAGAAACTGACATCATGGCGACGCGACCCAATCGCGGCGCGGTCTCCGCCGACACCGGGCGCCGGGCGAATCGGAATCCGAGATGCAACACGACATCATGCGTGGCGCTTCCTGAGAGGGGTAGACGACCGCTGCCTGGCCACCACGGATGGCGCCGCACGGTATGGGCAAGACTCGTTTCCGCAGGAGAAGGCAACAGCCGGGCGAAAGACGGCTCCGAGGCAGACGCGCTGCTCCGTCGGACATTATGGTATCCCTTGCATCGTGGGGCAAGAGAGCGACGGCGTCTCCAGAAACCGACCAGCCGCGACGTGCCCCGGCACGCCCTTTCGACGTCTACATTACACCGCTCGGCGGTACAACCTCTCCACTCTGGCGCACATGTCTCTCCGATTCGCGTCCTCGTTGTGCCGGCACGCGCGGCACTCCGCGCCGTCATGCTGAGCAGGCGGGGAGCGGTTGAGTGGTTCGCGTCCCGCGGAAATTCGCGTTGAGCCGGATGTTCGCGGTGCTCGGAATCGGCGATGCGGTCGGTCGCCTCATCGGCTTCGCGGGCACGATCTATGTCGCCCGCCGACTTGGTGTCGAGTCCTATGGCATCGTTGCGGTGTCAAGCGCAGCGGTGCTGTACTTCGCGCAGCTCGTCAATTTTTCGGTCGAGCTGCTCGGCGCGAGAGAGATCGCGCGGCGAATCGGCCGAGGTACGGCTCACGCCCTCGATGGCGCCCAGTCCCGTTCCCTGATCGCCGAGTTCGTCCCACCGCTCTTGGCGGCCCGATCGGTGATCGCGTTGGGCTGCATGCTGCTGCTCGGCGCATTTGCATTGACTGTACTTCCGCAGCCGGACGGCACGGTGCTGGCCATGAGCACACTGAGTCTCCTCGCCGTGGCTGGCAGCACAAAATTCGCGTTTGTCGGACTGGAACGCCCGGGATCACCTGCGGCGTCGGGGCTGGTGGGCGAGCTACTGGCACTGGCGTTGATGCTGGCGACCGTACACCAGGCGGCCGATCTGGCCACGGTGCCTCTGAATCGGGCCATCGGCGAAGGCACCAGCGTCCTGCTGATGCTGGTTGTACTCCGACGCCAGGGGTTTGCCTTGTCCTTTCGTCGGCACAGCGAAGTCGTGCGCCCGCTCTTCACGTCGGCCGTGCCGCTTGTTGCGCATGCGCTGCTCGGCCTGGCCATTTTCAACAGTGACCTCCTCTTCCTTCGCGCACTCCGCGATGCGCGAACGGCGGGCATGTACGCCGCGGCATATACGCTCGTGAGCTTCCTGCTCAACCTCGGCGTCACCTACGGCACGAGCATCCTCCCGTCGTTGTCCAGGGAACGTGACCATCCCGAGCGCCTGCTCCCACTCTATGATCAGGCGATGATGCAGGTGCTTGTCGTCGCACTGCCCATTGCGGTCGGCGGTGCCATGCTCGCTCCGGGGCTACTGACCCTGGTCTTCGGAGCCCAGTTCGGGGAGTCGGTGCGACCACTTCAGATTCTGATGTGGTCGATTGTTGTGGCGTGGGTCCGGAACGTTGTACAAATGGGGCTCGTTGCCCGTGACCAACAAGCGTTGGTCCTGCGCGCCACGCTATGGAGCGCGGCAGCCAATGTGGCCCTGAACCTTCTGTTGATTCCGGCGTTCGGCATGATCGGAGCGGCGACCGCGACACTCGCCACGGAGACGTTGCGCACCGGCGTGGCTCTGCGCTTCGCGCAGCGCATGCATCTACCATTCGGCGTGCGGCGACGTCTCTGGCGCCCGCTTGTTGCATCGGCCGGAATGGGCGTGATGTTGTGGTGGGCGCCGTTTGCGCACGTCAGCGTGGCGATCGTTGCCGGCGCGCTCTGCTATGGGGCGCTCCTTATCCTCACCGGCGGCATTCGCCGTCGTGATGGCCGCGTACACGTGGCGCTCTGAACCCGCTGAGTCGAGGGGCTACCAGCTATCGCCCAGCGCGCCCGCGAGTTCTCCCAGCCCCCAAGCGCCAAAGATCAGCAGCATGGCGGGCGTACCAACGCCCGCGCGCATGAGCGCGCCAGCCGAGCGCTGATTTCGCAGCACACGCCACCACAACACCAGTGGCACCAACGGCGACTGGAGGGCATGTCGGAGCCGGCGGGCGGGGGACGCACCGTCCATGCGGTGCTTGGCGAATCGCTTCCCCCACGCGAATCGCTCAGCCAACAGCACGGCCAGTCGTTCGCCATCGCCACGTTGCTGCCGCACCACGAGCTCGGCCGCAAGCCAGAGAGAGTCTCCCAACGCCTCGAGCGCGTGATGGACTTTGAGGTCGTGGAATGTCTCGCGCCACACGTGTCGCGTTTGCTCAAGGGCCGATCGCTTGTACACCACGTTCACGTACGAGATCAGCGGCCTGGGACCCGATTCGAACGGAAGCTGATAGCGCGAAAAATCGCATTGGAAGTCAGCGTGACCCAGGTGCGTTGTCCGGTCATCGGCGAGTGCGCCGCCGATGGCGCCATTCGCGTGCGCCGCATGCAATGCGACGGCAGCCGCAGCCCACCCCGAGTCCGGCACGCTCCGGTCTTCCAGTAACCCGACCAGGTCCCCGACCGCCAGATGCAGACCGGCCGTACGTCGTCGGTCATACAGCTCGTGCAATCCGCCGTGACTGTCGGGTGACTGCGCGGTGCGCACGGCGCCGAGCGCCGGGAATCGGAACTGCGGGTATGATGCCTTGAACGCATCCACACCCGGCACGCCGTCATCCCACGGCACGATCACGTCCAACGGCGGAGCGTCGCGCTGCGTCGACAGCGCCGTCAGGCACCGATCGAGTTGCGCACCACCATCTACAATGCAAACGACCACCGAAAGTTGCATGCGAGGAAGCTAGTGGCACCCGCTTCGAATCGCCGCAGATGCCCTGCGAGACCCGTCGGGACTGGGGCCGCGGCCGCGCCGACTCCCGCCACACCGGCTTCTTGTGCGATCATTGGAGCGATCAGCTGCCATCCGCCCCTTTCGTCTTTTCGCCCACCTGTAATGAGCACCACGCGCTCCGGCCCCGAATGCTTCCGCGCGAAGCAACGCCCGGCTTGGTCGGCAGTGTGCCTTGGCGCGCTGCTGCTCGTATCCTGCGAAACTCCGCGCACCGGGGTGGCGCTCGTGTCCGTCGACACGCTCCGCACCTTCCAAACCATGTCCGGCTGGGAGGCCACAGCGCAGGCCGATCAGGGCCACACAATGTACCCACGCTATCGCGACACCTTGATCGCACTCGCGGTGCGCGACCTCGGCCTGAACCGACTGCGGCTGGAGATTCGCAGCGGAAGTGAGCACACGCGCGACTATTTCCGTGAAGGTCGCCAGCACCGACTCGTAGGCGACGCGTATCGGTGCGCGCGCTATGAGACCCTGAATGACAACGACGATCCTCGGCGCATCGAGCCGTCGGGATTCCGTTTCACCGAGCTGGACGAGACAATTGAGTCGCTGGTGCTGCCGTTTCAACGCGCACTGGCCGCGGACAACCAGCGCCTCATGCTGACGGTCACTTACGTCAGCTTCTTTCGCCAGTGTCCGCGCGACCGCCGATACGATCATCGATCGGCCGAGGAGTATGCCGAGTTTGTGCTGGCCACGGTGCTGCACATGCGAGAGAAGTTCGACCTGTTGCCACAGCAGTGGGAGGTCATTCTCGAACCGGACAACACGGACGACTGGAGCGGAGATGCCATCGGCCGCGCGATGGTTGCCGCGGCCACGCGCCTGCGAGAGCACCGCATCCCGATGCGATTCATCGCGCCGTCCAATACGTCGATGCTCGCGGCGTTGCGGTACTACGACGTGCTTCGACGCGTGCCGGGCGCGACGGCGGTGCTCGGTGAGCTGTCCTACCACCGATACCGCGATGTTTCGCCCTCGACGCTGCAGGCAATTGGAGATCGCTCCCGTCGCGACAGCGTACGGACCGCCATGCTCGAACACATCGGCAGCGATGTCGACGACCTCTTCGAGGACGTCATCATCGGCAACGTGTCCGCCTGGAGCCAGTACGTGCTCGCCTTCGACGTGCACGGACAGGCCGACGACGGTGGTGTGTACTACCGGATCGATTCGACCGATTCGCTGCGTCCGGTGGTGCGCGAAGGCGCCCGAACGCGCTTTCTTCGGCAGGTGTTTCGCACCGCTCGCCTTGGCGCCGTACGCGTCGGCACGGCCAGCGACGATGCGGCAGTTCGCGCGTTGGCCTTTCGCAATGTGGATCGTTCCATCGGTGTTGCCATCCGGGCTCGCCGGGCCGCCCCGTTGCACGTCTCCGGTCTGCCTGCCGGAGACTACGCCATCACCTTCGCCACGGAATCGGTCAGTCACGGCTCGCTACCCACCGTTCGGCTCGCGAACCACGATACGCTTCGCGTCGGACTACCGGCTCCCGGCGTGCTCACGATACGCAGCATCCCGACTCGCCAGCCCAACCGGCCGACTCCGTAGCCTCTGGCACAGCGGAGGCCGGCTTCTCCTCCGGGACGCTGGCAAAGCACTCCCTCGCGAGGCTAACTTGGGTTGTTCGCGTTATTGATCGCGTGCCTTTGTCGTCAATAGACACGACACAGCAGTATTCCCACCCAACTGGCCCTCTTCATGAAGATCTTTATCACCGGCGGCGCGGGATTCATCGGATCGCACCTCGCGGCGAGAATCCTTGATCGCGGAGATCGCGTCCTGGTGCTCGATGACCTGTCCACGGGCAGCATGAGCAACATCGAGCACTTGGTGGGCCGGGAAGGTTTTGAATACCGCATCGGCTCCGCGCTTGATGTGCCGCTGGTGACGGAATGCGTAGATCGCTGCGACTTGACCGTGCATCTGGCCGCTGCCGTTGGGGTGCGCCTCATCGTGGAACGCCCGGTTCATACGATCGAGACGAACATCGGCTGCACCGAGACCGTGCTCGAGGCCGCAGCCAAGAAGCAGAAACTCGTGCTCATCGCGTCGACATCGGAGGTCTATGGCAAGAGCAGCAAGGCCACGTTCGCCGAGTCCGACGACCTGCAACTGGGTGCCACCAGCAATTCTCGCTGGGCGTACGCCTGCTCCAAGGCGATGGACGAATGGCTCGGCTTTGCCTACATGCGCGAGAAGGGCGTGCCAGTGATTGTAGTGCGTTTCTTCAATACCGTGGGGCCTCGTCAGACCGGACGCTACGGCATGGTGCTTCCGAACTTCGCTGCGCAGGCGGTGGCGGGTGAACCCATCACCGTCTTCGGCAGCGGAACACAGTCACGCTGTTTTGGTCATGTACAGGACGCCGTTGAGTCGCTGCTGCGACTCCTTGGTACGCCGTCCGCCGTCGGCGACGTGTTCAATATCGGTTCCAATGAAGAAGTCTCGATGATGCAGCTCGCCGAAATGGTGCGCGACGCCGCAGGGAGCAAGTCGGAGATTCGACTGGTTCCGTACGCGGAAGCGTACCCGGAGGGCTTCGAGGACATGATGCGCCGCGTGCCTGACGTGACGAAGCTCGAACGGACCATCAACTTCCGCCCCAAGACGCCGCTCTCCCAGATCATTGCCGACGTCGTGGCCGACCAACGCGCGAATCTTGCCGGCCGCTGACCGCGGTGGTCGCTGACACCGGTGGTCACTACGCGCGCGGCAGCCCACTCGCCACGCGCGTAGCGTTCGCCATCAGCGTGAACGTGTGGTTCTTCGACGGCAAAAATGGCAAGCTGGCGCCGTCCACAATGTACAGATTGCCGAAGGCATGGCTTCGCCCCTCCGCATCGCACGTGTAGTCGCCCCTCACATGTGACATGGGCATAGTTCCCGCATAGTGCACGCTGGTGCCGCGCGGGAGCACTCGTGACATGCCAGGCGGAACGAAGCACCCCATCGCGCCTAGTGCCTGCTTCACCGACCGCACAGCCGAATCGCGTCGTGCCGGCTCCGCACTGTCCTCGCTGTAGCGAACGACCAACTGCGTCTCATCGGACGTGTCCCCGTCACCGATTGGCGTGAGTGTCAGCACACTCGCCTCGCGACGACGGTCCGGCAGGTTCACGTTTGCTACTGCGAGACCCGCTCGCAACGCCCGGAACACATCGATCGACGCGCGCAGGTCGAGTGGCAGGGTCTGCACAATAGGGTGAATCGACGCGGATTTGAGCGTGGTGATCTGTCCATGCACGTAGTCCAATGGGTCGGGCCGAGTCACACCAAAGGCCAGGTGATGAAACTGATAGCTGGCCGTGCGAACCGGCGTGCCGATCATCGCCGGCGTCAGGAACGGCACATGGATCTGCAGGTTGTCCATCAATCCTGGCATCACCCCGATGTTGCCGCTGCGGCGATACACGGAATCCAGCACGATTTTTGAACTCGGCAGCGCACCCGCTGCCAGGGCAAAAAGATCCCCGTCGACAAAAACCGTCTCCTCTGTCTCCAGGCGCCGCGCGACGATGCGGGTGACCGCACCGTTCTCTCCGTACTCGAAGTGGCGAACAAGCACGCCGGGCACATAGGTAAATCGTGGGTGTGTCAGGCAATCCCGCAGTGTGTGCAATGGACTGTAGATCGACTCGTTCGGGCAGCCCCACAGACAGCGCCCGAGCTGTCCGCAGCCCTTGCGATCGCCGAGCGCGCTGCTGAGCGTGGCCACGCGCGACCGCCCGAGGTAGAATCCGTGCGTCCGATGGAGCCGATCGCGGCGGCGATGATAGCGATCCCACAGCCACTGCGAGTGCCCATCCAGCGGCAGTGGGGTCCCATAGCTGTCGTCAAAGGGAATGAATGCCGCGAGGTCATCGTCTGCCGCGCCAATGCCGATGCGTCGCGCAACCGCTGCGTAGGCGCGGTGCATGTCCTCGTACGACACGGGATACGGACCGAGATCATCACGGTTGAAGGCATAGGCACCGCCCGTCCATGCCTCCGCCAGCCCACCACGAGCGAAACTGAAACGCGGCGACATCGCGGTGGATGCACTGTCGAAACCACGCGGTGTGTCAAAGACGTACTGCTTGCTCGGCGGGTGTCCGTAGTACGACGCGCTCGTGGACGGATACACCACGCCCTCACCGTGTGCGCCAAGAAAGTACCTGGCGGGATCGGGCAGCTGCGTCTTGAGCTCATCGAATGTCGCGCCGGGCAACACGGGTGACGGCCGCTCGTTTCCGACATCCAGTAGTGTGACGGTGTGACCGCTCTCCAGCGCCGTGAGCGCGAAGTGCACACCCGCGGCCCCGGAACCCACCACCACCACGCGACTCAATGCACGGGCCCGGAACGCCGTTCGCCCACGCCGCTCAAAAGGTGCACCGGTCCGAGCAGCAGGAGCCCAAGTAACACGCAGCTCACACTGACAACGCCGATGACGGCTAAACGCAGTATCACGGCAAACAGCGACCCTTCGTACGCGGAATTGAGCGGGCGCTCGCTGCCTGCGCTGTTCTCGAGAATGGACAACATGAGCACCAGACGTCGTCGCAACAGGGAGCGCGGCAAGAAGAAACGCGCGTAGCTATCTGCCACGCGCAACGGCGCGACGCCCCAGCGGGCGATGATCAACTGCCACCGCTCGATCGGACGCGCCTGCATGGCAGGCGACACGTCCGCCGTGGGCAAAAGCCTGGAGTACGTCTCCAGCACATAGGCCGAGGCATCCACGTCGGCCAGGTATTTCGAGAAAACACGCGCCTCCGCATGCACAGCGTCGCGATCAGTTTGCATGTGACATCGATACGCGAATCATGGAGTCCAGGCTCATGAGCGGAGACGGCAGCGCAGCCAACAACTCTCGATACCACGTCGACGCAGCGCCGACCACGCCTGCATTGGTGAAGGACGAGAGCTGTCCTGCGGTGAACGGTAGCAGCTTTAGGAGCAGCGGCTCGAGCAGAGCCAGCATCGTGCGGAGCGGCTCCACGGGCACGTGCGCGATGCGACGGTGAGCGCGGCCGTGGGCGGAGCGAATTCGCAGGAGCAGCGCATCCGTCGTGACGGCCTCGGGTCCGCCCACGGTGATGATCTCATCAGGCCACGGCCGCGTGGTGGTCAGGGCCATAATCAGGATCGCAGCCAGGTCGTCCACGTTGATCGGCTGCACCATGGCCGTCCCCGAACCGAACACGGCGGGCACTGGCAGCAGGGCCAGACGTGCAAGGCCAGCGAAGGGGGCACTCCCGGCGCCGAACACCATGGTCGGCCGAATGACAAGCGTCTCAATGCCTGACGCCATCACCAGCGACTCCGCCTCACGCTTCGCTTCCGCGTAGTGGTAGTGCCGACGATCGGAAAAGCCAGCGGCCACGCTGCTGGCGTACAGGAAGCGACGCACACCGGCCCTTCGCGCCACCGAAATCAGGTGGCCAGTACCGGCAACAATCACGTCCTGATACGTACGCGCCGGAACTTTGCCGGTCGCCGAGGCCAGGTGCACGACGGTGTCCACGCCGTGCAGCGCCTCGGCCCAGCCCGCCGGATCACTCAATTCGCCACGGACGAGCGTCCACGAGGGCGGCGTCGGGAAGGTGCAGGCGAAACGCGCCGGATCACGCACCAGCACGCGCACGTCGGGAACGGCAGTTTTGGCCAACGCGGCGAGCACCCGGCGCCCCACGAATCCGCTGCCGCCAGTCACGAAGAGCGGACGCACTGCCGGGACGTCACTCACGTACGGTGCACCAATGCGTCAACAGCTCCGCTCGTGCCGCTCAACCGACGCGCTTGGAGGCAATCACCGCTGGGTTTCGGCGCGGCACGATGGCGCCGCTCCAGAGCGCCACACGCAACCGCGCAATGCCCTTCAGGTCATCCCATGCCGTCTTCACGATTTTGACGCGGCTATCGTCGTCCTCGATCCACTCCACGGCCAGGTCCTTGAGGCGATACTGCTGCTTCTCCGCCAATACGAGCAACTCCGTGTCGAAGAACCACGATTCGTCCTGGATCTGCGGCACAATCTCCCGAACCACCGCTCTGGTCACGACCTTGAATCCGCATTGCGCATCGCTGAAGGAGGTGCCAAGAACGAGCTTCACGATGGCGTTGTAACTGCGGGAAATGAGCTCGCGCTTGACGCTGCGTTTGGTGCGCGACGCCCGCAGCAGTCGTGAGCCAGTGCCGAGGTCGTACCCCTCGAATCGAAGGGCATGGACCAGCACCGGCAGCGCGGCCAGCTCCGTGGACAGGTCCACGTCGGTGTAACACATGATGTCCGCATCGCTCTGGGTCCACGCGTAGCGCAGCGCCCGTCCGCGGCCGCGCTGGGGGAGCTGCAGGAAACGGACATCGTCGTACTTGGCAACCAACGCGCGTGCCACGTCGTCGGTACCATCGCTGGATCCGTTGTCGACCACCACCACCCGCCAACGCCACGTCGCGTTCGCCGCAAGAAACCGCCGGACTTCTTCGACGCTTTGGGCCAACACGCGCGCTTCGTTCAGCACAGGAATGACAACATCGACCATGCAGGTCGCGTCGTCAGCCATTGGACCAAGCGGAGCGTTCAGTTCAGCGGACATGAAGGGACAGGTTCACGCAACGGATGGAGGAAGGCAGTGGAATCGCTCGGTCGACACACGTCTCTGGTGGAGCAAGGTCAGTGCCACACATCAGCCCGCCGATTCGATTCGGCGCCAGGGCATTCGGACCGTCCAGATCATCCAGACCAACACCGCCCCGAGCACCAGGACCGGCAGTGCCGACGCGGTTCCCCGATACCACGGGAGATACTGGGCAGACATCTTGGTGATGACCGTCAACCACGGCAACTGGAAACCTTCGATTAACACGCGCTGCACGTTTTCGAAAACTGACCCCTGACTGCGAACCATCGCGAGGCTCCAGCTCACCACAATCGACACCAGCGCCACCCCGTAGGTCAACGCCCGCGGCAATGCCAAGAGTACCGGAACCACCGCCAGAAAGAGAAACGGAAACAACGCGGCGAGGTAGCGGATGCCCGTGACCCACTGAAGCCGCGTGTACTGCACGGTGGCGAAGAACAGGATCATGGCCGCAGACAATGCGATGCACGTCAGTAGCTCTCGCATTGGCACAACACCATTGCGCGTTTTGCCAAACAGCGGACCCACGAACGCCATTACTGACATGGGCATAGCAACGAACAGGCCGAACCGGGCATCCAGCAGCAGCATTCGCAGGAGCTCCGGGCTCAGACCGCCAACGCCTTGGTATCCCACATCCATCCACTCTACCGGCGCCATCCAGTGCTGGGGCGGATAGAACGGATGGCCAAAGCTGGCCCACTGGTATTGCCACAGCATCAGTATGCCGGGCAGGCAGCCCGCGAGATACCACAGCGACCGCCGGAAGCCACCCCAAAGACCATCCTCGTCGGAGCTACGCCACCAGGCGTAAAAGCCAATCAGCCCCATGAGGATCGCGCCACTGTAGTCACAAAGAAACGCCAGACCACCCAGCAGTCCCGCCACGAACAGTCGACGGGAAGCGCCCCAGGGAACGAATCCTCCCGGGTTCCAGATGAGGGCGAAAGCGGCAAACGCGAAGAGCCCCAACCCGAGGTTCTGGTTGAGATACGCGGTGCGCAAGAACACCGGCGTGCCGAACGCGAAAAGCAGCGAAAACCCCAACGCCGTGCGCCGCGCGAGCCCAATCGCGACAAGCAGGCTGAACATCAGCACCACGCTCGCCGCGCTGATTGGCGCCATGCAGAACACCGTCGTCACGGCAGCCACCAAGCCGAAACGAACGTCCAATCCCAGTTTTCTGGTCTTCTGATAGAACGCGACTCGGCGCGGTCGCTTGTCGTCGTAGGCCGCTGACGTGTCGCCCCTGGCGCGGCGAGCAGCCAACTCGCGACTCACGACGAAATCAATCGCCGGTCGTGTCAGCAAATAGGGGATGCTGGCCACCATCGACATGCCCGGGTTCGCGCCATGATGCGCACCCTGCACCGGCGCGCTCGCCGGATTCTGGAAGATGTCCACGTGCATCCCGAAGTACTTGTCCAGCACATACGAGTGATCTTCGACGATACTGAGCACCAGATAGTGCTCTCGCGAGAAGTCCGTCGCAAAGTGCAGCACGTAGACCAGCCAGCAGGTCAGGAACAGCCGAAGACGGGGTGAATCGGGCACTAGGTGGTTCTCCGACGACGCTGGTTTTTCGCGCTGACCCCGGTGTTCATCTTCGCCACAACCTATCCAGTTTTGTGTTCGACTGCTCGACACGTCGCACCAACCGTCGAAACGTCGCCACATGAGTGTGGCGTAGACGCAACCTCAGGCGTCTCAAGAGCACCCGGCGTCGCTCAGGCAGGTATCTTAGTCCGAGGCGAAACCGGCCACTACACTCACGAACGTCACGGAGACACCGCATTGATCGGCGAGCGGAGACAAGGTCACGGCCCCAGCGTCGCTCCCACCCCGGTCGGTGCCAGGGTCGTCACCGCTGACGGCATCGATCTCTGGTCCACCAGTGCAGGGCCACAAAGCGAAGCGACCCCGTGGTGGCTGCTTGGTGCGATCTCGCTGCTCGCACTCCTGTTACGGACGATTCAGCTCGACAGCGGTCTCTGGTACGACGAAATCCGAACCCTGCAGGATAGCGTGCGGTCGCCGCTACTTCGCATCCTCACGGTTTTCCCCGGAGACAACCAGCATACGTTCTTCTCGCTCCTGGCTCACGGGTCCATGGCGCTGTTCGGCGACCACATCTGGAGCCTGCGCCTGCCGTCAGCCCTGCTCGGGGCGGCCAGCGTTCCAATGCTGTTCTTTCTGGCTCGCGAGTTCACAGGTCGCGCCGAAGCACTGCTGGCAAGTCTGCTCTTGTCTGTGTCGTATCATCATATCTGGTTCTCCCAGAGTGCACGCGGCTACGCCACGCTGGGGTTTCTCACGCTGCTCAGTAGCTGGTTGCTCCTGCGGGGCCTCCGTCGCGGACGTGTCGCATATTTCCTCTGGTACGCGGTCGCAGTGTCGCTCGGCGTGTACACGCACGTGACCATGGTCTTCCTGGTTGCCAGCCATGCCGCGCTCTGCGTACTGCCGCTCGGCCTTCCTCTCCCCACCAGGGCACAATGGCTGCGTTGGAAGTTGCCCATGACGGGGTTTGCGCTCGCCGGCCTTTTATCGCTCCTGCTGTATGCGCCGTTCCTGCTCGAGGTGAAGCAGCGGGTGGTCACGAAACCCAGTCCGGTGCTGAACGCCAACTCGCGGTGGGCGCTCATGGAGCTGCTCAGAGGACTCCAGATTGGCCTGGGAAGCATGATCGCCGTATCGGCCGGAGCTGCCCTCTTTCTCGCCGGGATGTGGAGCTACCTCAAGCAGAGCCGATTCATCCTTGGCCTGTTTCTGTTACCCGGGGTATTCACCATCGGTGCTGCCGTCGTGCTGCATCGTCCAGTGCGTCCTCGATTTGTGCTCTTCCTGATAGGGTTCGCACTGCTCATTGTGGTGCGCGGAGCTCTCCATATCGGCCAGTGGCTTCAGCGCCGCGCGTTGGCCGCGCGAACTGCTGACGCGCCCACCGCCGACGCGAAAGGCGGCGAAGCGAAAGGCGGCGACGCGCATCAGAGCAGTGGTGCGACGAGACTCGGTTCAGCACCGACATCGAGGCTCGGTGTCGCGCTGGCGCTGCTCCTCGTTGTGCTTTCCGCTGGCTCCCTCCCCGTGCTCTGGCGATACCCGAAACAGGACTTCGTCGGCGCCATGCAGTTCGTGGACGCGCAGCGCGCCGAGCGTGAGCCTGTTGTGACCGCCGGTCCAGCCACGTACCCATATGCGTCGTACTTCCATCGCGACTGGACCGGCATCCATTCGCTGGGCGATCTCCAGCGAGTTCGCGCGGGCGGGACCCGCGTGTGGGTGCTCTATACGCTGGCCAGCTACATCGAAAGCGAGGCGCCGGATCTCATGGCGACCCTGAATACCGAGTGCGACGTTCGACAGCGCTTCAGAGGCACCCTTGGCGGCGGCGACGTCACCGTCTGCGCGCTCCGAGCACCCCCTCCGACGCCATGAGCCGACGTTCCAACGGGAGCGCGCCCCATTGCCTGTCGTTCCGCTGGTGCGACGGCCCGTCTCACGCTACCATGCCAGTTTGTGCCGTGTCCGAAACAGGGCGAGTCGCCGATCGTCATTCGATCGCGACGTACCCGGTGTCTCTTTTCTGCTTTTGAGGACTGCGTGATCGAAGAAATCGTTGGCAACGAGCCGGCTATCATTGAACGCGCCGTCACGGTCGTCATCCCGGCGTACAATGAGGGTGCGCACGTCGCGCAGCAGGTGCGCGACGTGCAGCGCGTCCTGGAGCAAACCGATTGGCCCTTCGAAATCATCGTGGTCGACGACGGCTCCAAAGACGAGACCGCCACAGAAGCCGAGTCCACCGGAGCACGCGTGCTCCGTCGCGTCAAGAATCGCGGGTATGGCGCCGCACTCAAGCTGGGCATCCAACGCGCCAAGTACGGCTGGATTCTGATCACAGACGCCGACGGTACGTATCCAGTCGAGTTCATCCCGGCGCTGCTGGCCCTCTCCGAGACCAATGAAATGGTGGTGGGCGCACGCTTGGGTGAGACGGTTCACATTCCGCTCATCCGACGCCCCGCCAAGGCCTTTTTACGCTGGCTGGCAAGCTACCTGGCAGGTCAGCGACTGCCGGACATCAATTCCGGCATGCGGCTGATGCGTCGGTCGCTCGTGCAGCGCTACGAAGGACTGCTCCCCGACGGCTTCTCCTTCACGACAACCTTCACGTTGGCTGCCGCCTGCAACGGGCACTCGGTCGAGTACATCCCCATCAACTATCTCGCGCGTCTGGGCGAATCCAAGATCCGTGCTCGGCATGCGTACGACTTTACACTGCTGATTCTTCGCACGATCGTCTTCTTCAATCCGCTCAAGGTGTTCATTCCGGCCGGCGCGATACTGATGGTCGCCAGCCTCGCCAAGTTTGTGTACGACGTCACCCAGCGGAACCTCTCGGAGAGCCTGCTGCTGGCGTTCATTGGTCCGCTGTTGATCTGGTCCGTCGGATTGCTCGCCGACCAAAACGTGCGCATCTCGAGGATGCGGTGAAGCCATGGCGGTGAAACCATGGCTGAAGGCGGTTGTCAGCGGAGGGCTGCTGACGCTGTTGTTCGTGCTGCTGCCATGGTCACAGGTGCGGGACGCGTTAGGCAAGGTGCCGCCGCAGGTCTGGGGTGGAGTCCTCACCGGGTTCGTAGTGGGCCATGCGTTGGGGATCGCCAAGTGGCGACTCTTCGTGAATGCCGCGCGCGCTGGGCTCGGCCGTATCGACGCGACGCTCTGCTACGCCGCCGGGCTCTTCGCCAACCTCTGCTTGCCGAGCATCGTGGGCGGCGATCTGCTGCGCATTGGATTGGCCACCCGGATCACCCGGCGTCCAGCCGCCGCGCTCTGGGGCGGCGTGATGGATCGGCTCACGGACATGCTCTCGCTCGCCATTCTCGTGACCGGGGGCGGACTGCTGGCGCGCGCACAGGTTACCGAGTGGGCCGGTGAGGCACTCACGGTCGCATTCGGTATCGGTGTCGCACTCAGTATTCTGGCGTTGCCGTTCGTGCTGCGCCGTCCACTTCGCGCGTGGCCACGCAAGCTCCGTCGTCCCGTGGGTCGCGGACTCGTCGGCCTTCGGCAATTGGCCAGACGCCCCGGCACCGCGATCGTCGGACTGCTGATGTCCCTCACGATTCAGGGCAGTTTCGTACTGCTGAACGCATGGCTTGGGCGCACTATCGGTATCGCCGTTCCCCTGGCCGTGTGGTTCCTTGTTTGGCCGTTGGCCAAGATCGCCAGCCTCATGCCCATCAGCTTGGGCGGGCTCGCCGTCCGTGAGGCCGGCTTGGCGGCGTTGTTGTTGCCGTTTGGCGTTCCCGTGGCGCTGAGCGTGGTCTGTTCACTGCTGTGGCAGACCGTGCTCATCGCCGGAGGGTTGCTGGGTGGACTCATCTGGCTCGTCCTTAGCCGTACGCGCCATCTCACCTTTCGATCGGCCACACGCCCGATCGGTGTTTCACTCTCAGGCAGCGATTAATCGTGGCACTCCCTCGTATCGTCATCCTCGGCGCGGGGCCAGCGGGCCTCGGCGCGGCACGACAGCTTCGCAAGCTGGGCAAGGCCCATGTCACCGTCCTCGAGCAGCAGTCCGTACCAGGTGGCAACGCTGGCAGCTTCGAGGTGAGCGGAATGCGCGTGGACTTCGGCAGTCATCGCCTGCATCCCGCGACCTCGCCGGAAATCATGGCCGACATCAAGGAGTTGCTGGGGGACGATCTGCTGGATCGGCCGAGGCACGGACGCATCGGATTGCGCGGGCGTTGGATTCACTTTCCGCTCAAACCGGCAGACCTGCTCTTGAAGCTGGATCCGGGGTTCGCGCTTGGGTCGCTGCGCGACATGGTGACCAAGCCATTTCGCGGTCGAGGGTCTGACGCGAGTTTCGCGGATGTACTCATGGCCAGCTTGGGTCCGACCATCTGTGAGTCCTTCTACTTTCCCTATGCCGTGAAGATGTGGGGCATGACGGGATATCAGCTCTCGGCCATTCAGGCGAAGCGCCGTGTCTCCGCCAGTTCGTTTACCAAGTTGATTGCCAAAGTCATGAAGTCTGTGCCCGGGTTCAAGCCGGCGGGCGGCGGACGCTTCTTCTATCCGCGACATGGCTTTGGCCAGATCTCCAAAGCGTATGCCGAGGAGGCTGTGCGCTATGGCGCAGACATTCGCTACAGCACCCGAGTCACGAAGCTCACGGCTCCGGCCACGGAACAGCAACCGTGGCTGGTCTCCCTCGAATCAGGCAACGGCAGCGAACAGATGGAAGCGGACTATGTCTGGTCCACCATTCCGATCTCGGTGCTGGCGAAGCTGATGGGTGACGCTGTACCAGCGCCGGTTCACGAAGCGGCCGTTTCAATCAAGTCGCGCGCGATGATCCTGATCTATCTGGTGCTGCCGACGCCGCAATTCACTGAATATGACGCGCACTATTTTCCGAGCGCCGACATGCGCATCACGCGCCTGTCGGAGCCCAAGAACTACTCGGATCGCGGAATTCCTGCAGACCGCACGGTCATCTGCGCTGAGTTGCCCTGCAGCCTGACCGACGATGTCTGGACCATGGACGACGTGGCGCTTGGCGAGTTGGTGGCGAAGGATCTTTCAACTGCAGGTGTACCTCTCCCCGTGGCTCCGGTGAGCGTCCACACCCGTCGACTCGGCCAAGCGTACCCCATTTACAACATCGGCTACGAGCGCTGGTTCGGTGTACTGGACGCGTGGGTGGACACGTTGCCGAAACTCCTCAGCTACGGTCGACAGGGTCTGTTTGCTCACGACAACACGCATCACGCGTTAGCCATGGCGTACGCCGCCACGGAGTGCCTTGAGGATTCCGGATTCCGTCGCGACCGGTGGCAGGAGTATCGCGCGGCATTCGAGCGACACGTCGTCGAAGACTGATCGACAGTCGGAGACACGAAAAAGGGCCACTGTTTCCAGTGGCCCTTTTCTGGTGCGCGCTCTGGGATCAGAGCGCGCGGTGCATCGTGATCAGACGCTGCGACGACGGCGAGCCATGAAACCGAAACCAACCAAGCCAGTGGCCATGAGCAGGTACGTGCTCGGCTCCGGAAGAGCGGTGACAGAGAACAGCACGTCATTGTTGTCGTAGTCGGCCTTACGCGTGCATCCCTGAGCAGGCAGCGTGGCGCAGGCATTGTCTTCGAGACCGATCCAGTACGTCTGGTTGGCACCCGGGCTGATCGTGCTCACCCCACCCTGCGTCAGAGTGCGAGGCGCGTTGTAGCCGAACACCGCGAAGTGACGGGCGTACGCAGCGTCGGTGGACTTGACGATACCGGTTCCAAGCGGGCGATCGAGGTTGATGTAGAAACCCCAGCTGCTCGTGAAGTTGATCGTGGTGGAGAAATTGTTCGTCTGCGGAAGCTGCGTGTTGGTGTTGCCAACAAAGTAGCCCCACGGACGATCGTTTCCGGCCACATCGCCACCCAAGCCGAGCGAGCCGAGCTGGCTGATCTTGTAGAGACCCGCCGAGAACAGGAACCGCTGCGCGTTGATGCCGTTGTTCGAGAAGTACGTGGTGACAGGCGCACCGGTGAACGGAAGCCAGCCGGCCGGACGAAGGCTGGTGGGGTTGCACTCACCCGCCGCCGTGACACCCGTAAGGATGAAGCCAGCGCCGCACTTACGAGTCGCGCCGCCAGGACCCGGCTTGAAATCGTCCGAGAAATTGTCCCAGAACGGGCGAACAGGTCCGGTTCCCTGTGGCACGTTGTTGAGCGTGCCCGGAATGGCGTTCCACACCTGCGCCTGGAGATCGCTCCCGGCAAACAGGATCGTGGACAGCGCCGCTGCCGTCGTGATCTTCAAAATGTGCCGCATGAACTACCTCCAGCTAAGTCAAAAAGAGAGAAATCCCGAACTATCGTACCGCATGATCCGCGCCACCGGCAGAACTCGTGGGGCCTTCTACGCAACCGGTTGATTCAAAAGGTTTTACAGGTACGCCATCGAAAATCAGACACCTTCAACAGCACCACAGTGTTGCACGAGGACTACAGTTCTTGCTCCAAAGTGTCGCGACGGAGCGGCCACAAAAACACCGCCATCTCTCGTCTGAACCTCATCCTCACGACACAGTAGTGTAGCAGGGCGCGTGCCATAGTGTTTCGACGAGTCAAGTTGTTGTACAACAACGGATTGAGTTACTTGTACCGGTGCCGTACCGCCAAACTTCGCTGGCCTTGCGCATCATACCGTGGCGACGCCGCCACAACAACCACCGCAACGCAGCACACAGCGATACGTATTGCAGTGATGCTCGTCACTGCCCGCCACGAACCTTCGCGTCCGCGAGGTACTGCACGATCATCCTGCACGCGAGATCGTCGACCAGCGGCAACGACAGCGAATCTGACGACAGCGAATCTGACGACATCGCCCCCGCGCCAGCCCTAATACGAAACAGCATGGTCCGAGGCTCCACGACCTTCACCACCTCGAGACTTTCGCACCTGCGGGCCAGGAGCGGAGCCAGCAGCGGCCCTTCCGAAGACTGCAAATGCCCAAGCAGAACATAGCGCGCCCGTTGCCGATCCAACTCGAGCCAAAGAGCGGAGTCGGGCAGTGCGCTATATCGCTGAAAGGGCACGGAAAGCCGTCGCGTGTAGTAATACAGCGGTTCCGACTTCGCCGCAACAACGCGAGCCGACCTCGGCAATGAATCGCGAACGAACTCGGCCATACGGAAAAAATGGTGCTGGTCTTCGGTAACACACGATCCGTCTGGAAAGGGGCCCGCCCGATCGCAAGTCGCATAAAGCCGCACTCGCGAGAGGCTGCGCCGTAACCCCTCCCCGGTCAGCAGCCCACCAACCAGCGCAACCGCGAGCACTGACGCCACCGCGCTGCGCACCATACCAAGTCGTGCCAGGCCCAGGTACAGAATCGGATACAGAACCAGCAGCGATGGAATCAGATAGCGACCCACCTGCCAGGTCCAGATCAGCAGCAGCCCCGCCGTGGCCAGCAACGCGAACATCGCCATCCGAAACCGACGCCAGGCGACGACCGTTCCCGCGGTCAATCCACCGATGATCGTCGCGATCCAGAGCACGTTGTCGATGACCGAGTTCTCCACCACTGGCGCAGGCAACACCGATGGGATGCCGCGAGACACGTAGTACCGGGTGTTGGCGACAAGGCGTCCGAGCAACTGAGAGGTTTGACTGATGGCATCCGGGCTCTCCGCGACCAGGTCCGCCACGTAGGAGTAGCCGAGCACCGCGTACGGGTCATTGGAAACCCACCAGACCAACGGCAGCATCACCGCGGCGCCGATCGCGGCGGCCAGACCCGCATCGCGGTACCGGCGCTCCGTCAGCAAACACACCGCCAGGGCGACCGGGAGCACGACACCTGCCGCCCGCATCAAAGGCGCCGCCACCGCCGCGGCAATGGCGATCGCGACCTGCAGACGCCCTCGCGGGAGTACCACCGTGGCCCAAATCGTCACCGCGATGCAGAACGTCAGCGCACTCTCCGACCCGACCTGCCCCGCCGCTTCCAGCAGTCCGGGATTCACGATCAGCGCGCACAAGGTAGCCAGCGACACCAATGGCGGCAGCACACGACGTGCAGCGTCGAACAGCAGTGCAATGGCGGACACCACGAGCCCGACCTGCAGCACCTCGAGCGCTGTGAAGCTCGGACCAAAAACGGTGGTCCAGAGCGCCAGCAACCCCGGGTAGCCAGGCGGATACATATGATGGACCGGCGCATCGGGCCACATCACATCTCGGTACGTACCCTGCCGCAGCGCATCGGCGAGTGCGAGGTACCGCGTATCGTCTTGCCGCGTGAGGATGCCTGGGGCTCGGCCCAACCACGCCAGGGCGCCATTGAGCAAGACCAAGAACACAGGCAGCCCGAAACCCCAACTCCAGCGGAGTTCCGTTCCTCCATGACCCGGCTCGTTGGTCCACCAGTGCCAGCGACTTATCGCCGACGATTGCGCCGACGATTCCGACGAAGTCATCGCCATTCGCAGGGCCTCCATGACATGCCCACGCGCGGCGACTGAGTCAGCGCACGGCGATCCTGCCGGCCCTCAGCGGCCGCGTCCCTGGAGTGAGGCGACCACTGCAACAAGCGCCGCATCTGACACACGCTCATTCGCCGCTGCCCTGAGCGCGGGCGAACAGTGCGAACGCCCCGATCACTCCGATGGAGCGATACTCACGATCGATACGATGCTGCAGTTCCGGAAACGCAGGCAAACAAGTCCACTGCACTTCCTGCACCGCCCGGCAATGGGCCTCCGAGTACGCGACAAACATGGACGGGGGCTGCTTGGCCCACTGCGATTCGAATTCGACACGGTACGCCGCGCGCAGAGGCGAGCCGGCGCCGTCCAGCAGCGGGCGCGAAGAGACGATACGGCCCATGGTGGGCCGATCGGACAAGTAGTTGCCCACGCCGAGCGTGCCGAAAAACATCACGCGGTCAGCGGGCCCCGTGCGCGAGCGCACCACTCGCGCGACCGAGTCAATGCCGAGCAATCGGCGATCGTAATCGCGCGGCGCTTTGGCGCTGGCCGTCAGTCGCAGTGCGGCCGGCACTCGGCCCCAATCCTGCCACAGTGCCTTCCCGGCCACGAACAAGCAGCAGAACAGCAGCGCCAGGCTCCGGAGCGATTGCATCCCTCGCGTCCATCCGTGCCGAAAAGTCCACTCCACTTGCCCGGCACTCACCAGCACCGCCGTCGGTCCGATCAGCGGCGTCCAGTGATAGATCCAGAACTTCTGCTGGACCGTGATCTCCACCAGGACGGCGAGGCCCCACACCAACACCAGCCACACGCGCCGATTGCGCGACTGTCCAATCGTGACCGCCGCGGCCGCCACGGGGAGCAGATTCCACGGCACGTTGCGCACCATCCCCAGCACGAAACGGTAGAGCGTAAGCCGAGCGCCGGCGGATGGCCCAATGTACGCCTGCGAATTCCAGCGGACCACGACGTCGAACATCGGGCCAAGGGCCTTGAGACTCACCAGCCACGTCGCGCAAACGAGCAGGGGAAACAGCAATCCACCCAGAAATGCCAGCGACACACGGAGGCCGGCGCCGGACGGTCGATCCCGAAAGAGCTGAATGGCGACGAGCAGCGGCACAATGCCCAACACGGCGTAGGTCGGCTTGAACGTTGCCGTTGTCGCCACCATGGCGGCAGCGAGAAAGAGCGGACCAGCCGCACCTGTGCCACGCCGTGCGTGCCCATCCGGCCCAATCAACGTCGCGATCGGCGCGAGACCGATGACCAGCAGCGCGCACGACCAGCTGTCGGGTTGGGCCGTCTCGTGATAGCCGAGAGCGGCGTACGCGCTGAGATACACGGCGGCCGCGAGCCATCCGCTCCGACGCTCTCCGGAGGCCAGCGGATGCCGAACCAGCACCGCGGCGGCCAACAGCTGCAGTCCCAGGTCGAACAGCCGGGCGCCGAGCGGACCCGGCCAGACTCGCTCCAGTAGCGCGAATACCGCGAACACGCCGGGGCCCTTGGTGTCCCACACATCCACGTAGGGCGCCCCACCGTGCGCCACGACCACACCCATCCAGGCGAACGTTCCCTGATCAACGCCAAACGGAAACGTGATGAGCACGAGCGCGCGCGCAACCAGCAGCAGCGCCAGCGGAGCCAGCAGCAATCCGCCGATAGTGGTTCGGTGCATGGAGTGCGGCATGTCACCAACCAGATCGCGAGAAGGCATGCGGCAGTATACTTGAGCGTGACGTATCTTCGCCATCTAACGTCTACGATGACGAATCGCCGACTGACCCGAAACCAGATTTCCGACGTGAAACTGCTGCATATCGTAGGCGCGCGCCCGAATTTTCCGAAGCTCGCGCCGGTGTACCGCGCCTGCAAGGCACTCGGCCTCGAGCAAATCGTCGTGCATACGGGACAGCACTACGACGATGCCATGTCGGCCAATTTCTTCCGCGACCTCGGAATTCCGGCGCCCGATGTGAATCTGGAAGTCGGCTCGGGGTCGCACGCCATGCAGACCGCGCGCATCATGGAGCGGTTTGAGCCCGTGCTCGAACGCGAACATCCGGACTGGCTGGTGGTGTACGGCGACGTGAATTCCACGATGGCCACCTCGATCGTCGCCGCGAAGATGGGGGTGCGGATCGCGCACGTGGAAGCGGGACTGCGCAGCGGAGATCGCCGCATGCCGGAAGAGATCAACCGACTGGTCACCGACCGGCTGGCCGACCTGCTGCTCACTCCGTCCACCGATGCAGGGGTGACGCTGCGCGCGGAAGGAGAGCCGGCGCAGGAGATCGTGTTCGTTGGCAACGTCATGATCGACACGCTGCTCGCGTCGCTGCCGCACGCGGAGGCCACAGGGTTTGCCCGCAGGGTGGGAGCGGACGGAACGCATGTCGCCGTGACGCTGCATCGTCCGTCCAACGTGGACGAGCCGGAGCGGCTGTCCGGAATCATGGCGGCACTGGCCGAGATTGCGCAGGAACGCCCGGTAATCTTCCCGGCCCATCCGCGGACGCAAGCACGCATCGCAGCCGCTGGAATCGACATCGGCCGCGTGCAGCTGCTCGATCCCATCGCGTACCACGAAATGCTGGACTTGGTCAGGAACGCACATGTGGTGGTCACGGATTCGGGTGGGCTGCAGGAAGAGACGACCGCCCTCGGCGTGCCGTGCCTGACCGTGCGGGAAAACACCGAGCGACCGATCACGATCACGGAAGGAACGAATCAACTCATGCCTGACCCCTCGCGCTTGGTGGAAGCGGTGCGTCGTGCCACCAAGCCCGCCAGCCGACGAGCACCCGAGGGGTGGGATGGTCACGCCGGCTCGCGCGTGGCTGAAGCGTTGCACAGCAGACCCTGAGCCACTGCGAGGGGCGACGTGAACGAGCTGCGCGACTCGGACGATAGCGCGACTCGCGCGCGTGCACGCACGCTGGACGGGCAGTTCGCGCACGGCATCGCGTGGACGGGCGCGGCGCGTGCCGCCAGTCAGATCGTATCGTGGGCGTCCTTTCTCGCCGTGGCTCGCATACTCTCGCCCGGGGATTTCGGCATCGTGGCGGGGGCGACGTCGGTCGTCGGACTCGTTGCGCTCATGTCCGAGTTCGGGCTTGGCACGGCGATCGTCGCCAAGTCGGCGCTGGAGCCCGGCGAGATCCGTCAGCTTGCCGGTATGGCGGCCGGACTTGGCGTGGCCGCCTGGCTGATTTGCGCGATCGTGGGATGGCCGGCGGCGGCTGCGCTTCGGATCCCTCAGTTGGTACGCGTCCTCCCGGTCGTTGGCCTCTCGATTGCTCTGACCACTTGCAACGCAGTACCCATCGCACTCTTGCGACGACAGCTCGCCTTTCGCACGCTGTCGCTGTTCGAGATGATCAAGGCGTTCCTCGCGGCCGGGACGGTACTGGGCGCGGCACTCGCCGGCGCGGGGTTCTGGGCGCCTTTACTGGGAGACCTGGTGGCGAGTGCGGCCATGGCCGCGATGCTCTTCCGCTCCTCCGGGCTAGTTCCGCAGCGGCCGCGCTGGCACGCCATCGCCGACTCGATGCGACTCAGTCGCGAAGTGCTGGTGAGTCGTGCCGCGTGGTACATGTACTCGAATGCCGACTTTGCCGTGGTCAGTCGGCGCCTTGGCGCAGGCGCGCTCGGCGACTACTCGATGGCCTGGACGCTGATCAACTTGCCCACGGAAAAGGTCGCGACACTCATCTTCTCCGTCACACCAGGGATCTTCGCGCGCGTGCGCGACGACCTCGCGGAATTCCGTCGATATGTGCTGCTGTTGGTGGAGTCACTCGCCATGCTGCTGATGCCCATGTCGGCGGGAATCGGACTGGTGGCAACCGACGCCGTGGCAGTCGTGCTGGGAGAACGCTGGCGTCACGCTGCTCCGCTCATTCAGGCGCTGGCACTCTTCGCGGTGGTCAAGTCCATCGCGCCGCTGTCGGCGCAGATTCTCATCTCTCGCGGTCACGCGGCCGCAGCACGTCGGCAATCGCTGTGGGGGCTGGCCATTCTTCCGCTGGCCTTTGTCCTGGCGAGTCGGTACGGCGCGGTCGCCGTGGCGCTCGTATGGACCAGTGTCTATCCGGTGATGGTGGCGTTCCAGCTCCGCGAGGCTGCGCACGAGATCGGGCTGCCGATTCGCTCCATTGCACGTCGAATCGCGCCGATCCTCCTTGGCACGGCTGTCATGTCTGCTGCAGTCCTGCTGCTCCAGCGCGCGCTTGCGGGCGGACAACTGCGACCGGCCGTCCATCTCTCGCTCTCGATTGCGGTCGGGGCGGTGGTCTACACGTTGGTCCTGTGGGTCGTGGCACGCGAGCGTTTGCGATCGGCGTACACCTTCGTGCGGCAACGCCAGTAGCACCGGCGAGGGGATCGCCGACAGTGCCGCCCACCGCCCCACCGGTCAGGCGCGCTGTCGCCTGACCGGAGCATGGGGACAGCTATTTTCGGATGCTGTCCTTGCGTGTACGCGGGAATTTCTCGCCCAACTGATCGACGTACTGCCGCTCGCTTTCTCCAATGTAGATCTGCCGCGGCCGAGCGATCTTCTGCTCCTTGTCAAGAATCATCTCTTCCCACTGCGCGAGCCATCCGGAGACGCGCGCCACGGCAAAGAGCACAGTGAAGAAATCCGTTGGGAACGCCATCGAGCGATAGATGAGGCCCGTATAGAAGTCCACGTTCGGATACAGCTTGCGCGCGATGAAATAGTCGTCGGAGAGCGCGATACGCTCAAGCTCAAGCGCGATCTCGAGATCCTTGTCCATGCCCACCTGCGCGAAGACCTCATCCGCGAGCTTCTTCACGATGCGCGCGCGCGGGTCATAGCTCTTGTAGACGCGATGACCGAAGCCCATGAGGCGCTGCTCGCCTTTGCCGCTCTTCACCTGCTCGATGAACGCGGGGATTTTCTTCTTGTCGCCGATCTCGGTGATCATGCGGAGCA
>JANNEV010000082.1:0-22250 GCA_031379145.1 Gemmatimonadaceae bacterium
CATCGCCCGCGGCGCGCCGTAGCGCGCCGTCAGAAGTTGTAGTTCCTGAGTGTCGTGAGCGCGCTCTCGAGAGAGGCACGCTGCTGTTCGGTCGGAGACGATGCCCACAGCTCCTCATAGGCACTGATGGCGAGCGCCAACGCTTCCTTGTCGTGCTCCGCCGCGGCGAGCGACGACGCGTTGTCCGCCAGTGCTGCCTTCGCGAGCAGGTCGTCAGGGAAACGCTGCGTCACCTGGAGCCATCGAATCGTCCGGTCACGCTGGTTGCCTTCGGTGAGCGCCCACATGTGCCATGCGCCCCGGTTGCTGGGGTCCGCTGCGATGGCTCGATTGGCAATGTCCCCGACGACGTCCGGCCCGCGCCCGGACAACCAATACGCGTTCGCCAGAATGACCAGCGCCCTCGCGTTGGTTGGCTGCTCCTCCACTATGCGCTCATAGAGCGGCCCCGCGACTTCCGGCATGTGCAGGAACGCCTCGGCGGCCGAGACGAGGGCGTCGGGAGTCGCCGACTCCCGCAGGTGGTGCAGCCGCTGCATGAGGGCGCCGATGTTGCCACTGGCTTCGTAAGCGTTGACGGCATCCGCCAACGCGGCGGGTAGGTCGTGCGGGGGGGCGATCATGACGGGGTAAGGTATCGATTTTGCTCGGCCGAGGTACTGCGGGTTGCGCAGAACCGACTTGGTCGTAATACTCAGAGTGTGGGTGAGCGCCGGGAATATTCGGAGCTCGATGCAACGCCCGACAGCTGCTGGTGTGGCTTTCCGCGATCGCGGTGTGATCGCCCGGAATGCATGATACACATCGCGCAAGACTGATCGGCGGGGGTGCCGGGCTCCAGGAGTCGGCGATTTCCCTCTGTAACCGGATGCGCAATCCTCTCGCGCTCCCTGAATGGTACCGGTCGGCACACGGGTGCCGGTTCGGATGTGCGACGGCACGACGTTCACCCGTCCAGATCAACTCGAATTCCCCGCGCCTTGCGCGCTTCGCACCCCGTTCAGGGGTTCGGCCTTTCCGGCTCGTGGCGATGTTCGCCATGCTGCCCTGCTCCGACTATATCAGTTCGGAGCCCACGTTCCACACGCAGTTTTCGAATGAACGAACGCAAACGTCCGAACCGCCGGGACCTCACCCGGTCCGAGCAGAGCCCCGACACGTCAGGGGACGACAATCCTTACCGCGATGCGCCGGCCGCGTCCGCATCGGTCGCTTCGACGTCGGCGCGAGAAGCGCCCGACGCGGACCGACCTCCGCGACCGCCTCGACGACCACGCGCACCGCGTGTGACCGCCGACACCGTCGAGGGAGTCCCTCCCTCCCCGCCATCGGCGGCACCTTCGGCCGCGGAGGCTGGCGCACCCGCAGCAATCGTCCCGGCTCGAGAGCCACGCGGTCGTCGCGGGCCGCCACGAGCGGCGACTGCGGCGATCGACGACCAGCCGGTCGCTCGACCCGAGCTCGAACCTTCGGCTCCTCCCGCATCAAACGGCGGCACGGAGGGTTTCACCGAGCGTCTCGAACGAATCGAGCGTCTGGACCGGGCGGACCGTCAGGATCGACCGGACTTTCGAGGCACTCCGCGTCACGACGGCCGCGGTGATGGCCGAGCCGACGCCCGATTGGATCAACGCGGTGAGGCGCGGAATGATCAACGGGGTGAGGCGCGGACCGATCAACGCGGTGAATCGCGCCCCGACAATCGAAACGAACCGCGTCACGATCAGCGCGGTGAGGCGCGGCAGGACCAGCGTCCTGACCGTGGACGACGCAATGATCGGCACCGCGGCGACCGACCGGATCGCGGTCCGCGCGTAGGAGGTCAGGCCGGTGCGCCAGGCGGCGGCGGTGACCGTCCGGACCGCGCGCCCAGGCCTGATCAGGGCGATGGCCAGGGAGGCGAGCGCGGTGCGTTTCGGCGCAACGGGCGCCGCGGACGCAATCGCTTTCGTCGGGGCGGCAGCGGTGCCGATGGCGGTGCAGCAGAGCCGGGATTTGAGCGGACACCGAACGTACCGAGTGTCCCGGCGGTCGCCGAAGGCACCATCACTGGCTGGTTTGATGCGGCGCGCGATGGCGGGTTCCTGCGCCGCCCGGTCAATAGCTATCTCCCCGATCCTACCGATCCCTTCATTTCGCCAGCGCTCGTACGGCTGCACCAGCTACGGCGCGGAGACAAGCTCGAGGTCTCTTTCGGTCGGGACGGGCGTGGACGGCAGGTCGTCATCGAGATCCTGTCGCTCAACGATGGATCACCCGTTGTGCTGGAGAAGCGCCTCGATTTCAACACGCTCACTGCCAGCTATCCGGATCGCAAACTGACTCTGGAAACAGGGCGGCCCGCGAAGACCGGACCGGAGCTGACACGTCGCGCAATCGATCTCATCGCGCCGATCGGCTACGGCCAGCGCGCGCTCATCGTCGCGCCGGCGCGCGCCGGCAAGACGACGCTGCTGCAAGCCATTGTGGAAGGCGTGGCACTCAACCATCCGGAAGCCGCGCTGTTGGTGTTGCTCGTGGACGAGCGACCGGAAGAAGTGAGCGAAATGGTGACGTGGGGGTACGGCGAAGTCGTCGCCTCCAGCTTCGATATGCCGCCCAAGCGCCACACCGAAGTCGCCGACATGACATTGGAGCGCGCTCGTCGGCTGGTCGAGCAAGGGAAGGACGTGGTGATCGTGCTCGACTCGATCACTCGTCTGGCTCGCGCGCACAACACCACCGATCGCGGCACTGGCCGCACCATGTCCGGTGGCCTGGACGCGACCGCGATGCAGAGACCAAAGGCGTTCTTCGGGTCGGCCCGCATGATCGCCAAGGAACATGGCGGTGGGTCACTCACGATCATCGCCACCGCGCTGGTCGAGACCGGGTCGCGCATGGACGACATCATCTTCGAAGAATTCAAGGGAACGGGCAATTGCGAGATCAAGCTCGACCGCTCGCTGGCCGACCGGCGCATCTTCCCGGCGTTTGATATTGGCGTCAGCGGCACGCGGCGCGAGGAGAAACTGTTCCGACCTGATCAGTTGGAAAAAGTGCACCTGTTGCGGCGCGGCCTCGCACAGCTGCCGCCGCAGGCCAGTATGGAGTGGTTGATCAAGCGCATCGCTGGCACATCCAACAACGATTCGTTGCTCGACGGCCTGTAAGTCGTCCTCCACCGTCTCATTGCTGCAACGCGCACCGCCACGGGAATCTGTGGCGGTGCGCGTTTTTTCGGGGCGCCGTCCGGAGGGTCGCCTCACCGCGCACTTGCGCAGCCACTCGGACCAGAATTCCGAACAAGGCTCAAGACCGAGACATTCGCATCCGATACCAAGACTGGTAGCGGAATCCGTGCGACGATGCGCGGGACCGACCGAAGTACGGCTCTCCAATCGCGCTGCCAATGTTTCGCACGCTGACCCTACGGTCAAAGATACTCGCCCTGCCGCTCGTTGCGGCTCTTGGATTCATCGTCACGCTTGCCACGACGTTCGTGCTGGGCCAACGCTCACAGGCTGAACTGGCCAACATCGAGATCGGGTACTCCCCGGCACTCGAGCAGAGCCGACGTCTCGAAGCAAAACTCGATGGCTATCAGCGTGCACTGCGCGACGCCGTCGGCGCCAGCGACACGGGCGCGGTGGCCGCTGCCGACATGTTGGTGCATTCGTTCTCGGTGTTGGCCGACAGTCTGACGGCGAATCCCGTCTCGGTCGATTCCTCGACCACCGCGATCGGCAAGGAGTTCACCGGCTACACCTCTGCCGCCCGCGCGATGAGCATCGGGATGATCACTGGGGCCTCCGATGACCTGATGGGCGGCATGCAGGCAGTGAAGGGGAAGTTCTCCTCGCTGCAAGGCAAGCTCAGCGAGCAGACCAAGACGTTCGAGGCGGACGCGGCCACGGCGTTCGGACGAGCACGCACCCTCCAGAGCACCACGCGACTCGTGCTGACGCTGGTGCTGGTGGTGTCATTGCTGGCGCTGGGCGTGCTCGCCATTGGTACGCTGCGAGACATCACGGGTGCCATGCAAACGCTGTCCACAGCGGCCACCGAAATTGCGAACGGGCGCATCGAGCAGACGATTGCGATTACCGGCACCGACGAAATCGGTTCGCTGGCCACAGCGTTTCGCGGGATGGTGGAGTACGTGGGGGGCATCGCGCAGGCGGCCGACCGACTGGCCGCCGGCGACCTGTCGGCCAAGGTCACAGAACGCTCCGAGCACGATGTACTGTCGCGCAACATGAACCGCGCGTCTGAGACCCTGCAGGACATTGTCGGCGAGGCGAAAACGCTGATTGAGGCCGCACGTCACGGCGAGCTGAGCAAGCGCGGCAATCCCGACCGGTTCCAGGGCGCATACCAGGAGCTCATTGCGGGCACCAACAACATGCTCGACGCCATCGTGCAGCCAATCACCGAAGCGCAGGATGTACTAAATCGCGTAGCCAACCGTGACCTGACCGCTCGCGTGGAAGGCACGTACCACGGCGAGCACGCCGCGATCAAGCAGTCGCTCAATACGGCGCTCGAGAACATCTCGGAAGTGTTCGCCTCGCTCACCACAGCGATCGCCCAGGTCAACGCCGCTGCCAGCGAGATCGGGTCCGGGAGCCAGGATCTGGCGAGCGGTGCCTCCGAGCAGGCCGGATCGATTGATCAGGTGTCGAACCGCATCAAGGTCGTGGACGATCGTACCAAGGCGAGCGCGGCCGATGCAAACGAAGCGCGAGCCGCGATGGAGCGCGCGAACACCGATACGGAACAGGGCGTGGAGCGCATGCAGGCGCTGGCCGACGCCGTTGCCGAGATCAAGAAGTCTGCCGACAGCACCGCGAAGATCGTGAAAACGATCGACGAGATTGCATTTCAGACGAACCTTCTGGCGCTCAACGCAGCCGTGGAAGCCGCGCGCGCTGGCGACGCAGGCAAAGGGTTTGCGGTGGTGGCCGACGAGGTCCGCAGTCTCGCCATCCGCGCCTCCGAAGCATCACGCAACACGGCGGTGCTGATCGAGGAGTCGGTGCAGAAAGCGGAAGTCGGCGTGAAGCTCAATGAAAGCGTGCGTCGCCGTCTCGAGGAGATTCGGACCGGCGTGCAGCGTGCGGCCACCATGATGACGAACATTGCCGACGGCGCGCGTGAGCAGGAGCGTGAGTTGGCGGAAGTGAGCGATGCGATGACGCAGATCAGCCAGCTCACACAGCGCACCGCGGCCAACGCCGAAGAGTCGGCGAGTGCCGCCGCGGAGCTCAGTGCGCAGGCAGGCGAAATGCACCAGATGGCCTCACAGTTCGACGTCGGGCAGCGTAAGCAGGCACCGGCACACAAGACGCACACTACCGCCCCCGCGCGTCAGGCGCGTCCCGCCGCACGCCCAAGTGCGAAAGTCGGCCGGAGTGCGAAGCCGGCAACCGGGAAATCCCGTGCCGCTTCGTCGAGTGTTCGAGGCAGTGTATCGGACGACGTCTTCCCCATGAGTGCGTCGGCCACAATCCCGTTCGACGATGACAACGAGAGCGACGACGTTCTCGGTCAGTTTTGAGCACGCCAAGCGCAGGCTTTGCGCGGCAACTGCTTGTGACTGATGCGGACTGCACTCGCGGCGTAGATGTCTTTGACGTGAAATAGGCCTGCACCTCGTGCGAGCACACGGCCCCGACTCACTTCGGTGATTCGGGGCCGTGTGCGGTGAGACGCGCATGCACCGTCGTACGCGCGCGCTACACTTCCGCGGCCTCCCTGGCTGCGGCGGCATACTCATCGAGCAGCACGGCTGCCGCGCGCATCCCCAGGCGAAAGTTCTCGACGCTGATCCACTCGTTGGGGGCGTGCGCGTTCTCACCCGGCAATCCAAAGCCCATGAGGAGAACGGGCGCGCCGAGGATGCGTTCGAAGTCGCCCACCACGGGGATGGAGCCACCCTCGCCCGTGATGACGGGCGCACGACCGAATGCCGCTTCGAGCGCACGCTTGCCGGCCGCAATGATCGGCCCCTTCAGGTCGGCGCGCCACGGCCGACCCCCATGCAGCGCGGTGACGGTGACGGTCACCCCCGCGGGCGTCACGCGCGCGATGTGCTCGCGCACCAGTCGCACGATCTCGTCCGGTTCCTGGTCACGTACCAGCCGAAAGCTGACCTTGGCCATGGACACCGCGGGCAGGACGGTCTTGGCTCCCTCGCCAGTGTAACCACTGAGCATGCCGTTCACCTCGCACGTTGGACGTGTCCAGAGCCGCTCGAGTGTGGTGTATCCTGCTTCACCGCCGAGCGCGGGCACACCCACCTCGTGCATCAAGCCCGAATCGCTGAACGGGAGCTCGCGCATCTGCGCCCGTACTGCGTCAGGAAACGGCTGGACCGCATCGTAGAATCCGGCGATCGCGACGCGGCCTTCGGCATCATGGAACGTGGACAGCATGCGCGCCAAGGCCATCGCTGGATTGACCACCGCGCCGCCGTACATGCCCGAGTGCAAGTCGCCATTTGCACCGCGTACGTCAAGTTGCACGTAGGCCATGCCACGGAGGCTGGACAGAATGCTCGGAATGCCTGGCGCAAACATCGTGGAGTCGGAGATCACGACCGCATCACATGCGAGGCGCGCGTGCTCCCGTTGGAGAAACGCCTCGAGATTCTCGCTACCCACCTCTTCTTCGCCTTCTGCCAGCACGATCACATTCACCGGCAACGTGCCGCGTGCCTCAAGATGCGCCTGCAGGGCCTTGATGTGCAGGTACAGCTGGCCTTTGTCGTCCACCGATCCGCGCGCGTAAATGCGGCCATCGCGAACCTCTGGTTCGAAGGCGGGCGAGGTCCACAGTTCGAGCGGCTCGGCCGGCTGCACATCGTAGTGTCCGTACACCAGCAGCGTCGGCGCTGTAGGGCCGGCACCGCGCCATTCCCCAACGACAATGGGGTGGCCCGGCGTGGGAATGAGCTCCGTCGTGAACCCGATGGTCGTCAGCGCGTCGGCGACGAACTGTGCGGCCGACACGCAATCGCCCTGGTGTTCGGAACGTGCACTGACGGACGGTATGCGAAGAAAGGCGAACAGCTCGTCCTGCGCGCGTACGTCGTTGGCTTCACACCAGGCAGCGAGATCGGCAGCGATCGGAGACATGTTGTCAAATGAAAGTGAGAGAACAGTTGCAGCACGAGTGGTGCGACCCAGCACGTGCGGTCCGCGAGTGTGTCAACGAATGTGTCAACGAGTGTGTCAACGAGTTCCTGGGATCAGGCGTACACCAACCGCCAGGCCGGCGAGCGTACTGCAGATACCGAACGATACGCTGACGACAACATAGAGAAGCGCGCGTACTGCACGTCCCTGCTCCATCATGGTCACCAGCTCCGCACTGAACGTCGAAAACGTCGTGAAGCCGCCGCAGAATCCGATGGTGAGTGCAGCGCGCGTCACGGGGTTGTCGCCGGGATCACTGAACCATCGCGCAAGAAACCCGATCAGGAAGGATCCGAGGACGTTGACCACCAGCGTGGCCATGGGAAACCCTCCGCCGACGCGCTGCAGGCCGAGTGATACGAGATAGCGCAGGACGCTGCCGGCACCGCCACCGAGTGCGATGGCCCAGATCATGTCGACAGGGTGCTGAGGTGATGGAGCATCAGGGCCGCCGGCGGAGCGCGGAGGCGCGTGCGGGCACGTCGCGGGCGATACGGTACAACCAAAGCTGTCGTTGTGCGACTTCCCCGTCGCCGCGTCGGAGCGTCACGATGGCACCTCGTCGCGAGGCGGCAAACCAGCGACCGACCACAATGGCGAGGCTATCGCCGTGTGCACCGGCATCGAACGCCGCCACCATTCCGTCGCCGGGACGGAGCTTCTCATGCACAGTCGGCCACAAGTCGTACTGATTCGCGCGCCCGCCCAGATTGAGGGCAAACACGACCGGCTGGTCGGACAGATGAAACGCCAGCTCAGAGGCATCCTGATACCTGTCCGCGGCCACCCAGCGATCCACGGTGCCGTCGAGAAAAGCGTCAGTTCTCGCCGTCGTGACCGCAGCGGCCAGCGTCTCCCACCCGTGCGCGCGTGCGATCGGATCCCGGCGAGGCACGAGGGGCAGCAACGGTCGCCATGCCTGGAGCGCCACCACCACCAACAGGAAGGCGGCGAGCCCGAGGCCACCGCGCCAGGCGCGCGCGCGCGCCCACAGCGACGTGGTGGTCGCGAGCAACAGCACGGCGCCAGGGTAGATAAGCGCCGGCCAATTCGCTTCGACCGAACGGCGCCAGGCACTGAGCGCGAAGAAGCCCAGGGGGACAAGGGAAATGAGGGCCAGGGCGAATCGTCGCGTGCTGACATCCGTTGCCGATGCGGTCTGACGCACACGCCAACCGTCTCTGAGTGCGACGAACACCGCCGACGCCAGCAGCACAAACAGAATCGGCGAGGCGAGCCCCACCTGTCCACCCAGCATCTCCAACTCCCGCGACAGCGGGTTTCCACGCGGGCTCGCGCCGAAGCCGTGCCCGAGTTGAAATCGGAATGACACCCAGCCCTCGTTCGCGTTCCAGAGGATCACTGGCGCAAACATGAGCAGAGCGATCGCGCTGGCGAGCCATGGGCCCGGCTCACGGAATCGCCGACGCAGTGCGGGATGCAGCACGAAGGCCAGGACGAGGCCGGTCGGGAGCAGGACGGCGGTATACTTGGACACAAAGGCGGCGCCGAGGCCGATACCGGCCGCCGCCCACCACGCGGTGGCCACGCGCGACCCAGGCGCTGTGCTGAGGGCACGTTCCACGGTCACCAGCGTGAACATGCAGGTCGCGAAGAGGGCCGCGTCTGGCGTCGCGAGCACCAAGCCCAGCGTCGCGAGTGGGAGCATCGCCAACAGCCCGGCCGCACGCCTGGCAGCCACGGCGCCCGCGCTCCCTCGTCCGGCCAGCAACCACGCCGCGAGCACTCCCATCGCATGAGTGGCCAGCGCCGCGATCGCCGGCCCGAGTCGCACACCCAACACAGTATCGCCGACAACGCCCACGCCGGCCGCGATCAGGAGCGCGATGCCGGGCGGGTGGTCGAAGTATCCCGGCGCCAAGCGTCGGGTCCACTCCCAATAGTAGGTCTCGTCGGGGAGCAACGGGACCAGAACGGCCAGCAGGGTCCGCAGAGCCAGCGCGACCGTGATCCAGACCGCGGTGGCGGCCCAGTCGCGCTCTCGCGGGCCGGCATCGGCAGCGGCAGCGGCAGCGGCAGCGGGGTAATCGATCGCATGAGCAGTCACGTGGACCGGTAAGTTGGTCACGTGCGCGATCAGCTCGCTACTACCGTGCGGTTTACTCCGGGCGCGGCAGGCCGAACGCTACCGCGACCGGCGAACAGTGCTGCGCTGAACTAGCGAGGAGAGGCGGGGTATCGTTTGCCGGATCGTCCGGGTTGCTCGACTGCGACCGGTCGGTCAGCTTGTCAGGAGTGGTTCCCGTGGTGTAACGGTTACCGCGCCACCGCACCATGCGTCTCTGGTTGTGCGTCTTCTCGGACGCCGCTCTTTTTCCCTCTCGGACAGGACCGACCTGCATGCGGGTCTTCACGAAGATCAACTCCCTCGCCCAGCGCCGAGTTCGCGCCGTGGGCTCGCTGCTCACGCTGACCGTGGTCAGCGGCTGCCTCGACCTGAACCCCAATGTCACGGCATGCACGGTGACCGTCGCGCCGTCGTCGATCTCCATTTCGGTCAATCAGAGCAGCGGGTTGACCGCGACCGCCTTTGACTGCAAGGGAAATTCGATCTCGAGGAAGACGATTTCGTATTCGTCGGCCAACGCTGGCGTGGCCACGGTCACGGCCACCGGGCAGGTGATTGCGGTTGCCGTCGGCTCAACCACCGTCTCGGCCGTCGCCGACGGCAAGTCGGCAACGACCCAAGTGACGGTGACGCCGGAGGGCGCGGCCTCAGTGGTCGTGAGCCCGCTCACGGCAACACTGCGACGCACCAACACGCGACAGTTCTCCGCGATTGCGCGCAATGCCCAGTCCGTGCCGATTCAGGGTGCCACCTTCCGCTGGTCGTCGAGCAACTCGTCGATCGTGTCCATCGATGCCACCGGTCGCGCCACCGCGCTCGCAGCCGGAACGGCCACAGTCATTGCGGACATTGGCGGCGTGCTGGGCAGCGCCTCGATCATCGTGACCGAATTGCCCATCGGTAGTTGCTCGCTCTCGCCGTCCACGTTCAAGGTCACCACGCTGCAGAGTGTGCAGCCCACGCTCACCTTGCGCGACACGTCGAACACGGTGCTCGCCACGCTCGGTCGTCCGGTGGTCTGGACCAGCGAGAATGAGAACGTCGCCGTGGTGTCCGCGACCGGGTTCATCACCACACGTCGGGCCGGAACGGCGCGCGTCACGGCGTCCTCGGTCGAGTATCCCTCTGTCGTGTGCGCCGTGTCGGTGGAAGCCGTCGATCCGCGCATCGCGCAGGTCGTCATCACTCCGAGAACCGGCTCGCTTCGCATCGGGATTCCGCGCGTACTGACCGCCGCGCTGCTCGACAGCACGAATACCCTGATTGGCCCGGGTCGCATCGTCAGCTGGACCAGCAGCACGCCGACAATCGCCCAGATCTCGCAGGCCGGCATCGTGACCGGCATCGCGCTCGGAACGGCTCGCGTCATTGCCACGTCCGAGGGTGTTGCCGACACGGTGAGCTTCCCGGTCACCAGAGTGCCGGTGTCCACCATCACGGTTTCGCCGCTGCAAGCCGCCATTCAGGAAGGACGCACCGTGCAGATCAACCCCACGGTGACCGATTCCACGGGAACCGTCGTGACCGACCGGCTGGTGGAATGGCTCACTAGTGATCCGTCGCGAGCGACCGTATCAAGCACGGGGCTGGTCTCGGCCATCGCACCGGGCAACGTGCTCATCACGGCGACATCCGAGAATCGTGCCGCGCAAGCATCCATCATCATTCAACAGACGCCCGCAGACTCGATCACGACGCCAGCGACCACGCTCACGGTCAAGATCGGTACGGTGAACCAGACGGCGTTCTCCTTCACGGTGATCGACGCGAACGGAAACACGCTGCGCAATCGCACCGTCGTCATTTCGAATAGTGCGCCGGGGTTGCTCTCCGCGACGACCCAAACCGTGGGCAGCCAGGTGAACCTGCTTGGTCTGGCACCCGGATCCGCCACGCTGACGCTGCAAGTCCTGAACGCGCTCAATCAGGCCGAAGGCAAGGCAACAACCGTCACCGTGACCGTCACGCCGTAACGACTGTACCACGCGCCGCGTTCACCGCAGGTGCGCACAACGTCATCGGAACGGGGTGGTCTCAATCGAGATCACCCCGTTCTCGAAGAAATCCTTCTCTGGAGTCTTGCGTGAGCGTTCACAAACCATCGTTCCTGCGCGGGCTTTTCGCCGGCGACATTGCCGATGAGCTGCTGTTCCCGTATCCGGCGCCGCTGAACGAGCGTGACCCGGCAGAAGCACAGACGGTGCAGCACCTGATCGCCGCGCTCAACGGCATGGTGGTGTCGGGGTTGATTGAGTCTGCCCGGATCGATGAACAGGAGTCCATCGACGAGGCCGTGGTGCAGGCCTTCGCCAAGGCTGGGCTGCTCGCGCTCACCATACCAAAAGCATATGGCGGCCTGGGGCTCTCCGCCTCGGCCTACGCGCGAGTGTTCGGTGCGGTTGCCGCGGTCGATCCGTCGCTGGCCGTGCTCATTGGCGTGCATTGCGGACTCGGTGGAAAGGCCGTGGTGCTCTTCGGCAATGCTGAACAGAAAGCGCGGTACTTGCCGATGCTGGCGCGAGGGGAAACCCTCGCGGCGTACGCCTTGACCGAACCGGAGACAGGATCAGACGCGCAGAACATCGTGTCGCGGGCGACGCGCGCACCGGATGGTCGTGGGTGGATTCTGGATGGACGCAAACACTGGATCGGCAACGGTCACCGTGCCGGCGTGGTGGTGACCTTTGCCCAGACGCCGGTGCTGCGTGACGGAGTCACGGTGCAGCGCCCCACCGCATTCATCGTGCGGCCCGACATGCCTGGATTCGTGGTGGATGGCACGATCAAGAAACTTGGCATCCGCGGCTCCACTCAAGCCGAATTGGTGTTTCGCGGCCTGTACGTGCCCGACGACCACGTGCTCGGCGACGTCGGCAAGGGATTCCGCGTGGCCGTGCACGCGCTCAACGCCGGCCGACTCAGCCTCGCGTCGGGGTGCGCGTCTGCCTGCAAGCGTCTGCTCGGCGAAATGACCAGATACACGGAAGCGCGAACGCAATTCGGGGGCCCGTTGGCCTCGTTCGAGATCACGCAGCGCAAGCTCGCGTCTACCGCCTCCGAAACGTACGCACTCGATGCGATGGTTGGCTCGCTGGCGGCGTCGCTGGATGGCGACCAGGTGGATGCGTCGCTGGAGGCCGCCTGCTGCAAGGTGTTCGCCAGCGAGCTGGTGTGGCGCACCTCGGACGAAATGGTGCAGCTCGCAGGTGGACGCGGCTTCGTGAAGCCATGGCCGTATGAGCGCTACCTGCGTGAGGCGCGCATCAACCGCATTTTCGAGGGTGCCAACGAGGTCCTGCGCCTCTTCGTTGGGCTGAATGGCTTGCAGGGGCCGGCAGAAGAGCTGAAGGAGCTTGCCGGTGCCCTGCGCAACCCATCGCAACTGGCCAACTGGGTGCTGGTCTCCAACTACGCGGCGCAGCGCGTCCGCACGGCCTTTGGCGGTCGCGACACGTTCTCCATCTCGTTGCACGCCAGCCTCCAGTCACACGCCAGGTTCATTGAACGGCACGTGGTCGAGCTGGCGCAGGCCACAAGTAAAGCCGTCACGAAGCACCGCAAGGAGATCGTCCATCGGCAATTGGTAGTGGAACGACTGGCCGACATGGCGATGGAGTTGTATGCGCGCACCGCAACGCTCTCGCGCACGCAGCGGCTCATCGACGAACGCGGCGCAGAGCAATGCACCCGCGAGATCGCCTTGACCGACCTGTTTTGCCTGCAGTCAGGCCGCCGTTTCCGTGCCTCGCGCATGGAGCTCGAGGGCGACGCCGGCGAATCAGTGGATGCGTTGCGCGTTCGCGTGGCCGCGATGGTGCGCAGCGACGAGGGCTACGCCAGCGACGACGCGTTACAGACCGTCCCGGTGCCCCCGCTGCCAGCGTGGAGCCTGAATCGCGACGAGCAGGCGGCGACGCGAGTACAGCACAGCTGATGGCGCGGACCTTCGTACCTAGAGGTCAGCGCAGCTGCGATTGATCTGACCGCACTGCATGCAGATCTGTTTGCACTTTCTCCACACCAGCGCAACGGCGTTGCAATACTCGCACGCCTCGAGCTCATGTGCCGCACGCGCGTCGCCGAGTACCGGATGCCCAGTCATGGATCGTTCTTGAGCAAGCCCAATCGCAAGGCGAACTTCACATAGTCCGTTCGGTGCGCCAGTCCGAGCTTTTCTCCGATGCGCTGTTTGTAGGTATCCACTGTCTTCGGACTGATGCCGAGACGCTCGCCAATCTCCGGCGCCGTGTGTCCTTCGGCAATCATGGTGAGTACCACGCGCTCACGCTCGGTGAGTTTGTCAAACCGCGCCCGCTCATCGGTGGTACCTTCACGCCGCGCCAGACCGCGCGCCAGCGCGCGCGCTGCGGTGGGTTGCACGTACACGTCGCCGGCCGCCACCGTGCGGATCGCATCAACCAGCTCGCGATCGGCAACGGATTTCAGCAAGTAGCCGCTCGCACCGCTTTCGAGGAGCAGCACCAGATGCTCGTCCTCGGTATGCATGGTCAGCACAAGCACGCGTCGCGACGGTGGCGCGTCGTCGTCGGTGGGCGCGCGCAGCGCGTTCAGGCGCTGTAGCTCGCGGGTGGCGGACAGCCCGTCCATTTCCGGCATGGAGAGGTCCATGACGATGACGTGCGGATCGAGACGGTCCGCCAGCGCGATAGCATCCTTGCCTGTGCTCCCTTCGCCGACGACGGTAATGTCTTTCGCTGTCGACAACACAGCTTTGAGGCCGGCGCGAACGATCTGGTGATCGTCGACAAGGACTACGCGAATCAGGTCGGGACGCATAACGGGAATCTGTGGTGTGCCGGTCGAAACCGCCAACTACCGACGAGTCGGCGGCTCTGGGTCTTGGACGCCCTCGAACGCGGTACCGCCCGACTTGAAGACGCGAAAGAGGTAGATGAAGCTTGGCAGAAGAATGACGGTGCCGACAGCCAGCGCGCCGAGCGTCAGCGCGAGCGTAATGCGCGGGGCCGCCAGTTCCGTGATGGACTGGTCGGGGGGCAACATCCACGGGAACTGGCTCCACGCCCACCCCCACACGATGCAACTGGCTTGTGCGGCGGCCGCCAATCGCGCCAGCTGATACTGCCTGCGCCACAACGCACGGACTGCCGTCAGCGCCGCGATCGCCGTCACCACGTGCATGCCCAGTGCCACCGTGCCCTGCGTCAGCCCACGATACACCAGAGGCGCATCGAACCAGCCCAGCATCAGGGTGGCAGCGGCACACAACGACAGCGCCACCTGAGACAGCAATGCGCGCGTGCGGAAGCTCTCGCGCAATGCGACGGTCGGCGCTTCCACGCTCAGGTATACGGCGGCGAGAAACGTGAACAGCGCCAGCGTCATCGCGCCAACGGACCAGGCAAACGGCGACGACAGCCAGGGCGATACGAACCGCTCAACGAACGTCTGGGCGCCCTGCGCCGCCCGGTACGGCACGCGGCCGCTGGCCACGGTTCCCAGACAGAGGCCCAGCAGCACCGGCGTTACGGCACTGGCAATCGAGAAAAGCCGACCCCAGCGCCGCTGCACCGCGTCCGCCTTGCTGTCGTAGGTGCGGAACGTGAAGGCCGACCCCCGCAGCACGATGCCGATGAGCATGACGGAGATGGGGATGTGCAACGCGGTCGCGAGGTGAGCAAATGCTCTCGGAAAGCAGCTGAAGAGCAGCACGACCACCAAAATCAACCAGACGTGATTGGCTTCCCAGATCGGTCCGATGGCCTCGGCGATGGTGGCGCGCTGTGCCTCCTTCTCGCGGCCGCGCGCCAGCAGATCCCATACACCGCCGCCAAAATCTGCCCCGGCGAGCAACACGTATGCGTTAAGCGACAGGACCATGGTACCGGCCACGGCGTTGGGGAGCGTCCAGGTCACGGCCACCCAGCCCGCCGTACCACGTGCGTCGCGGCGCCGCGTTCACCGTGCGGCGTCACTCGACGACAACTCGCTGTGGTCCCGACGGCGTCATCGACGGCAGCGGTAACTCCTCCGTCATCCCCACGGGCAGGCGGGCACCGACGCCCGTTTTTCGGAACTGTCGCCACAGCAGGAACACGACGGCGATGGCTAGACCAACGTACAACAACGAGAACACGATAAACGGAACTACCAGCCCGGGCATCGGCGTCACGGCGTCTGCAGTACGCATGACACCCTGCACGATCCACGGCTGTCGGCCGACCTCCGTGACCGTCCAACCTGCTTCCAGCGCGAGGAACCCCATGGGAGACGCCATCAGGATGGCGCCGAGCGCACGTCGGTCGTCCGGAAGTGGCGTACCGAGGCCGCGCCTGCGCCGCCACAGGCGAACCACCATCCACACGCCGAGGGCGGCCATGGCCGTGCCACACGCCACCATGATCTGAAAGGCCGTGTGTACGACGCCAACAGGTGGCCGATCCCCCGGCGGCACGGCGTCGAGACCTGGCACGCTCGCGCTCGCGTCGCCGTGCAGGAGCAACGACAGCGCGCCCGGAATCTCGATGGCACCCCGATGTTCGAGCGTTCGCTCGTCGATCCAACCACCGATGAGCAACGACGCCGCTCCTGTGTGCACATGCCCTTCCATCGCCGCCAGCTTGACGGGCTGACGCTCAGCCACACCTCGGGCGGACCAATCGCCGGAGAGCGGTTGCACGAGCGCCGCTGGTACACCAATGATCAGTGCGATCTGGAGCGCGGCGCGGTGAAACGCGCGGTGCGGCGTCCGCCGCCAGAGGGCGAACGCATGCACACCGGCCACGGCAAAACCGGTCGCTGCGAAGGAGGCCAGCGTCATGTGCAGCACCTCGGGCGCGGACGCGGCGTTGAACATGGCAGCGATCGGATCGATGTCAGTGAGCTGCCCGTCCTGCAATCGGAAGCCTGTCGGCGAGTTCATCCAGGCGTTCGCACACACAACGAACGCACCGCTCAGCACCCCACTCACGGCGACGACGGCACCAGCGGCGAGATGCGCGCGGGCGGAGATTCGCTTCCACGCGTAGAGGTAGATGCCGAGGAAGATCGCCTCCGTAAAGAAGGCGAATCCCTCAAGCGAGAACGGCATGCCGATGATCGCGCCGGCGTGCTCCATGAAGGTCGGCCACAGCAACCCGAGTTCGAACGACAGCACGGTGCCGGAGACGGCGCCTACCGCGAACATGATGGCGGTGCCCTTGGCCCATCGCTTGGCCAACTCCAAAAACACGGGATCGCGCGTTCGAAACCAGCGCCACTCGGCCACCAGCATCATTGCGGGCATGCCGATTCCCACCACCGCGAAGATGATGTGAAAACCGAGCGACACTGCCATCTGCGAGCGAGCGAACAACAGATCGTTCATCGGACTTACGCGGTGCGCGCCGGCTCCACGATCCCGCGACACTCACCGAGACCGATACGAACGGCGCCCTCGCGCTCCGCGAACGCCGTCATGACGACCAGGTCGCCATCCTCGAGGAATCGTCGCACTTCTCCATTGGGCAGCGTGATCGGTTCGGCCCCACGCCAGCTCAGTTCCAAGAGGCAGCCACGACTCTCGCGCGACGGCCCCGACACGGTGCCACTGCCCAGCAGGTCGCCGGCGCGCAGATTGCAACCGCTACTGGCGTGATGCGTGAGCAGTTGCGCCGCACTCCAGTAGAGGTCCAGCGCACTGCTCCGCGTCAGGAGCACGGCGGGCTGGCGCGCTTCGCGCATTCTGGCGGTCTGCAGTGACACCGTCAGTGTGATGGCGAATCCGCCGGCGGCGTGGTCGTCCGGGTCGTTGAGGTAGGGCAACGGCTGCGGATCATCGGCGGCACGCGGTGACAGCGGCGCTCGGAAGGGCGCGAGCGCTTCCATGGTGACCACCCACGGACTGACGCTGCTGGCAAAATTCTTGGCAAGGAAAGGCCCCAGCGGCTGATACTCCCAGCTCTGGATATCCCGGGCAGACCAATCATTGAGGATGCAGACGCCAAACAAGTGCGACTCGGCATCCGCCAGGGCGATCGGCTCACCAAGGGCATTGCCGTGACCAATGAAGACGCCGAGTTCCAATTCGTAGTCGAGCGAGCGTGACGGACCCACTGACGGTTCTGCATCGTCGGGCCCCTTTCGCTGCCCGATTGGGCGACGGACGGCGGTGCCGGACACCACAATGGACGACGCTCGGCCATGGTAGCCGATCGGTACCCATTTGTAGTTGGGCAAGAGCGGACTGTCCGGCCGAAACATCGAGCCGACGTTGGTCGCATGATGCACGGAAGCGTAGAAGTCGGTGTAGTCACCAATCTGCGCAGGCAGAAACAGCTCCGCCTCGGACTGCGCAACAAGCGCATGCGCCGCGATCTGCTGTTGATGCACCGCGGCCGAGTCGGCGAGAAGCTCCGAGACAGCGGCCCGCAGCGCCCGACGCGCGGCCGGTCCGCACGCCATCAGCGAATTCAGCGACGGTTCCGCACATGCCATCGCCGCCTCGCGCACTGCGGCGGTGTGGCCGTCGATGAGCCCCGCGGCGATGCTCGCCGGTAAATCGAGGATGCTGTCGCCAATGGCCACACCAACGCGCGGCGCTTCGTTGGTACCCGCTCGACGGAATACGCCGAATGGCAAGTTCTGGATCGGGAATGGAGTACCCGAGGTATTCGCACTCTCCACCCAGCTCCGTCTGGCGGGGTCGACCGTCGCATCAGCAGGAGCGCGTTCGGATGCATGCCGGTCGGTTACCGATCGTGCGGTCACAGCAGTCCCATCGCCCGGGACTCGTCGACCGGCTCAAGGAAGGAACAGGAGCCGAAGCTGGTCATCGTGTGCTCTCGTATGCGCTGCAACAGGGCGCGGTCGAAGTGGTGTATTTCCCCATTGCTGTCTTGCCAGGAGATGCTCGATTCGCTGCAGACGATGGAGCCCATGTGCTGCTCCACCAGCAGCTCGCGGGTGCTCTCGACCGAGCCACCCGACGCCAGATGCGCCGCGGCCAGAAACAGATTCACGAATCCGAACATGGATTCCTGCGCGGCGTGCGGATCGTACGTGAGGCGAAAGGCGCCGCGCAACGGATGATGCAATCCGGCCGTGGCCTTGACCGGCACGTTCGCTGCCATGCACACGGCGAGAAAGCGAACGACATCGTCCGACACGGGGAACGCATCGGCGGTGACGCCGCCCATTCGGAGCTTGACCCGGCGCCCCGACCGCGCGACGGCGTGAATGAGCGGGGTCGGGTCCGGTACCGTCGCCAGTTCGACATAGGTCACAAGCTCGCTCGGGATCGCCGCGTCGAGGCGCATCACGTCCACGGTCGACTGCGCCCGCACCTCGTACGTATCGACCACCGCTGCGACTTCGTCGAAGCACACGCGATGCCGCGCATTGAATGCGGCGATAGCCACGAGATCCGCGGCCACATCGCCGCTGCTGATGGCGGAGAGTCGCCAGGGAATGGCCCCAGCGTCACGCGGAAGGAATGCGTCCGCGCGCTGCGAAAACTCCTCCAACGCGGTGATCGGACAGATGAATCGCCCCAGCATCCATGCGTTCCCGCCGGCGCGGTAGTGCGCGTAGTTGCGCACGGCGAAATTCATCGGCAGACTGGCCGGCGGAAACAGACCGGCGTAGTCGACGATGCTTTCGAACAGGACGCGGACGGCGCGCTCGGTGAGCGGAGGGAGTCGGGCAGGCATAAGTCAGGAGGACCGCTACAGGCCCTCGAAATCGAGCGCGAGATCCAGCGCCGGCGCGGAGTGCGTCAGCGCCCCAATGGAAATCCGTTCCACGCCAGCTTCGGCGATCGCACGTACCGTGTCGAGTGACACGCCACCGGATGCCTCGGTAACGGCGCGCCCGCGCGCGAGCGCGACGGCCATGCGAAGCATCTCGATCGGCATGTTGTCGAGCAAGAGCCAGTCCGCACCCGAATCCAACGCCGCATTCACCTGCTGCAGCGTATCGCACTCAACCTGAATGGGGGTGCCTGGCTGCGCCAACGCGCGCGCCCTCGACACGGCCATCGCGACGTCGCCGTTGATCGCAGCGAGGTGGTTGTCCTTGATGAGTACTCCGCTGCGCAGATCGAGCCGGTGATTGAGCCCGCCGCCTGCGCGCACCGCGTACTTCTCCAGCTTGCGCCAGCCGGGCCTGGTCTTGCGCGTATCCAGGATGCGAGCGCCAGTACCGTGCACCACCGCCACGAACCGCGCGGTCAACGACGCGATGCCCGAGAGATGCTGCAGATAGTTCAGGGCGACCCGCTCCGCTGACAGAATACCGCGCGCGTGCCCCGTGATATGCAGCAGCACATCGCCAGCGGAGACAGAGGTGCCGTCCTCGGCATCCACACGAATCGTGCTCGCCTGGTCGAGTTGGCGAAACGCTTCGATGGCCAGCGGAATGCCCGCGACCACGCCGTTCGCGCGAGCGACCAGAGTGCAACGCACATGGCGCGTGGACACGACCGTTGCCAGCGTCGAGATATCATTGAACGCCTCATCCTCCACCAGCGCCGCCCGCAAGTGCTCCGACAGTTCCTCGGGACTGAGCGGGAATTGCAACGCGAAAGCGCCACCCGCCATCGGGCGCACCGCTGGTGTGTCGAGCGGCGTCACGGTACGTCGTTTGATGACCTCGAAGGGGCTCGACGGCGTTGCTCGCAACGGCGGGTGGTACTCGCTCATTCCCCTGGATCCTCGGACGTTGCAGGAGACGCTTGGGCTCCACCGATGGAGACCATCCGTTCAATCGCGATGCGCGCGCGCGCCGCGATGTCCTCCCGCACCGTGATACGGAACTGATTGTACAGCAGCGCGTCCCGCACCTTGGGGAGGGTGGTCACCTTCATGTACGCGCAGGACGCGCGATCGTTCGCCGCGATGAAGTGCTTGGTGGGATTCTCCCGGCGCAGTCGATGCAGAATCCCGATCTCCGTGGCCACGATGAACGTGCTCTGCGCCGACTGCGCGGGTCGACGAATCATGCCCTCCGTGGACAGGATGTGGGCGCCGTTCGGATCCACGGCACCCGCAGAGATCGCCTCGACGACGGACGTGGCGCAGCCGCACTCCGGATGAATCAGGAACTCGGCGCCCGGGTGCTGCGCGCGGGTCCTTGTAATGTGCTCCGGGTCGATACCAGCGTGAACGTGGCATTCACCCATCCAGACGTGGATGTTCTTGCGTCCCGTGAGCCGTCGGACGTGGGCGCCGAGAAACATGTCCGGGAGGAACAGGATGTCGCGATCCGGCGGGATCGCGTTCACCACCTCGACCGCGTTCCCCGACGTGCAGCAGTAGTCGCTCTCCGCCTTCACCTCGGCGGTCGTGTTGACGTACGCGACGACCACCGCACCCGGGTGTTCCGCCTTCCAGGTACGCAGCTGCTCGGCGTCGATGGTGCTGGCCAGCGAGCAGCCGGCCGCCAGATCGGGGAGCAGCACCGTTTTGCCTGGCGACAGGATCGCGGCCGTCTCCGCCATGAAGTGCACCCCGCAGAACACGATCACATCGGCATCGGTTTTCGCCGCTTCACGCGACAGGCCGAGCGAGTCCCCCACGTAGTGGGCGACATCCTGCACCTCTGGGCGCTCGTAGTTGTGCGCCAGGATCACGGCGTGCTTTCGGTCGGCCAGATCGCGGATCTCCGCCGCGAGTGCGGGATCATAGTGTGCTTCAAGAATCGTCATGTCGGACTCAAGGAAATGCCCGGTAACGGGTTCACCAGGTGATGTGCCGGCCCTGCCACTTGCGCCGGGCCTTGGGAAAATCGCTCCGGTAGTGCCCTCCACGCGACTCCTTGCGCATCAGCGAGGCCTCGACCACCAACATGGCGGTGGTATGGAGGTTCCGCTCCTCCGTTGCGCCCGGCGGCAGGCGGTTGGCCAGCTCCTGCAGTCGCGCCAGGCAGCGGCGAAGCCCGGGTGCCGTTCGCGAAATGGACGCGTGATCCCACATCAGCTGCCGAATTTCGTCGGCGGCAACCTGGGCCGCACCGCGGTCATCGAGCGGCGGCACCGCCCACGGGAGCGAATCAGGCACGGGCAAGTCGTCCGGGGTCTGCAACAGATCACGGGCCACACGTTCCGCAAAGACCAATCCTTCGAGCAGCGAATTTGAGGCCAGCCGATTGGCCCCGTGCACGCCGGTCCGAGCGACTTCGCCGACCGCGTAGAGTCGGGGCAGGCTCGAGCGCCCCGCGAGGTCCGTGACGACTCCGCCCATCATGTAGTGCGCTGCCGGCGTGACCGGGATGGGCTCCTGAGACGGATCAATACCGCGCGCACGACAGATGGCAAAGATCCCCGGAAAACGCACCGCGAACTGAGGCCCGAGTTTCGTGGCATCCAGGAACACGGTCCCGTGCTCCTGCTGCTCCCGAAAGATCTCTCGGGCGACCACGTCGCGAGGGGCCAACTCCGCCAATCGGTGGCGACGCGGCATGAAGCGCTGGCCACGGGCGTTGAGCAGAATCGCACCCTCCCCTCGGACGGCCTCCGAGATGAGCGCCAACGGGTTCTCCGCCGTGTCGAGCGCGGTGGGATGAAACTGCACGAACTCCATGTCGGCCAAGCGTGCGCCCGCCCGATGCGCGATGGCGAAACCGTCGCCGGTGGCCACCTGCGGATTGGTGGTGTACCTGAAGATCTGCCCACAGCCTCCAGTCGCCAGCACGGTTGCGTCGGCGACGATTTCGACCGCCCGACCGGCGATACTGGCCCTCACCCCCGCACATTGCGCCACGCCATCCCCATCGTCCACCAGCAGCAGGTCCAGGACGCGCGCCGTCTCCTCCACGCGGATCCGGGGGCTCTCCCGCACCTTCGCCACGAGCGCCCGCGCCACCTCGGCGCCCGTCTGATCGCCATGGGCGTGGCCGGGGGGGGGGCGGGGCATGGGGGCGTACGGGCCGAGGGTTTTTTGGCCGTCCGGCGACGTGGAGGAGCCCGCCCCCCCGGCGGGGGGCCCCCCGCACCCCGCCCCGCCCCGCCCCGCGGGGCCCAGCCCCCC
>JANNEV010000263.1:0-5336 GCA_031379145.1 Gemmatimonadaceae bacterium
CTCTGGCGGCGAACGCGACGGTGGCGCCGTTGTCGTCCAACGCGTCCTGGCGCGTCGAGGAGCAGGGCGGAGCGCAGTTGCTGGTGCGTGGATCGGGCAAGGAGCCCTGGCGTATCGAGCGCCGCGGCACCCTGCTGCGGCTGGCGGGCGTCGGCACGGATGCGACACCGTGGCGACGAGGACCGTTCGTCGCACGGACGACCGCCGCCGACGGCATGGTGTTGTTCAATGGGCGTCGTTATCGCGGGACACTCTGGTTCTCTGCCACCGATAGCGGGATCCTCGTGGTGAATCGCCTCGGCGTCGAAGACTACCTGCGCGGCGTGGTGCCGTCGGAGCTCGGTACGCGGGAGTCAACCGATCGGGCGGCGCTCGAGGCACAGGCGATTGCCGCGCGGAGCTACACGTACATGCGGATCCCGAGCGTGGACGCGCCGCCAAGTACTCGCGCGTGGGATGTGCTGGCGACCGTCACGAATCAGGTCTACGGCGGGGCTGACGCTGAGCATCCGCTGGTGAATCAGGCAATCGATGCGACGGCCGGACTGGTGCTGCGGTATGGCGGACTGCTGGTGGACGCACCGTACTCTTCCTCGTGCGGTGGCCGGACCGCGGTGCCAACAGACGCCTGGCGAGATGCGCGCGTGGAGCCATACCTGCGAGCGGTTGACGACATGGATCCGTCCACTGGGAGGCCGTATTGTGACCTGTCACCGCGGAATCACTGGACGGCGGAGCTGGATGAGGCGCAGCTTGGCGAAGCCGTGCGCCGCGCGCTCGTGGCGGACGGTGCGCAGAATCCGGCGCGAGCCGCGATGCGTTCGGTGCAGGTGACACAGCGCACCGCATCTGGTCGCGTGGGGGAGTTGCTGCTCCGCACCGACCGCGGCGACGTTCGTGTGCGTGCAAACGATGTGCGCGCTGTGTTTCGCAACGCGCGTGGCGCGATCTTGTCCAGCACGTATTTTTCGGTGGACCATGAAGCACGGGTTCGGGGTCGCCTGACCGGTGTGTCGCTGCGCGGTGTCGGCAACGGACATGGCGTTGGCATGTGCCAATGGGGCGCGATCGGTCGTGCTCGGGCGGGACAGGATGCCCGCACCATCTTGGCGTACTACTACCCCGGTACGGTCATCGGTTTCGCGGACTGAAGGTTTCTCGACTGGAGGCGGCATGAAGGACGGCGTACGCATCGCCGTAGTGGGCACCGGTGCCATCGCGCAGCTAACGCACATTCCCGTGCTGTCCAAGCTGCGCGGTGCGTCGCTGGTTGCGTTGTGCGACAACGACGCGGCGAAGGCGCGCGCGCTCGCCGATCGCTTTGGCGTGCCCGACGTGTTCACCGATTTCGAGGAGTTGCTGGACTCCGATGAACTTGACGCGGTGGTGATTGCGACGCCCAACCATCTGCATGAGCCGCATGTGCTGAGCGCGCTGCGCGCGAAACTACACGTGCTCTGTGAACGACCGCTGTCGCTGACGGTGCGCGGAGTCGAACGTTGCCTCGCCGCGGCGCAGAAGGCGGATCGTCGCCTCGTGGTGGGGCACAATCATCGGTTTCGCAGCGACGTGCAGGCGCTCGACCAGTTCATCCGCAATGCCGAGCTCGGACAGGTCACCACCATTCGTACTGGCGCGTTTTTGGTCAAGCAGGGTCCGGAAGGCTGGCGTAATCGTCGTGCTGAAGCCGGTGGAGGCGCGTTCCTCGAGCACGGGTTTCCGCTGCTGGACCTGGCGTTGTGGTTGGCTGACGCACCGGTTCCGGTGCGTGTGACAGCGTCCATGCGCCGTGGTCGAGCGGCGTCCGCGGTCGAAGAGTCCATGCAAGTCCTGCTGGAATGCGAGAACGGCGTCACCGTCTCGTTTGATGTGGCGTGGTCGTACGTGGGCAGTGAGGATCGCTGGTGGTTTGAGGTCCACGCGACGCGCGGTTCGGCGCGCCTCGCGCCGTTGCGCGTGACCAAGGAGTTGAACGGAAGGCCCGTGGATGTCTCGCCATCGGGCGCGGCGTCCCGGGAAAGTCCATTCCTGCAGAGCTATCGCGCGGAGATCGCGCATTTTCTGGCGGTCATTCAAGGTGAAGCGCCGTACGAAGCGCCGATTGACCAGGTGCAAGTGCATCGTGTGCTCGAGGCGATTTACCGCGCTGCGGACGACGGGAAAGAGATCAGATTCTGATGCGACGCGCGTGGTCGCGAGCCGCGATTGCCGCGAGTCTCATTGCCGGTTGCGCGTGGGCCTTGGTTCAACCGTCGCTGCTGCGCGCGCAGGCGCCGCCCCCGCCGCCGGGGGTCGACGCCGCGCTGGACAGCGTGCGCGCCGTTCGCGGCATCTCGATTCGGATCTCGCTGCTCACCTACGGGCCGGGGAACGCGGTCTTCGAACGCTTTGGTCACATGGCGCTCGCGGTGCGCGACACGGCGACCGGTGAGGACATTGCGTTCAACTGGGGCATGTTCGACTTCAGTCAACCGAACTTTCTGCCGCGCTTCCTGACCGGCGATACCAGCTACTGGATGGCCGGCTTCAGCACGGAGGCGTTCAACGCACTGTATCGGTCGGAGAATCGGCGGATCCGGCGGCAGCTCCTGATACTCCCGCCCGTTGAACGCGCCGCGCTGTTCGAGTTTGTGGCGTGGAACGCACGCGAGGAGAACAAGTTCTATCGGTACGACTACTACCGAGACAACTGCGCGACGCGCGTTCGCGATGCCATCGATCGAGTGCTCAGGGGTCGACTACGCGTCGCGCTGAATGCGCCCGGTGCCGGTCGGACCTGGCGCGGAGAGACCGCTCGGATCACCGCCACCGACATGCCCACGTACGCCGGCATTCAGGTGGCACTTGGCCGTCATGCGGATGAATTCCTGAGCAAGTGGGATGAGTCTTTTTTGCCGGACCATCTCGCGGACCATCTGGCGTCGTTTGTCGTGCAGGAACAGGACGGGAGTCGCTATCGCCTGGTGCGCGAGGACTCCGTCCTCTTTGAAGCGGATCGGGTGCCGTTGCCAACAGAGCCCCCTGGACGCTTGGCCATGGCCGCCCTGCTTGGGCTCACCGTGGCCGGCATCATTGCGGCGCTCGCGGACGCGGATCGTCGTTCGGTGCGTGTCATACTGGCCGGCGTCATCGGGGTGTGGTACGTCGTTGGAGGACTGCTTGGCACCGCACTCCTGCTGGCCGCCACCGTGACGAAGCATGCGCCATACATGGGAAGCAACACCACGTTGCTGCAGTTGCATCCGTTGATGCTCATCGCGGCATGGCCCGTCTCCGTCTCGCTGGCTCGGCAGACGCGTAGTCGCGCGGCGCTTGGCGTCAGCCTGGTGCTGGCGGCGCTGGCGGTTTGCGGTGCGGTCCTGCAATTGGTGCCGGCCTTTGTGCAGTCGAGTGGTGTCGTGCTCGCCGTGACGGTGCCCGTTCATCTGGCATTGGCGCTTGCCATGTGGCGACTCGATCACGATCCGCACTCTTCGCCGCAATTGTCCACCAGGGTATCGCGTGCCGCCTGACGGGCGCGCGCCCCGCGACTCCGGGACCGATCCCGTGCGAACGCGAGCGATCGGCGTGGATGTGGGTGGGACGTTTACGGACCTCGCGGCGATCGCAACGGATGGCACGGTACACGCCGTGAAGGTGCTCAGTGATCCGTCCGACCGTGCCAGCGGCGTGTTGGCGGCCATCGACGCATCCGGCATCGATCCTGCGTCGATGGCATTCGTCGCGCACGGCACCACCGTGGTGACGAATCTGCTGCTGGAACGTGCCGGTGCTCGCGTCATGGCGTGCATTACCAGTGGCTTCACCGACCTGCTGGAACTCCGTCGACAGGAACGCGCGGCCCTGTACGACCTGACGCAACATCATGCGGAGCCATTGGTGGCTCGCGCGGATGTGGTGGGCGTGCACGAGCGCGTGGTTCCAGAAGGCGTGCTGCTGCCGCTGGAGGCTTCGGCAATCGATGCCGTGGTGGCTGCAGTGCTGGCCAACCGTCCCGACATCGTTGCCATCATGCTGCTGCATGCGTACGCGGAGCCCGCGCATGAGCAGCGACTGCAACGGGCAATACGCGATGCGTTGGTGGAGGCGGGTGCGCCCTGCGACGTCATCTGCTCGCACGAGGTACTGCCTGAGATTCGGGAGTATGAGCGACTGACCACGACGGTGGCTGAAGCGTACGCGCGTCCGGCGGTGCGCCACTATCTTGAGCAGTTGCGCAATCGCCTGGAGGCTCGCGGTCTTCCGGCCTTGCGGGTGATGACGTCCGCTGGCGGCACACTCACGGCCGATGATGCGGCGCGGCACGCGGCGGCACTCGCCCTCTCCGGCCCGGCTGGTGGCGTGACGGGCGCAGCGGCGATCGCGAGGGCACTCGACATTCCCGGCGCACTGACCATCGATATCGGCGGCACCAGTGCCGACGTCGGGTTGATTGTGGACGGCGAACCGCTCGTCGAACGCGGCGGCATGGTGGCGGGGGCTCCGATTGCGCTGCCGCGAGTGCTGGTGGAGGCGGTTGCGGCCGGTGGTGGAAGCATTGGATGGATCGATGCCGGTGGCGCACTGCGTGCGGGACCGGAGAGCGCCGGCGCGGTGCCCGGTCCGGTGGCGTACGGACGCGGAGGAACGCGACCCACAGTCACCGATGCGCACGTGGTGCTTGGACATATCGCGGCCGGTGCGTGGAGCGGTGGGGTGACGATCGATGCGACACTGTCACGGGAGGCCCTGCAGCAGTTGGCGGGGCCGCTCGGCGTCAGCGTGGAGCGTGCCGCCGAAGCGCTCATCGCGACGGCGGATGCCACCATGGCGCGTGCCTTGCGCCGCGTTTCGGTGGAGCGAGGGATCGATCCCCGACAAGTTGCGCTGATCGCCTTCGGTGGCGGCGGGCCGCTGCATGCGTGCGGACTCGCCGAACGCCTCGGTATGGTGCGTGTGGTCATTCCACCACATGCCGGCGTGCTGAGCGCGGTCGGTCTGGCGCTCGCGCCTGAGCGGCGCGAGGGACTGGCGAGCTTCGTGGTGGCGACGGCGTCGATCGATTCGGCGCAACTCGGCGAGCTGCTGGAAACGCAGGCGCAGCGATTGCGGGGGGTGGACGGCGCGTCGCTCACGCGGCGCTGGTGGGTGCGCGCGCGCTTCGTGGGTCAGGGCTATGAGCTTGATGTTCCGGTGGAACCGGGGGCGACTGGCGCCGACATTGCGCAGCGTTTCCTCGATCGGCACATGGCGCGCGCCGGCTTCGTTCTCGATCGCGATGTCGAATGTGTGAGCGTCAGAACCGCGCTGATCGGCGAGGCGTGGCCGGTACGGTTCTCGCGCGCTGCGCGCGATGC
>JANNEV010000264.1:0-3038 GCA_031379145.1 Gemmatimonadaceae bacterium
GTCAGGGGTCAGTGTGGTACCGCTCACATGCACCCAAAAAAGCTCTCCGTCACCCCGTCGCATGATCCGGTCATCGCCATAGGTTCCGCTTTTCCCCATGATTGGAGAAATGCGACGACCGGTTCTTTCAAAATCTTCCTGCGTTGGATAAAGCGCCTGAAATGTCATGCTGATCAAATTAGCAACGGGAGTACGAAATATTGCCGAGAACGCATGGTTGCACGCGGTTATAACCCGGTGATGCCCAATTGCCTGCGCGACGGGTGCATGCATAAATGCTTCTTGAAAATTAATTGTTTTGCCCTTACTCGTACTCGTTTTGTCTCCGTACATACGGGTTTCTCCTTAGGCGCTCAACACTTATAGACTTAGGTGTTTAGGTCATATAAAGTTTAAATCAAATACAGGAGAAATAGTAGTGAGTTCGGCAGTTCTTCAAATCCGCGATCTGCACTGTCACTTTGGCGGCCTAAAAGCGTTGGACGGCGTGACGTTTGATGTTTATGCAGGTCGCATTACTGGTCTGATCGGCCCAAATGGTGCAGGCAAAACCACGGCTTTTAATTGCATCTCGGGCTTGGTGAACAAAACCTCCGGATCCGTTGTATTCAATCAATTCGATATCAGTTCTGAGTCTACTAGTGGCATTTCAAATCGCGGTCTGGTCCGAACTTTTCAGCTTGCGCGTGGTTGTCCCCGGATGACTGTCTTCGAGCATTTAATGCTGTATGCCCCATCCCAGCAAGGAGAGGGGTTTATAGCAGGACTCTTTAAACCGACAGCTGTTCGATTGCAGGAAGCTAGGCTGCGTGAGGAAGCTTATGCGATGGCGCGTCGCCTCAAGTTAGATCATGTCATTGATAACTTGGTTACAGACCTTTCAGGTGGGCAGAAAAAGCTTCTTGAAATAGGTCGCGCCCTAATGGCTAAGCCAAAACTGCTGCTTTTGGATGAACCAATGGCTGGGGTAAACCCAACTTTAGTAGAGCAGATTGCACAGCAACTCGAATCCATCCAGCTGGACGGCGTGAGCATCGTGCTTATCGAGCATGAAATGGCGCTTATCGAGAAGCTGTGTGACGAGGTGGTTGTGATGGTGCAGGGTAAGTTTTTCACCCGCGGTAATTTTGCAGAAGTGACTTCGCATCGCGAAGTGCAGAAAGCGTATCTGGGGATTGTCGAATGAGTACGTTGTATGTTAAAGATATGCGCGGCGGCTATAGCACTGCCGAAGAGATTGTCAAAGGCATTGATGTTGAGGTGCATCCTGGGCAATTGGCCGTTGTGGTTGGGCCTAACGGCGCTGGCAAAAGCACTCTCCTGAAACTCATTGCTGGGCTGCTCAAGCCGAAGTCTGGTGAGGTGCGTCTGGGGGATCAGATTTTGCCTGGAGGAGATGCGCTGAACGCATGCGAAGCAGGGATGAGCTTCGTTCCCCAAGAGCGGAACGTCTTTGGTTCATTAACAGTTCAGGATAACCTTGAACTTGGAGGTTACTCCCTGCGAAGTGGCACTCATGATCGCATTGATCAACAGCTCGCGCGGTTTCCACTGTTGAAGGATCGATTGAAACATCGGGCTGGAAATCTGTCGGGTGGCCAGCGGCAGATTTTAGCCATGGCAATAGCGTTGATGACCAAGCCGCAGATGCTCTTGCTTGACGAGCCAACGGCCGGCTTGTCGCCCGCGGCAGCTGCTTCAATCCTTACAACCATTCGTGACTTGGCAAACGACGGACTGTCAATCTTGATGATTGAGCAGAACGCGTTACTCGCCTTGAAATACGGTACGCGCGGAATCGTATTGGTCGCGGGCAAAAAAATTAGAGATGAATCGGCAGCACAGCTTGTAGCTGACGATGAAATACGACACCTGTTTCTCGGCGGAAAAGCTACTCGTTAACTCACTGGAGATCGAAATGGACAAGATAAATGTAAGTCGACGTACCGTTTTAGCAGTTGGGGGCACAAGCCTCGCAACTGTCCTTTTACAGCGCGCGGCGCTAGCGCAAGGAACCGGACCGATTCGGATCGGTGTACTAATCCCATTAACAGGAAGCACAAGCCAGTTTGGTGCCAGTATGGGAAAAGCTGCACAACTAGCCGTTGAAGAAATTAATGCGGTTGGCGGTGTCAGGGGGAGGAAAATAGAGGTAGTCGTCGAAGACGACCAAAGCACCCCTGAGGCCGCAGTCCGCGCTGCAAGAAAGTTAATTGACGTGGACAAAGTAATTGCAATTTGCGGCACCTATGCTTCCGCCGTCACCTCGGCCGTCGCCCCTTTATGCTGGGAGGCTAAAGTTCCCCTCTTTACGGCATCTGGCGCTGACAGCATTACCGCTTTGCCGCACCAGGGTTACATCTTTCGCACACAGCCGACGACATTCCTGCAAGGCACACGAGTTGGCCAGTTCGCGCTGGAACTTGGGGCGAAGAATGTCTTTTTCATGGGTCCACAGACGCCGTTCGCACAGTCTTATCTTGACACTGTCTCTGCGACTGTAGCGAAGGCTGGCGGCACGGGCGGCGGCCTTATATATGAAGATAAAAAGGCGAGCTACCGATCCGAGGTTGATCGCGCGCTTAAAGCCAATCCGGATGCAATAGTTCTTGGAGGGTATGTGCCGGATACCGCAGTGGTGATACGGGACTTGTTCCGTGCGGGGTATGACAAGCGGCGGATTGGCTTTTCTTTTGGTGTGAATTCCAAGTTGCTTGAGGCTGCTCCCGCAGACTTACTTGAAGGTGTGTACTCCCTTGTGGGATCTGCGGCGGTATCTTCGCAAACCTACAAGCGCCTCACCGCCAAGTTGAAAGTTGATTCGGCTGATGCTTATACATGTCAGGTTTACGACCACATTAATGTGGTGGCTTTGGCACTAGCAGCTGGTGGCGGGAACATGAACGGACTGGCGATCCATGGCAGCGTACGTGGGATTACACAGGATCCGGCTGGAAAAGCGGTGGACTCAGCCGCTGAAGGTCTCAAGTTGCTGGCTAACGGCACTAAAGTGAATTTTGATGGTGCCAGCGGTCCGC
>JANNEV010000276.1:0-6095 GCA_031379145.1 Gemmatimonadaceae bacterium
GTGCTCGACGTGCGGCTCCTCGTGGCTTGATTCCGTCGCTGGCTGACCGCGGGCACGCTGCTGATGTGGACCATCGAGCTCGACGGCGAGGACGTGCTGCCGGGTTCTCACACATGTGTTTCGGAACTGATAGACCGGTCGTAGCGAAGCATCGCCGTCGCGCGCGTCGTTCCTTCACACGCGCTCTGGTGCGATGTTTCGGGCATGAGTTCACTCGATCGACTGACCGCCGCCCTCACCGACCGCTATCGCCTCGACCGCGAACTCGGTGCCGGCGGCATGGCCACCGTCTACCTCGCGCATGATCTCAAGCACGATCGCGACGTCGCCATCAAGGTGCTGCATCCGGATTTGGGCGCGGCGCTTGGCGGTGAACGGTTTCTCACCGAGATCCGCACCACGGCGCGATTGCAGCATCCGCACATTCTCCCGCTGCTCGACTCAGGCGACGCGGATGGCCTGCTGTACTACGTCATGCCACTCGTCACCGGCGAAACGCTACGCGCACGACTGGAACGCGAACGTCAGTTGCCGATCACCGACGCCGTGCTCATCGCGCGCGAGGTCGCCGATGCGCTTGGCTACGCCCACGGACTCGGCGTGATCCACCGCGACATCAAACCCGAGAACATCCTGCTGCAGAACGGCCACGCGCTGGTAGCCGACTTCGGCATTGCACTCGCCGTGCAAAGCGCCGGTGGCGCGCGCATGACGCAGACGGGGCTGAGTCTCGGCACGCCGCAGTACAAGAGCCCCGAGCAAGCGATGGGCGAACGCACCATCGACGCGCGCAGCGACATCTATGCACTGGGCGCCATGACCTACGAGATGCTCGCCGGTGATGCGCCGTTCACGGGCAGCAGTGTGCAGGCCATCGTCGCGAAGGTGTTGAGCAGCGAGCCGGAACGGTTGTCGGTGGTGCGCAAAACCATCCCGCCGCACATCGAGGGGGCAGTGCTCAAGGCGCTGGCCAAGTTGCCGGCCGATCGCTGGGCGCGGGCGAGTGACTTTGCCGCGGCGCTGACCGATGCGGGCGTGGGCGCCGTGTACGCGACTCGCGCGCTCACGGCCCAAGGGGTGGCAGCTGCATCCATGTCGGGCCGCACGCGTGTGATGCTCGCGTTGACGACTACCCTCGCCATCGCGGGCGCGGGGAGCGCCGCCTGGTTCGCGACGCGCGATTCGCAGCGCAATGCCATAGTCCCCGCAGCCGCGCGCTTCGACGTCGCGCTGCCCGACAGCGTGAAGCTCTACAGCCAGAGCGGCCGACGGCTCGCTCTCTCACGCGATGGCACGCAACTCGTGGTCGTGGCGACCAAGGGAAACTTCACGGGCCTGTATCTCCGCCGGATGGACGAGGCCGAGTTCCGCGTCATTCCCGGCTCCGAGCGGGTGCAGTATGCCGGCAATGTCGACCTGGTCTTCTCTCCCGACGGCCTATCACTCCTTTTCCGTGGCGACACGTCGCTGCTCCGGATTCCCGTGACCGGCGGGCGCGCCGAGCGCGTTGGCCCGGGGGCGGCGGCGAGTTGGGGCGATGGCGACCGGATCGTCTACATCACGCGGGACACGCTCCTCGAGACCACCGCGGACGGCAACGCGAGACGCGTGATCAGGGTCGCCGACTCCGCCGCGAAGGGCTGGCAGTTGAGTTGGCCGTCGGTGCTCCCGGGTGGCCGTCAGGCCCTCGTTACCCTCACTCCCTTCGGCGAGGTGACGAACGACTCGCGCCGACTCGGCTTGGTGTCCCTCGACGACGGCGGGGTTGAAGACCTCGGCATCATCGGCCTGAACCCGCTCTACTCCGGCACCGGGCACATCGTCTTCGGTCGCGCCACGGGTGAGGTGTTCGCCGTGCCCTTCTCGCTCGCCACACGAAAGGTGCTCGGTCAGCCGACGCGGATCATGGAGAATGTCTGGGTCGGTCCGGTAGGCGCGGTCGGGGTGGCCGTCTCGCAGAATGGCACGCTGACGTATCACTTAACGGACGCCGGGGTGGGCCGGCGTTGGCTTTGGAACGTCGGCGTTGACGGCAGCGAGCGCCGCGTTCCGGCCGCGGCAGAGCGCTACTTCCTACCTCGCGTTTCGCCCGATGGCCAGCGCGCCGTGGTCGAGAACAACGTCGAGGAGGTCTCCGCGCCATCGGGTCCGATCAGCCTGCTCGATCTACGCACCGGTGCCGTGCAGCGCCTCGCCGCACCCGGCGAGGGACAGTATCCGGCGTGGACGCGCGACGGTGGGCGCGTCGCCTTTCTCCGGTTCCTCGGGCCGAGGGGACGCGAGATCGTGTCGCGCGCGTGGGATCGGAGCGACGCCGATCAGCTGCTTCTCCGCGACACCTCGGCGCTGCTCTTCGATTTCCGGCTCGGCCCCTCGGGTGCCTGGAGCGTGTTACGGACGGGAGGCATGGGCGCCGAGACCGCTGGTCAGGACATTCTCCTCGCACCGGCCGAGAGCCTGTCGCAGGCGCGGCCGTTGGTGGCCACCGCGGCGAGCGAGGTGATGCCCGATCTCTCCCCCGACGGGCGCTGGCTCGCCTACGCCTCAACCGAGTCCGGCCTTCGCGAGATCTACGTGCAACCCGTTCCCGGCCCCGGGGCGCGCCTGCAGGTGTCCATTACGGGCGGCGGGGAGCCGCTCTGGTCACCGCAGGGTGGGACGCTCTTCTACCGGAGCGCCGAGCGCCTCATCATCGCCGCTCGGCTCGAGATGGCTCCGCTTCGCGTGGTGAAGTATGACACGCTCTTTCTCGATCGCTTCGTGCGTGCTCAAAGCAAGACGAATTGGAGCGTGTTCCCGAACGGGAAGGAGTTCCTGATGATCTCGGGCAGCCAGGACACGGGCGGTCCGAAGGCGGTGGTGAACTGGACGCAGTTGCCGGCGATGCAGCGCGGCGGGAGCACGCCGCGATGACGCGTCGCGCCGCCGCTTGCGCGGCTCTCTGTGTTCTGTCTGCGTGGGCGTCTGTCGCCGCGTCGGCGCAGCCCGCCAAGAGCGCGCTCACCCGCCTGCTCGAGTCGGAGCTGGCGCGCATGCCCGCGCGGACGGGCGTCTACGTGAAGCATCTCACCACCGGTGAAGAGGCGGCCGTGCGCGCCGATGAGGCGTTCAGTAGTGCGAGTGTCATCAAGCTCACCATACTCGTGCGCGCCTTCCAGTTGGTGGATCAGGGCACGATCCGACTCGCCGACCGCGTGGAGATCGGTCGGGCTGATCTGCGCGATGGATCGGGGGTGCTGCAGTATCACGATCTCGGCCAGACGCCCACGATCAAGGACCTGCTCACGGAGATGGTCATCACGAGCGACAACGTGGCCACGGATCTCATGCTGACGCGAGTGGGCGGCGTGGACAGTCTCAATGCGTGGCTCAAGGCCTCCGGCTTTTCGCATCTGAGCATGGTGGCGCGCGGCCATGTGTATCGCCGAAAGATTCTGGCGCTGGTGAATCCGGAGTTCGACGCGCTGACAGCCGAGGAGACCACCGGACTGCAGTACGCGCAACAAGGTGATGCGCTGTTTGCGCTGTATGCGCCACTCTTCACCGGAGCGCGCGCCAAATGGGTGGACATGGTCCGCGATCCGGAGAACAAGAAGATTCTCGCCGATGGTCGGTATCGGTTACCGGTGCAGGATCATGCCTACTGGTTGGGCGATATGAATCCGCGCGAAACCGGGCGCCTGCTGGAAGCCATCGAACGCGGTACCATGACCTCTGCGTCCAGTGCGGCGATGATGCGCACGATGCTGCGCCGCCAACAAGCGGGCGCGCGACGGATCCCGCATTTTCTCGATGTGCCGGTGGCACACAAAACGGGCGATAGCCCCGTCATCGCCAATGATGTGGGCATGGTGTATGCGCGATCAGGTACCGTCATCATTGCCTTCTTCGTGAACGGAGTCACGGGATCGCTGGGTGAGACGGAGGACATGATCGGACGGGCCGCGCAGCGCATCATCGATTATTTCGACGGCCCCGTCGCTCCGGTGCGACGCTCGCGCGATCACGCGAAATCGCCAGCCCTATGGTAGACTTGCGAGATGATCACCGTACGGTTGCCCGGCGCGCCACCACGATCGAGGTGGAACTCGTCAGGCGGCCGGAATCGGACGATATGTTGCGGGCGATCCTGATGCTCGGGAAACAGTTGCAGCTCACCGTGGAACTGGCATCGCCCGATCTGTGCATTTCCGTGCCGGCAGGATGGGAGCATCGCAGCCCCGTCATGTTCCGCATTGGGCAGGTCACGTTTCGGCGGGCGGTCGACGCAATGTTTCCACCGTCGGCGATATGACTGCTGATTCCTCGAGCACGTTCAATCGTTTGCGCACAGCGCTGTCCGACCGCTACCGCCTCGACCGCGAACTCGGCGCCGGCGGCATGGCCACGGTGTATCTCGCGCACGATCTCAAGCATGATCGCGACGTCGCGATCAAAGTGCTGCGTCCCGACTTGGGCGCGGCCCTCGGCGGCGAACGCTTTTTAAGCGAGATCCGCACCACCGCGCGCCTGCAACACCCGCACATTCTCCCGCTGCTCGACTCAGGCGACGCCGCCGGCCTGCTGTACTACGTGATGCCGCTCGTCACCGGCGAAACGTTGCGGGCGCGCTTGGAACGTGAACGCCAGCTCCCCGTCGCCGACGCCGTGCGCATCGCGCGCGAAGTCGCCAGCGCGCTCGACTACGCGCACCGGCAGAATGTCATTCATCGCGACATCAAGCCGGAGAACATTCTCCTGCACGATGGTTCGGCGCTCGTCGCCGATTTCGGCATCGCGCTGGCGGTGCAAACTGCCGGCGGCCAGCGCATGACGCAAACGGGGCTCTCGCTCGGCACCCCGCAGTACATGAGCCCCGAGCAAGCGATGGGCGAACGCACCATTGACGCGCGCAGCGACCTCTACGCGCTCGGTGCCGTGACCGACGAAATGCTCGTGGGCGAAGCGCCGTTTATCGGCAATAGCGTGCAGGCCATCGTCGCACGCGTGCTCACGGAAGAACCGCGCGGCATCGGCGTGCAACGCAAATCGGTACCCGCGGGCGTCGAACAGGCGGTGTTGCGTGCCCTCGAGAAATTACCCGCCGATCGCTTTGAGAGCGCGAAGGAATTCATCGACGCGCTCGGGCGTGAAGATTCGTCGACCGTTGCGCGCGCGGGCGGCACGGCGCGCGGCGCGCGCTGGAGCCGCGCCACGGTGGCCATGGCCGCGACGGCCGCACTCTTCGCAATCTCTACGGTCGGGCTCTGGCGCGCGCGCACCCCGTCGCAGGCGGCGCCGTCCACCGGCGTGGTCCGCTTTCCGCTGGTGTCGACCGACTCGCTGCGTGCCGACCCCCGAACGACCACGCCGTTCGCGATCTCGCCGGACGGACGCACGATCGTGTTCGGGGCGCAGGGAGCCGACGGGAGGAACGGACTCTGGGTCCGCGCACTCGACGACGCGCGGGCGAGGCGTCTCGAGAACACGGATGACGTTGGAAACCCATCGATCTCGCCCGATGGGGAGTCCGTCGCGTTCGTCAGCGAGAACAATACGATCCGCCGGATGCGGCTCTCGGGCGGATCGGTGACGACGGTGACGACGGTGGATGGCGGCACGGCATCCATCGCGTGGCTGACGGCCGACACCCTCATCTTCGAGAACCTGCGGGGGGCCGCGGCCGGGATCCAGCGCATCGGTGCGTCCGGCGGAACGCCGGCGACGCTCGTCCCGGTGGACAGTGCGGCCGGCGAGCGCCTGCAGCGTCGCCCGTTCGTGCTTCGGCGTGAGCGGCTCGTCCTGTTCGCCAGCACGGATACCGCCGGCGTCGACCTCGTCGCGTATTCCCTCGCCGATGGCGCAGGAGGCGTCTCGGGATTGCCGGGCTGCAGGCGCTGGGGCTCGTGGACGGACACCTTGTGTATTCGCGTGCCGACGGGTCGCTAATGGCGGTGGCCTTCGACCCATCCACGATGCGCACGAGCGGCACGCCGCTCGAACTCCGCGAGCGCGTGTACACCTGGGCCGGCGGCACGAACGTCATGTTCTCCGAGGGCGGCACGCTCGTGTACCGTCCTGCCGAGCAGCCGCGCGCGACCCTCATGCTGGTGGAC
>JANNEV010000103.1:0-1865 GCA_031379145.1 Gemmatimonadaceae bacterium
GCCGTGCAGAGCGGACGCCAGGTGGCGGTGCTCGTGCCCACCACCATTCTGGCCGAGCAACACGCCCGCAGTTTCGGTGCTCGCTTCGCGGATTTCCCCGTGCGTGTGGAGGTCATGAGCCGCTTTCAGACGGCCAAGGAGCAGGCCGTGGTCGTCGAAGCGCTCAAGAAGAAGCAGATCGACGTGGTGATCGGCACGCATCGCCTGCTGAGTCCCGACGTGCAGTTCGATGACCTCGGGCTGATCATTGTGGACGAGGAACACCGGTTCGGGGTGAAGCACAAAGAGCGGCTCAAGCAACTCAAGCTGCAGACCGACGTGCTCACCCTCACGGCCACGCCGATTCCCCGCACGCTGCATCAGTCGCTGGCGGGCCTGCGCGACCTCACCATCATGGCCACCCCGCCGCGCGACCGCTCGCCGGTGCTCACGTTTGTCGAACCGTGGGACGATGGTTTGTTGGAGGAGGGCATCTCCCGCGAGCTCGATCGCGGCGGGCAGGTGTTCTTCGTGCACAATCGCATCGAGACCATTCTGGCCATCGCCGACCACTTGCAGCGGCTGGTGCCGCGGGCACGGGTGGCGGTGGGGCACGGACAGATGAAGGAGCGAGAGCTCGAGGCGGTGATGCGGCAGTTCGTGGAGGGCGAGGTGGATATCCTCGTGTCCACGCTCATCGTCGAAAGCGGCTTGGACGTCCCCAACGCCAACACCATGTTCGTGAACCGCGCGGATCACCTGGGCTTGGCGCAGCTCTACCAATTGCGGGGCCGGGTTGGGCGGTCGCACCGACGCGCGTACTGTTACCTGCTCGTGCCCGACCGGATCGACGACGACGCGGAGCGTCGGTTGGCCGTGCTCGAGCACCACACGGAATTGGGGTCCGGGTACAAAATCGCGCTCAAGGACCTCGAGATGCGCGGTGCGGGCAACCTGCTGGGGCCGGAGCAGTCCGGATTCGTGCACGCCGTCGGCTTCGACCTGTACTTGCGGCTGCTTGAGGAAACCGTGACCCAGCTCAGTCAGGGGGATGGCCAGAAGTCCTGGATCCCGGCCGACGTGTCCCTGGACTACCCGGCGTATCTCCCGGACGAGTACATCACGTCGCAGGACGCCAAGCTGGATGTGTATCGCCGACTGACCGCACTCCGACTCCCGGCCGATATCGAACGGCTTCAGGAGGAGGTCCGCGACCGCTTCGGGCCCCTGCCAGCGGTGGCTGCGGCGCTCTTCGGGAGTGCCATGTTGCGGGTCATCGGGGCGTCCCTGGGTGTGGAAGGGGTGCTTGTGCGAGCATCCGAAGCCCGTGTTAGTTTCAGGGCTGATGCAGTTCCGCGCCTGAAGGGCCTGTCAGCGGCATTCCATGGCGTCCAGTTTCAGGTGGACGTCAAACGAACGCAGCCGCTGGCGCTCAAGCTGACCCGACTTGGGGGCGCGGAAATGCTCGAAGGACTGGTGCGGGCGTTGCGTGCCCTCGCTCTGTGAAGGCAACCACTCGGTGGTCTTCCGGGTCCCACTCATACACCCTCACTCCGGTGCCGGAGTCTGCCTCGATGAAATCATACCGCTTGCCCGCGTTCGCCGTCGTTGCCTTTGTTGTCGCCTGCAGCAACGCCTCCAACCCGGATGTCGCTGCCAGCGCTGGCAAACAGCAACTCTCCGTCACCCGCCTCGCCGATATCCTCGGCAATTCTCAGGCGCCGCTGGAGAAGGATGTGGCGCGCAAGATCGCCGAGCTCTGGGTCAACTATCAGTTGGTCGGTCTCGCCGGCGCCAAGAGCGATTCCATGGCCGACAAAAAGACCATGGACTACGCCCTCTGGTCGCAGATCGACAACATCCGTGTCAAGAAGTTCTACGATCAG
>JANNEV010000413.1:0-5114 GCA_031379145.1 Gemmatimonadaceae bacterium
CGGCGATTGTTCCCGTCCTGCTGTGGGCGCGGCTGTCCAATCGATACGTGCTGCTCGCAGTCGCGGTCACGCTGTGGATGGGCGCGATCGGGTTTCTGGACGACTATCTCAAGCTTCGACAGAAACGCGCCGGACAGAAGAACGAAGGGCTGGTGGAGCGATACAAGTTGGCGGGGCAGGTCACCTGCGGGGTTGGGCTCGGGCTCATCCTCTGGCTGATTCCGCTGTCCACCCTGCCGGGTGCATCCACGACGCTGCCGTTTTTCAAGTACATACTTGTGGTGCCGGCCACAGTGTCGCTGGCGTGGCTGTACGTGCCGTTTGTGACGTTCATCCTTACCGGCACCAGTAACGCCGTGAATCTCACGGACGGCCTGGATGGGCTCGCGCCGGGGTTGGTGGCTATCGCCATGCTGACGCTTGGTTTGTTCGCGTACCTGATCGGTCGCGTCGATACCAGCGCGTACCTCCAGGTCTTTTACCTGCGAGGCGCGGGGGAGTTGACGGTGTTCTGCGCCGCCGTGGTTGGCGCCTGCATCGGATTTCTCTGGTACAACGCGCATCCGGCGCAGGTGTTCATGGGCGATACCGGTTCGCTGGCGCTGGGTGGAGCCGTTGGCGCCATCGCGATCTTGCTGAAGAGCGAGTTCCTCCTGCTGATCGTCGGGTTCGTTTTCTTCGCGGAAACGGTGTCCGTCATCCTGCAGCGCGCCGTGTTCAAGTATCGAAAGAAGCGCTACGGTCTCGAGTATGCGCAGCAGCATCGCGTGTTCAAGCGCGCACCGCTGCATCATCACTTCGAGCTCTCGGGATGGCCGGAGACGCAAGTCGTCGTCCGTTTTTGGATCGTCGGCGTATTGTGCGCGATTCTGGCGCTCAGCACCTTGAAGTTGCGCTAGCCATGACGAAGGAATCATCCTCGCCGGGAACGGCGTCCGTGGTGGCGAAGGCGCTCGCCGAACGACGTGGCGAGTTTGCCGTGATCGGTCTCGGCCGGAGCGGTCGCGCGGTGGCGCAGCTGCTTCGTCTGGCCGGCATCGCGGTCTACGCCTCCGACGCACAGCGGTCGGACGTGGCCGTGGCATCGGCGGCCGAGCTGTCGGCGTTGGGCGTGAGTACGCAGGTTGGGGAACACGACCTCGCACGAATCGCGCGCGCCGCAGTGGTTGTGGTGAGCCCCGGCGTTCCACCGGATGCCGCACCGCTTCGCGCGGCCCAGTCCGCGGGGGTCCCGGTCGTCAGCGAGGTCGAGGTGGCGCTTCGACTGCAGCCTGGCCTGCGCTACGTCGCGATCACGGGTACCAACGGGAAGACGACCACCACCGCGTTGATCGGCCATTTGCTCCGTGCGCTGGGGCACGATGCGGCGGATGTGGGCAACATCGGGACTGCCGTGTCGGAGCTGGCGCTGCGTAAGGTGGCGCCGACGTGGGCTGCGCTCGAAGTGTCGTCTTTTCAGCTGCACGACACACCAGGCATGTATCCCGACGTGGGCGTGCTCACCACGCTGAGTCCGGATCATCTTGACCGCTACCCAACCGTCGACGCGTACTACGCAGACAAGGCGCTGCTGTTTGCTAATGCGACCGAACAGTCGCGGTGGGTGGTGACCGCCGACAACGCCATCGTTGACGAGATGATGCGCGGAGTGCGGGGGCTCGTGCATCGGTTCTCCACGCAGCGTTCCGATGTGGCTGCATACCTCGATCGCGCGCAGGGCATGCTGTACGTACTGGGAGCGCCCGTCGTCGCGCGGGGCGCGCTGTCACTCGCCGGCGACCACAATGTGGCGAATGCGCTCGCGGCGCTGCTCGCGGTCATGGTGGCCGATCCGTCGCATGGCACGTCCTCCGCTCGCGCGAAACTGGCCGACGCGATTGCGACATTTCAGGCGCTGCCGCATCGATTGGAGCCGGTCGCGGAGCGTCAGGGTATACTGTGGCTGAATGACTCCAAAGCCACGAATGTCGCGTCCACGCAGGTGGCGCTCGCCGGCATGACGCGCCCCACGGTGCTCCTCCTCGGCGGTCGGCACAAGGGTGAAGCGTATACCGCGCTCCTTCCCGAGATTCGGCGAACGGTCAAAGCCGTCGTCGCGTACGGTGAGGCGGTCGGCGACATCGTTGGCGACCTTGCTGAGCCGCTGCGCGGCTCGATCGACGTCGAGTCCATGGCCGGCCAGTCGTTCGACGACGTCGTGTCACGTGCGAGCGCCCTCGCCGCGGCCGGCGATGTGATCCTGTTGTCGCCGGCGTGTTCGAGCTACGACATGTTCAGCGGCTACGAGGCGCGCGGTCGCCGGTTTGCCGAACGGGCTCGGGGGGAAGCGTGAGCCGGACGCGCGAACTGGAGCGTGTTCCTATCGCCGACAGCTCTCGCCCAGCACCAACACCCGCGTCGCCATTGCACGGCGCGTTGGTCCGCCAGCGCTGGCGGATGGGTGCCGAGGCGCGTGCGCTCGTGCTCGTGACATCCGTACTCATCGCTGTCGGCTTGGCGGTGTTGTATAGCGCGAGCGCCCTCGTGGCGAAGCCGGCGTACTACTATGCGTCGAGGCAGGCGCTGGGCGTGCTGATCGGTGGCGTGGGTTTTGCCATCATGGCGAAGTTCGACGCCGAGTGGTGGCGAACGCTGGCGTGGCCAATCATGGGTGTCAGCCTCTTCCTGATGCTGCTCACCGCCGTTCCAGGTACGGAGTCGATCGTGCCCCTCAAGGACGGTTCGCGTCGTCATCTGTTCGGCGGCTCATTTCAGCCATCGGAGCTGGCCAAGTTCGCCGTGATCGTCTGGGTGCCGATGTTGCTCGTCAAGAAAGGCGATGCGGTTCGACGGCTGGGCAAGGGCTTGTTGCCCTTCGTGCTCGTGATCGGCGCGCTAAGTGTGATGGCGTTGCGCGAGCCTGATGTTTCGGTGGCACTCACCTACTGCGCCATCATGGGGGTGCTGCTCTTCGTCGGCGGCGCGCGCGTGGCGCATTTCCTGTTTCTGGGCATGCTGGCCGTTCCCCTGCTGGTGCACGAGGCGCAGAAGAAGGACTACATCATGCGCCGATGGAACAGCTTCGTCGCCTCGGAGCAATCGGACACGACCAGTGCCATCAAGTCCGAGGTATCCAAGCAGCAGACACAGTCGCTGATCGCTGTCGGTTCGGGCGGCCTGGTTGGTGTGGGGTACGGCGAGGGGAATCAGCAACGTGGTTGGTTGCCTCTGGCGTACAACGATTTCATCGGTTCTGTGGTGGGTGAGGAGCTGGGCTTTGTCGGACTCGCGGCGCTCACGCTGGCCTTCGCACTGTACGGCTGGATCGGGTTCCGTATCGCACGAGACGCACGCACACCGTTCACCTCGCTGCTGGCCGTCGGACTCACCTTCACCACGGTGTTGACGGCGTTCACTCACCTTGGCGTCGTGATCGGCCTGTTACCCAACACCGGCTTGACGCTGCCCTTCGTATCGTGGGGCCGATCCAATCTCGTGCTCACACTCGGCATGACCGGCATCCTGGTCAACATCGGAAGCACCCGGGAACAGGTGCACGGTGAATCTGCGACGGACCCGCTGACCGCACTCGCGTGAGTGCCGGCGGTCTGCGTGTCTTCTTCGCCGGTGGTGGCACCGGTGGGCACCTGTATCCGGGGCTCGCGATTGCGCGAGCGATGGTGGCGATCGACGCTGACACCGAGCCGTACTTCATCGGCGCGCGTCGTGGAGTCGAGAAGGACATTCTGCCTGACACCGGATTCCCGTTTGCGCTCCTCGATTTGCATCCGCTTTATCGGACTGCTCCGTGGAACAACTGGCGCACGCTGCTTGGCGGCGCCGGAGCCTGGCGTGCCCTCACTCGGCTCGCTGCGGGGCAGCCGCCGCGTGTCGTCGTTGGCACGGGAGGCTACGCCGCCGGCGTTGCGCTGGCGTGGGCACGAGTACACGGCATCCCGACCGTGTTGCATGAGTCTAACAGTCACCCCGGCCTGACCACGCGTGTTTTTTCCGGTGGTGCGATGGCGGTGTACCTCGCATTTCCGGAGGCCGTCGCCAGAGTGCGAGGCAGTCGGACCACCGAGGTTCGCGCGCTCGGATGCCCGATTGATCCCCCGCCGCGCCCGGCACCATCTCGCGAGCTGGCGAAACGTGCGTGGGACCTACCCGCGGACGCCTTCGTGGTGCTGGTCACCGGTGGTAGTCAAGGCGCACGCAGCATCAACGAAGCGATGGCGGACTGGTGCCGACGCGGACTTCCGGGCGGCGTCGCGGTAATTTGGGGAACCGGTCGTGCACATGCCGCCGCGTACGTCGACCATGAGTCGCAACTCGTTCGCGTGCGCCCGTACCTCGCGCCGATTGCGGAAGCCTATGCGGCAGCCGATCTCGCGGTCACGCGTGCTGGCGCGATGACGATTGCCGAGCTCTGTGCCTGGGGCGTTCCCTCCATACTCGTGCCGTTGCCAACGGCCGCGCAGGATCATCAGACGTTCAATGCGAAGGCCGTTTCTGCGAGCGGTGCCGCCGTGCATCTGCCGCAGGACGACCTCTCGGCCGAGAGTCTTGATGCGACGGTGCGTGAGTTGCTTGCACGACGCGATCAGCTCGACAGGATGCGAGCGGCCGCGCTGTCCAGAGCGGAACCCGAATCGGCATCGAGGATTGCGGGTGCAATCCTCGCACACGTGCGTGCCAGTTGAGTCACACACGGCCCGCGGGCATATTCACGTGACATGATTCTCGCCAACTCGTCGGATCCTCGTCCCGTTCACTTTATCGGCATCGCCGGCGCGGGCATGAGCGCGCTCGCCGAGCTGTGCGCGCGGCGCGGCGCGACCGTCACAGGCACGGACGCGAATGTGTCCGGCGCTCCCGACCTTGCTCGTCTGGGCATTGAGGTGCATGCGCATAATCCGTCGCTGGTGGAGCGCGCGCGCGCCGTCGTGTACTCGTCGGCCATACCGGCGTCGCATCCGGAAATGCTCGCCGCTCGCGCGCTGTCGCTTCCGTTGACGGCCGTGCAGGACTTGGGGAGCGCCCGACCATGGGTGGGTGTGCTCGACGCGCGCGGCAAGGTCGCCCACCGCGAGATCCAGATCGGCCTGAGAGGCGACGAGCTCGTGGAGGTGCTG
>JANNEV010000432.1:0-1840 GCA_031379145.1 Gemmatimonadaceae bacterium
CGCTGGCGGCGGCCAAGGCGTCGTAGCAAACGTATCGGCCGACTCTCACGCGTCAGCGTAGCCTCGTTCGCGTAGAAACCGCGCGATCTCGTCACGATCGTAGATCGTATCGACAGAGTACGGCGCAACGCCGGTGCGAACCAACATGCCCCGCCCCGACGGTGCCGCGAGTACCACAGCGTCGGTGGTGAGGCACACGACCTCGGCGGTCTCTGACAGCTGACCGGGATGTCCGCTCAACGCCATGGCCGACCCGTTCAGACTCGACGGCAGGCCTGAGGCCGACGTGGAAGCCGATGGGGAAGCCGATTCGCTCCACGTGGCGCCGGTGAAGAGCACCACGTCATTGCCGCCGTTGGCGAAATCGCCCGCCGATTCCATAGGAACGCCGCGCAGTGCGAGCTCGAGCGGTTCCGAGCCAGCCTCGATACGAAATGCCTCGAAGGCGTCTTCGATGTCCGCCGCGCCGACACGGAGCGACACGACCGTGCCGTCCAAAAGTGTGACAGCAAAGACCCGGTCCGTCACGCGAAATCCCGACCACGGGCCGCGCAGTAGGCGAAGCAGGGCGACCGTCTCATCGGACGCTTGAAATCGGTATTCGCGCACGGATTCGCGGGCAGAGGGAGAACGGCGGGGATGAGCCGGAAGATAATCGCGTTGGGCGTAGATACGCCGAGGTCGAGGGGAGGCTCGTGACGGACCCGCTCCCCCGGAGCCGCCGGCACTTGCCGTCGCTCGAATACTCCTGCGGAATCCATGTTCATGATGCTCAGAAATTGGTCTGTTGCGCGCAAGCTGGCGCTGCTTTGCCTGACGTTCGGCCTCCTGCCCGTTGCCATCGTATCAACGGTCATGCTGCAGCGATCCGCGTCGACCGTTCGAGAGCGTGCCGCAGAGCGTGCCGCAGAGCGGTTGCGGGAAACGGCCGGGCACCTGGCCGACAAGATCGACCGCAATCTCTTTGAGCGATATGGCGACGTGCAGGCGTTCGGCTTCAATGACGTCGTTCGCGACCAGTCGCAGTGGTATCAGGTCGGAGCGAGTGTGAACCGCATCGCCGAACGGACAAACGCCTATGTGGCCGCGTACGGTCTGTATCCGCTGTCGATGCTTGTCGACCACGACGGCAAGGTCATCTCGGTGAACGACCGCGACGCGACGGGAAAAGAGATCGCGACGAGCGGCATGTACGCGAAATCGTACCAGTCCGCCGAGTGGTTTCGCTCGTGCATGAGCGGAAACTTCACGCGTCGCATGAGCTTCAGTGATTCGAGCAATACCATCGCCTCGGGCACTGTGATACTCCCGGCGGCGAGCGATCCCGATATCAAGCAGGTGTTCGGGTCGGACGCGCCGGAAGTCGTGAGCTTCTCGGCCCCGGTCAAGAATGCCGAAGGTGCTGTCATTGGTTGCTGGCACAACATGGCAACGATTGCGCTGGTAAGCACGATGCTCGGCGATGCCGCCAAGGAGCTTTCACGCGCGGGCTACTCCGGCGCAACGCTGCTTGTCGTGGACAGTACGGGACGCAAGCTGGCCAGCGGGGGCACGCCGGTTGCGGAAGCACTCCTCGCGTCGCAGGGCGACTCCGACGCGGCGGTCGCAGAGCTACGGCGTGGTGCGTCTGGCCATCGAGCCGGCATCGTCGACGGTCAGGACATGCAGCTCGGTTACGCCCACCTGCATGGCGCGATGGGCTATCCTGGCATGAACTGGGGCGTGATCATCGCAGTCCCACAGGCGGAAATCGACCTCGCCGCGAATTTGAGCGGATTGCAACTGAGCGACGAATATCGTGGCGAATACGCGGTGCTCGCATCCAGCCTCAACACGACCG
>JANNEV010000540.1:0-10927 GCA_031379145.1 Gemmatimonadaceae bacterium
GTCCTGCACGTTGCCATCGGCCAGCACGTCGAGCAGTGTGCGCGGTGCGCACGGTTGGAAGCCCAACTGCAAGCCATGCGTGCGGCGCTCTCTGCCGTGGGGGCACGCGCAATCAAGCGGGCAGCAAGTAGCGACGAAGTGCGCCGCGCCACGGTTGCGCTGTCCTCGATGGTACGGGCACCATCAACGCCTCCGTCCCGCGCCCTGCGGCTGATGGACTAGCGGTGCGGCGGCGTTCGCTCGCACAGTAGTGTTGCTCCTCGCGCAATCCGCCCCGCTGTGGTTGGCCGCGGCGGTCACAGGCACGGTGACAGTGCTCGCGAGGCTGGCCGGTAGCCTCTCCCGCAGCGGAGCCGTCGCGGCGTTTGTTGTCGGGCTTGCGTCGCTGGTCGTGGGGTTCGGATGGGGGCTGTTCCTCATTTGCTGGTTTGGGCTCGCCTCGGTCTTGTCCCGAATTGGCCGGGCCAGGAAGGCCGCGCGCGTTGGGCGCATCGTGGAGAAAACAGACCAACGCGACGCTTGGCAGGTGATGGCCAACGGTGGGGTCTTTTTCGTGGCAGCGCTGGCAGAGATGCCGGGGCTCTGGACCAACCTCGCGTCGGGCGCGATGGCCCCCTCATGGCTGCCTGTGGCGGCTGCTGGGGCATTGGCCGCTGCGGGCGCGGACACTTGGGCGACCGAAGTGGGTACGCTCGTCGGCGGAACGCCATGGTCGTTCCGTACACTCCGATCGGTCCCGGCGGGAACGTCGGGTGCGATCAGCTGGGCCGGATCGCTGGCCATGCTGGCCGGTGCGGCGGCGCTTGCCGCACTCGCGTGCGCCTTTCAGGTCGTCGCCACCGCGGATTTCCTGGCCGTGGCGCTCGGCGGCCTCGCCGGCGCACTCACCGACTCCGGGTTGGGCGCGTGGGTGCAATCGAGACGATGGTGCGCCGCCTGTACCATGGAAACGGAGCAACGCGTTCACGGCTGCGGGACTATCACCTCGCGAATCGGCGGTCTGGGGCGGCTCGGCAACGACGGCGTGAATCTGTTGTGTACGGCCACCGGTGCCGTCGTTGCGGCCGGACTCTCCCGATGAGCTCGCTCATCGGCGCGTGGCCAGTGCCCGTTGGATCTTTCATTGCCCAGACGGCGCTATGTTGCACAGGCAGCGTGTCGACCCAGCGTCCCGTTCCCCTTCCCTCTCTTCAGCGCCGCCACAGATGACGCGTTCCGTACAGGTGCTGGTGGTTGGCGGCGGACCGGCGGGCAGTTCCACGGCTTGGCATTTGGCGCAGGCAGGATTGCAGGTTACCCTGGTCGATCGCGCCAGATTTCCACGCGCAAAGCCCTGCGCCGAGTATTTGAGTCCCGAAGCGGCGCGCATTCTCCACGCGATGGGCGCGCTGGCTCCGCTGGAGCAGGGCGGCAATGCCGCGCTCACCGGGATGGTGGTACACGCGCCGAACGGAGGCCGCATTCACGGGGAGTTCGTCGCCAGGCACGGCTTTCGCGGCTTTCGCGACCGAGGGCTCGGCGTCCGCCGCGAGGTGCTCGACACGCTGCTGTTGGAGCGCGCACGCGCAGCGGGCGTGGAAGTGATCGAGGAGTGCAAGGTGGACGACGTCGTGAGAAATCACCGCGGCGAGTGCTCGGGCGTTCGACTGCGCTCATCGGAGGGTACGCAGGAGATTCGAGCAACTCTCGTGATTGGTGCGGACGGACTTCGCTCCGTCGTCGCGCGCCGGCTGTCCCTTTCCGGGCGCGCACGCTGGCCGAGACGCGTCGCGCTGGTCACGCATTACTCGGACGTGCTGGACATTGGCACGCTGGGAGAGATGCATGTCACGCGCGAAGGCTACATCGGGCTGGCCGCCGTGGGGCAGGGGCTCACGAACGTCGCGCTGGTGGTCCCGACCACGTTGGCCGGCTCGATCGCGGGCGCGCCCGCCGACTACCTGAGTGCGTGGATCAACCGGCAACCCGCGCTCGCCGCGCGTTTCCGCGGAGCGCGTCGCGTGACGCCAGTGCGAGCGACCGGACCATTCGCGTCCCACGCACGACGCGCCTGGGCGCCCGGCGCACTCCTGGTCGGCGATGCCGCTGACTTCTTCGATCCATTCACTGGCGAGGGCATTTTTGCGGCATTGCGGGGTGGGGAGTTGGTAACCCCTTTCGCGGTGGACGCAGTGCGGGCACTCTCACATGCAGATCACGCGGGTGCGAAGCATGCGCTGCGCGCCTACGAGCGCGAGCGTCGTCACGTCTTCGCGGGAAAGTGGCGAGTCGAACGCCTGATCGGCGGTGCGGTCGCATTTCCCTGGGTAATGAACCACGCCGCGCGCGTGCTCGGTCGTGATCGTGAGCTGGCCGACCTGCTGGTGGGGGTAACGGGCGACTTCGTGCCCACCAGCGCCGTACTCACACCGCGCACCCTGCTTCGATTCCTGTTCCCACGCGCCTCCATCGACGCGTCGACACCCGCAGTGCTTCCACACGGCCTCACACACCCGCCTTCTCACCGCGCACCGCATGTCCATTGATGGCGATCTGTTCCGGTCCGTTCTCGGCCGGTTCGCATCCGGTATTACTGTGGTCACCACCCACGACGAAGAGGGGCGCGATCACGGCATGACGGCGAGCGCATTCTCGTCGCTCAGTCTCGATCCGCCGCTGATCCTGGTGTGCATCGCGAACGACGCCACCATGGCGCCCGTGATGTCCCGGGCCCACTCGTTCGCGGTGAACGTTCTGTCCGACGGGCAAGAGGCGCTGTCCCGACGCTTCGCCGGAAAGATCGACGATCGTTTCTCCGGCGTGGGTTTCACGCGCGGTGATCTCGGTGACGCCATTGTCGACGACGTGCTCTGCTGGATGCAATGTCGAATCGTTGCGCGTCATCCCGCGGGCGACCACACCATCGTTGTCGGCCAAGTGGATTCGGCCGACGTTCACGACGGCCGCCCGCTCCTGTACTATCGTGGCGGCTACGCCCAGCTGGAACGCTGAACAGCGTGTTCACACCGCAGCGCCGTCGTGGCGTCGAGATGCTCGACGATCCTGCACTTGATCCCGCGCTGGCCGTGCGTTCGCTCCGTGATGTCCGGCTCGTCAATCGCCTGTTCGGCGGACGTCACGCGATTGTTCGGGAACTCCATGCGGTCATCGCAAATGGTCTGGCCGATCGCGCCAGGTCTGATCGCGCCACGCGACGATATACGCCGGCAAGCGAGATGGTGATCACGCTGCTGGACGTGGGTACTGGACTGGGAGACATCCCGTTGGCGGCCATGAAGGCCCTGCGGGCGCACGGCCTGCGCGTGGAATCCATCGGTCTCGAGGTGTCGCCGGTCATCGCCAACGCCGCTGCAGCCTCGTGCACCCACGTTGTCGTTGGGGACGCGCTGCATCTGCCCTTTGAAACCGGCAGTGTCGATATCGTGACCTGCTCGCAAACCCTCCATCACTTTGATGGAGCCGACGCAGCCACGCTGATTGGGGAATGCCATCGCGTGGCGCGAATGGGCGTCGTGATCAGCGACTTGCGTCGGAGCTGGCTCGCCGTCGCTGGTCTGTGGTGCAGTTCATTTCTGCTCGGCTTTCATCCCGTCAGCCGACATGACGGCGTCGTCTCCATTCTGCGTGGCTACACGAAGGCCGAACTGCGCCAATTGATCCGAAGAGTCACCCACGGGCGCGTCGTCGTCCGTCGGCGTTTTGCGTGGCGCGTGACGGCCACCTGGATTCCCCACTAGCCTAACGAATGAGCACCGCGACAACGACCCGCGCCAATCGCGCCGACTATCGCCTGCCGGCACTGCCAACCGATCGCCTGATGACCACGGTCGACGACGCGCTCGTCCGTGCGCCGGTGTCGCGGATTTTCGACATCGCGCGCGAGGTCGAACACTGGCCGGCGCTACTGCCACACTATCGCTTCGTGCGCTTCCGGCATCGCACCGCCGACGGCGGCGGTCTGGTGGAGATGGCGGCCAATCGCCCGTTTGGACTCTTCCAGTGGCCAACGTGGTGGCTCTCGGAAATGGCCGTCAATCATGAAGCGCCGTGGGTGCGATTCCGCCATGTTGGCGGTGTCACCACAGCCATGGATGTCGAGTGGAGCTTCACGCCGACCGACGCAGGGACACTGGTCCGTATTATCCACGTCTGGAACGGTCCGCGCTGGCCCTTGATCGGGCCGTTCGCGGCGACACGGATCATTGGCCCGATCTTCGTGCACGGGATCGCGTCGCGAACGCTCGCGGGACTGGCACGCGTGGCGGAGCAGAACACAGGGGCCGCATCCACAGTCGGCGCAACATCCCGATCACCCTCGGTGACGCAATGAGCACACCTCGCAGCAGTGCGGGCGGCGCGCCTCGGCGCGTGGCGATCACAGGGATCGGATGCGTCACGCCATTGGGCATCGGCGTCGAAGCGCTCTGGCGAGGCCTGCGCGCCGAACGCTCGGTCGTCGGACCGGCCACGCGCTTTGATGCGTCGATCTTCCGCAGCCGATGTGCAGCCCAAGTCAACGACTTCGATCCCGTCGACTATCTCGATGCCAAGCGAGTGCGGCGCCTCGACCGTTTCGGACAATTCAGCGTCGTCAGCTCACTGTTGGCGCTCCAGGACGCCGGCCTCGACCTCGCACTCGAGAATCGTGAACGCGTGGGCGCGATGATGGGCACGGCACTGGGCGGCGTCGCGTACGCGGAAGCACAGGCGGCCAACTTTCTCACCGGCGGACTGCGCGCCGTGGATGCCACGCTCGCACTGGCCGTTTTCGGCGGCTCCTCCAGCTGCAACATCGCCTTCGAGTTCGGCGTACAGGGCCCGAACTCCACCAACGCGATGAGCTGTGCCTCCGGCACCATGGCCATCGGGGAGGCCTTCCGACAGGTGCGCGACGGCTACGCCGACGTCATGCTCGCGGGCGGTGCCGAGGCGCCCTTGGCCACGCTCTGTTTCGGCGCGTTCGCGCTGATTCGTGCGATGTCCAATCGCAACGACGAACCGGAGAAAGCCTCGCGCCCGTTTGATCGCGACCGCGACGGGTTCGTGATGGGCGAGGGAGGAGCCGTACTGATTCTGGAGGAGTGGTCACACGCCGAGTCACGGGGCGCACGCATTTACGGCGAACTGGCCGGCTACGGAACCAGCAACGATGCGCATCATATGACGGCGCCGCTGCCCGGCGGGGCACAGGCCGCGCGAAGCATGCGCCAGGCGCTGAACGATGCCGATGTGCGCCCAGAGCAGGTGCAGTACATCAATGCGCATGGCAGCAGCACACCACTCAATGATCCCACGGAAACGGAAGCCATTCGCGCCGTCTTCGGTGACCGCGCGTATCAGATTCCCATCTCGAGCACCAAGGGCTACTACGGGCACGCGCTGGGGGCGTCGGGAGCGTTCGAAACCGCCATTGCGGCGTTGGTGCTGCAGCGGGGATGGATCCCCCCCACGCTCAATCTGGACAACCCGGACACAGGGTGCGACCTGGACTACGTGCCGCACGTGGGGCGAGCGCTGTCACCAGAGGTGGTGCTGACCAACAGTTTCGGATTCGGCGGAATCAACGCAGCCCTGGTGCTGCGTCGATCGCCGGAAGCGTGAACTACTTCACACCGTACTTTGCGGCGTAGCGATCAAGACTTTCCTGGATGATCACGACGGCCCGATCGCTCTTTTCCCATCCTTGAATCTCGACGCGTTTACCCTCGAGGTCCTTGTAGATGTGAAAGAAGTGCTCAATCTCTTTCAGGTAGTGCGGCGGCATGTCCGCGATGTCGTAGACGTCGTTGTGGTACGGGTCATCGCAGGGTACGGCCAGGATCTTCTCGTCGGGTTCACCACGATCGAGCATGCGCAGCACGCCAATGGGCCGGCAGGCAATCTGGCATCCCGGAAACGTGGGTTCGTTGATGCGCACCAGAATATCCAGCGGATCGTTGTCCTCGTGCAACGTACGCGGAATGAACCCGTAGTCGCCCGGGTAGTGCACCGCTGAATACAGCACACGATCAAGCCGGAACTGGCCGCTGACCTTGTCCAGTTCGTACTTGTTGCGCGAGCCGGCGGGAATCTCGATGATCGCCGTGACCTGCTCGGGTGGATGATCGCCAGCGGCGACGTCGTGCCAGGGATTGTGCATGCGATGGGGCGTGGGGGCGTCGCCGGACGATCAGCGAGAACGCAGCAACCGCGCTGCGTCAATGGCAAAATACGTGATGATGAGATCCGCGCCGGCGCGAGCAATGGCCACCAACGATTCCAGCATGGCACGCTCGCCGTCAATCCAGCCCCGTTCGGCCGCCGCCTTGATCATCGAGTACTCGCCGCTCACCTGATACGCCGCCAGCGGCATACCAGTGTCCCGCTTCACCGCCGCGATGATGTCCAGATACGCGCCCGCAGGTTTGACCATCAGGATATCTGCCCCCTCAGAGACGTCCAGACGCACCTCGCGTAACGCCTCAAGCCCGTTGGCCGGGTCCATCTGATAACTGCGGCGATCGCCGAACGCGGGCGTGGATTCCGCGGCTTCGCGAAACGGCCCGTAGAAGGCCGATGCGTACTTGGCAGCGTAGCTCATGATCGGCACCTGCGCATAACCCGCGGCATCGAGTGCGCGTCGCAGGTACCCAATGCGGCCGTCCATCATGTCGCTGGGCGCGATGATGTCGGCCCCGGCCTCGGCGTGCGAAACGGCCTCGCGTGCCAACAGTGCCAGCGTGGCGTCGTTGTCCACTTCGCCGCTGGAAGTCAGCAGGCCGCAATGTCCATGGTCGGTGTACTCGCACATGCACACGTCCGTCACGACCAGAAGCTGAGGGAACGCCGACTTCACCGCGCGCACCGCTTCCTGGACCGGGCCGTGGGGATCCCACGCGGACGAACCGGTGTGATCCTTGTGGTCGGGAATACCGAACAACAGGATTCCGCCAATACGTTCGGCGACGGCGAGTTCCGCGTCGATCAGCAACTCGTCGACGCTGGTTTGCACCACTCCTGGCATCGATCCAATTGCCGTCCGAATGCCGTGCCCGCTGCGCACGAACAGGGGCCAGATGAATTGCGCGGGATCAAGACGCGTCTCGCGTACAACGCGACGAATCGCGTCGGTGCGCCGCAGCCGACGCATACGCACCGGCAAGGTGGAGGCAAGGTCCGCCGCACTTCCGTCCGTACTTCCTTCCATACTCATGCTCCGTGGCCTCCACGCATCGTACTCGACGCTACGGGCGCGCCGACTGCGGATGTGTCCAGCGTCCGAAGCTGCGCGAGAATCGAGGCCCCACCGGCGCGATGCAACTGTGCCGCGAGTGCCCGTCCGGCAGCCGTCGGATCAGCGAGATCCACCGCCAAGGATCCACGAATCACCTGCGTCCCATCCAGGGCAGCAATGAGGCCATGCAGCACGGCACCCGAATCGGTGCGCAACATCGCCGCACCGATCGGCACCTGGCAGCCTCCTTCCAATGCTGCCAGCAGTGCCCGCTCACAGGTCACGGCGGCACGAGTATCAGCGTCGTCCAATGGCGCGAGCAAGGCGTTCACGCGCGCGTCGCTGGCACGCGTCTGCACCGCAATGGCCCCCTGTCCTGGCGCGGACAGCCAGAGCGGCGCATCGAGCATCGCCACGATCCGATCCCCAAGACCGAGGCGACGCAGCCCCGCCGCCGCGAGCAGCGCAGCGTCCACCTCTCCCTCGTCGATCTTGCGCAGTCGCGTTCCGACGTTGCCGCGCAGCTCGCGCACGTCCAGGTCAGGACGCAGCGCACGCAGTTGCGCTCGACGCCGCAACGACGACGTTCCAATGCGCGCACCGTGCGCGAGTTCCTGCACGGAACGCGCGGCGACGCCGGGGCCCACCACCAGCGCATCGCGTGGATCTTCGCGCTCAAGCAGTGCCACCAGATGCAATCCCTCGGGATCGGCAGTGGGGAGATCCTTGAGCGAGTGCACCGCGCAATCCGTGCGACCCTCCAACAAATCCGCCTCAAGCTCCGCAGTAAACAACCCCTTCGCGCCGATGGCGGAGAGCGGCTTGTCCAGCACCCGATCGCCGATCGTCGTGTACGTCACCAGGGCACTGTCGACCCCGCGCGCTGCCAGCATGGCGGCCACCAGCCGCGCCTGACGCAGGGCGAGTTCCGAGGAGCGCGTTCCAATCCGAATAACCGTGGGCGATGCCGAGTCTGTCATGCCGAATTCTATCGTGATGGTGGAAACGCCGCGATGATGCTCTTTACGAATCCGTCCTCGGTCGCCGAGCCGGATTCCACCCTGACGGGAAAGCCGGCCAGGCGAGCGGCACGTGCCGTCACCGGCCCAATGCAGGCCACGGGCAACCGCCGCGCGAACTCCGCCGGCAGCGCATTGAGCAGCGCGTCCACCGCACTCGGCGCAGCCACCGTGACCAAATCCAGTCCATTGCCGATGGCCAGCGCCCGCAATCGCGTCTGGCCCTCCAAATCGACCGCACTACGATACACCGGCACGACGTCGACGACGGCGCCGAGCGCGCGCAAGCCGTTCGGCAGCACATCGCGAGCACCCTCCGCAGCAGGATAGAGCATGCGCGCGCCCTCCACGTCAGTGCGTGAGGCCATGGCGTCCACCAGCGCCTCCGCGTGAAACCGCTCCGGCATCAGCGACGGCGTCCATCCGTGCTGCTCGACGGCGTGGGCCGTTGCCGCACCAACCACGGCAATCTTCCGCGCTCGTAGCTGTGCCCCGGACAGCGCCGTCGTTACACGCGCCGCGAGATGCTCAACCGCATTGACGCTAGTGAGCAGCACCCAGTCGTACCGCGCGAGGCCGTCAACCGCCGCCGCGAGCGGTGCACTGTCCAGCGACTCGATGCGCGTAAGTGGAATTTCGTGCACGGTCGCCCCCACCCGGCGAAGTGCGGACGCCAGCGGGCCGCCGCGCTCGCCAGCGCGGGTCACGGCAATGCGAACGCCGGTCAGCGGCATGGTCTGGTTCGGGCCCGCGGTCACGCGAGGCTCACGCGAGGCTCACGCGAGGATCACGACGTCGTCCGCCGCAAACGGGCCATCCGCCGAAGGATCATCGCAACGTATCCGACGTAGATCACGAAGGTCACCAGGTAGCCAGCTATCATGTAGCCGCCGCTGTCGGGGAGACCTCCCACCTTGGGTGCGTACGCCGCACCCGCCGGCTCCTGCACGACGGTCGCGAGCACCGCCCGCGGCCGGTCAACGGTTGGCGTCATCCCAGCTCCATCGCAAGGCGAGCATCACACACCGTCGCGTAGCGATAGCGCAGGAGGTGACGCACTGCTGCGCCGCCAGGCAGTCGCCTTCACCCATGGTGAGCGAGACATCGCGCACCGCGAGTCGGTGGCCAAAGCGACGCACCAGCCCGTTCGCCACAAGGACGGGGGGCCGACCACGTGACACATCGACCATGGACGGCAACGCGTGCGCGAGCATCGCACAACGATAGCGGAGCGGACGGTTGCCCGCGACGCGTTCGCATGGCAGCTTCGCCATGATCGGCCCGACGATTCCATAGGCCTGCCCCCAAGTCCCGAATTCCAGCGACACCATCCGATGAGCGATATCGACGTCCTGCTGCAGGAGCACCGCCGCTTCCCGCCTCCACCCGCCTTCGCTGACACGGCCCGGGTTCGGGACAGCCGCATGGTCGACGACGCCGCCTCAGACCCACAGACATTCTGGAGCCGCGAGGCGGAGGAGCTGACCTGGAGCCGGAAATGGGACACGGTGCTGGAGTGGACGCCGCCGCATGCGCGGTGGTTCGTGGGCGGCGAACTCAATGCCAGCGTGAACTGTGTGGATCGGCATATCCATGGGCCTCGGCGCAACAAGGCCGCCTTGGTCTGGGAAGGCGAGCCCGGCGATCGACGCACCCTCACGTACTGGGATCTCTACCGGGAAGTGAACCTCGCGGCGAACATGCTGAAGCATCTCGGCGTGAAGAAAGGCGATCGGGTCGCGATCTACCTGCCGATGATTCCCGAAGCAGTCATTGCGATGTTGGCCTGTGCCCGGATTGGTGCAGTGCACACGGTGATTTTCGGTGGCTTCTCGCCGGATTCGTTGCGCGATCGGATCAACGATTGCGGCTGCAAAGTGCTGATCACGGCCGATGGAGGATATCGTCGAGGTCAGGTGGTGCCGCTCAAGCGCAACGCCGACGCCGCGATCGAATCCTGTCCCACCATTGAGCACGTACTCGTCGTGATGCGACGGCGCAGCGGAGTCGGCGACGAGACCTTCGCCGAGATGACGGATGGTCGTGATCACTGGTGGCATCGCCTGAAACGACAAGTCCCCCGCGAATGCCCACCCGAACCGATGAACGCGGAAGACCTGCTGTTCATCCTCTACACGTCTGGAACCACCGGCAAGCCCAAGGGCATCGTGCACACGACCGGCGGCTACCTGACGGGAGTCAGCGCCACCTCGCGGTACGTGTTTGATCTGAAGGAAGACGACGTGTACTGGTGTACCGCAGATATCGGCTGGATCACGGGACACTCGTACCTGGTATACGGACCGCTGGCCAATGGCACGACCTGTGTGGTCTACGAAGGTGCCCCCGACTGGCCGGACAAGGACCGCTTCTGGGCCATCTGCGAGCGATTCGGCGTCACGATCTTCTACACGGCGCCGACGGCCATTCGCGCCTTCATGAAGTGGGGAAGGCCGTTCGTGGACAAGCACGACCTCTCCCAGTTACGCCTGCTGGGCTCCGTGGGTGAGCCCATTAATCCTGAAGCCTGGATTTGGTACAACGAGGTCATTGGCAAGGGGCGCTGCCCCATCGTGGACACATGGTGGCAAACGGAGACGGGCGCGATCATGATCACGCCATTGCCTGGGCTCACCGTGACGAAACCCGGCTCGGCAACAACACCGTTTCCGGGGGTAAGCGTCGCCGTCCTGGA
>JANNEV010000615.1:0-4358 GCA_031379145.1 Gemmatimonadaceae bacterium
GAGGGCCAATCGAGCCCGAGCCGCTTTCGCACGAACGTGAAGACGTCGCCGCTCTCCTGACAGACGAAGCAGTGGTAGCTGCCACGCTTTTGCGACACGGAGAAATTCGGTTTGGTCCCGCCGTGGAACGGACATGCTCCCCGAAAATCGCCACCCATTCGTCGCAGCGGGACGAACTCCGAAATGATCTGCACCACGTCGGCTGCGCTCCGAACGCGTTCGACCGTTTCGTCGGAAATCATGTGAGCTCCGCCACGGTCACACCTGCGCCGCCTTCGTTCCACGCGCCCAGACGAAAGCCACCAACGCGTGTGTCCTTCTTCAGCAATTCACCGACTCGGGCACGGAGGACGCCTGTGCCCTTGCCGTGAATGATGCGCAACTCCCGCAGATCGGCGCGTATGGCGGCATCGAGTGCCTGCAGCAGGAGTCCATCCATCTCGTCTGCGCGCGCACCTCGCACATCGACCTCACGCACAGGCTCGGCCTCGGGAACGTCGCCCATCAGTGTGACCTTGTACATCGGCGGCGGGGGCTTGGCCGTGCGCGAAAGAGCGGACAGCGGTACGGAGAGCGTCATGGAGCCCACAGCGACACGCGCGCTCGAGCCTCTCAGCGAGACGACACGTCCGATCTTCCCGTCGAGTGTGCTCACGATGACGGAATCGCCCTCAGCGAGGACGGCGGTCTGCCGTGACGTCTTGGCGCCCGTGCCCTCACGCCCCCCTTTCCGCACCGCCGATGCAGCCACGGCGACGTCTGCGCTCACTGGTACCCCGTCGCTCCCTTCCTCACGGGCGATCGCGAGACGCAGCGTCTCCGCCCGACGATCGCGATCACGCTGCGCCTGGAGCGACACACGATCCACTGCCGCGCTCTCCGCCGCCGCCGCGTCTTCAACCGCCCGACGCGCGGCGCGCGCCGCCACCTCGAGCGCTTCCGACTGCTCGGCCGCCTTGCTGCGCATTTCGGAGACGGCGCGCTCCACGACGGCGCGTGCCTCCAGCAGATATTTGCGCGTTTCCTGCCGGGCCGCGCGCTCCGCCTCCCGCTCGCGATCCTTCGCCTTGAGTTCACGATCGGTCACCGTCGCGATTCGCGATCGGAGCTTGCCCTGCTCAATCTCCATAAGCCGCTCGCGATCGGTCAGGACGGCGTCGCGCCGCTCGATATCGGCAAGCAGCACTGCGAGATCGCGCTCGCCGGTAGGCAGCCGTTCCTCGGCGCGGATCAGGATCTCCTCCGGCAGTTGCAAACGGCGAGCGATACTGATGCCGTAGCTGCGTCCGGGGACACCCTTCAGCAATCGATAGGTTGGCGCCAACAGCTGCGCATCGAACTGCAGCGACGCGTTCACGACGCCCTCGACCTCGGTGGCCAGCAGTTTCAGTTGGCCGAGATGCGTGGTCGCGATCGTCAGCGCCCCTCGCGTCGTGAGCGTCTCCAGAATCGATCCGCCGAGCGCTGCTCCCTCAGCTGGATCCGTGCCCGAACCGAGTTCGTCAATCAGGACCAGCGAATTCGCTGTCGCGAGCCGGATGATCTCGCCCTGGTTCTTGAGATGTGCGCTGAAGGTCGAGAGGCTCGCTTCGATGCTTTGCTCATCGCCAACATCGGCGAACGCGTCATCGAACACCGGCAGCCGACTGGTGGCGCCAACCGGCGCGGGGACGCCGGCCTGCACCATCGCGGCAAGGAGTCCGATCGCCTTGAGGAGGACGGTCTTGCCACCGGTGTTAGGTCCTGAGACCAGCAACGTCCGCTCAGTCGGATGCATCGTCAGATCAAACGGCACGACCGGCGTTCCGCGAGCGAGCAGCAGCGGGTGACGCCCATCCACGATCGCCAAGCCGTCCGCTGGCGGGCAAAACGCGAGCGGCGCACAGTTGTTGTCGATCGCATACCGCGCCCGCGCATAGAGTGCGTCGAGGCTCACCAGGGCACCATACGCCGCCGTGATCGCCTCATGATACGGTCGAAGCGCCTCAGTCAAGTCGCGGAGCACCCGCTCGACCTCGCGAGACTCTTCCATCTCCAATTCACGCACTCGGTTGCCAAACTCCACGGCCGCCGGTGGCTCAACGAACACGGTCTCGCCAGTGCCTGAGCTGTCGTGCACGATGCCGCCGACGTAGCCGCGGGCACCGCGCCGCATCGGCATCACCCAGCGACCGTTGCGCATGGTGACCGACAGGTCGCTGACCTGATGATGAGACTCGAGCTTGCCCATCTCACGTTCGAGCAGTCGGATCAGCTCACCCTCCGCCTGTCGGAGTTCGCGTCGGACCCGTCGCAAGGCGGGCGAGGCATCGTCCTTCACACTGCCATCATCCGCGATCGCACGGGCAATCGCCTCTTCCTGTGCACGGAGATCGATGAGCGCCTGGCTGTACGGCACGAGGAACGCGACGACCACCGGAGGCCGACGAGGATCGCGCAAGGCGTCGCGGGTGCGGCGAGACGAGCGCAGGAGCACGGCTGCGTGCAGCAGTTCCTCGGCCGACCATGAGAGCCCTCCGATACGCAGCCGCTTCAGCGACTCGGAAAGCTCCGGAATCGCTTCGCTGACCCAGCCGGCGTCCGACGCCACGAGATTGCGCATGGCACCGACGCGCGCATGCTCTGCCTCGATCCACGCACGGTCGTTGCGCGGGGCGAGCGCACGAACAGCGGCTGCGCCCGGCGCGGAATGCGCGCGTCCGGCGACGTGAGCCAGTAGGCGAGGAAATTCGAGAATGCCGAGCGCGTGGCCGTTCATAACATCCGGAAAGCTACAAACCCGAACCAGCAGCTGTGCAGGTTCGGGCTGGCAATTGGGAGCGCACGGACGCGCCTATCGTACGCCTGGACTTCAGCCGCGCGCCAGCTCGTCCCGCGCGATGGCGTTGATCGAACTTCCATCCGCGCGTCCCTTGAACTGCGGCATCACCCTGGCCATGACGGCACCGACGTTTTCGGCACCACCGGCAATTGCATCACGCACCGCCGCGCGCAACTCTTCCTCGCCAATCTGGGCCGGAAGATACGCCGCCAGCGCGGTCGCCTCGGCATGTTCCGCCTCGGCGAGGTCCGTGCGATTGGCACCGGCGTACATCGCCACGGACTCGCGGCGCTTCTTGATCGCCTTACGCATTACGTCGACGACGTCATCATCGGTCGCATCGCGCTTGAGCTCGATCTCTCGGTTCTTGATTTCCGAGATGACCATGCCAAGTAGCAATACGCGATCCTTGTCTTGTGCCCGTCGGGCCGCAGCCTGATCGGTCTGCAGCCGCACGAGCAGCGAAGCGCCGCCGGCGGCCACGGGAGAACTCAACCCTGTCGCGTGCGGCGATTCTTGCGAACGGCCGCGTTCATCTTACGCTTACGCTTCTCCGAGGGCTTCTCGTAGTGACGATGCTTGCGCAGATCGGACAGGATGCCAGCCTTTTCGCACTTCTTTTTGAAGCGCTTGAGGGCCCGCTCGAAATTCTCGTCCTCGTGGATGATGACTTCCGACAAACTCGATCTCTCCCTGGGGTCCCGGACTCAGCGCGCGCACACACGGTGCGAGGGTCAGAGGCGGGAAACGCGGCTCGCGCGAACGAACGTGGCGGGAGGTGCCACGGACTTCGCGCGTCCTAAGTGAAGACACGACAGCCTTGTATCCTACCTAAGGCAACTGAATGGGTCAAGGACAAGATCGCTAGCCGGGCGGCCAGGAAAGCGCCCGGCCGCCAAGAACATGAACATGCAGATGAAACACGGACTGCCCACCGTGCTCACCAGTATTGATGACCGTCCGGTAGCCCCGCGGCTCGATCCCCTCGGACCGGGCCACGTCGGCGGCCAGGCGCAGCATCTCACCAAGCAGCGCGGAGTCGCCGGCTTCAGCCAGAGAGTCAACGTGTTGGCGCGGAATCACCAGGAAATGCACTGGTGCCTGCGGTTGGATATCGCGAAAAGCGACGGCGTTGGCTGTCTCCGCCAGCAGGTTCACCTTCAGCTCTCCCGAGGCGATACGGCAGAATAAACAGGCGTCACTCATGGGGCCCTCCCGGACTGGCCGGACAGCGCCGTCCGCGCAATGGCGAGCGCGGCGACGCCCGCGGTCTCGAATCGAAGAACGGATGGACCGAGTCCCACGCCGCGAAAACCGGCAAGCTCCAGCGCCTCAAGCTCCTCGCGCTCGATGCCTCCTTCTGGGCCCAGCGCGATCACCAATGGAACGGATAGCGGCGCGGACGAAGCGCCACCGAACGCTGGCGCACCCGGATCAAGGACCACCCGCTCGCCGTCCGGCGCCGCCAGCAACGCGCGATCCAACGTCGCCTCCGGGAAAAGCTGTGGCAGCCACGCACCCTCCGACTGGGCCAGCG
>JANNEV010000622.1:0-9628 GCA_031379145.1 Gemmatimonadaceae bacterium
GCGGAAGCGCGAAACTCGGTCTGGATGGTTTCCTGTACGTCTCTCTGTTTCAGGATCTCGCCAGTTTCCGTTCGCGCATCCTCAAGGTCCGTACCGATGATCTGGGTTTCGTATCGGGCGTTCCCGCCGTGGCGACAACCAGCTGGCTGACCTTCACCGGTGCGAGCGGTGCGGAGGTGTCCTGCGGAAGCGCGCAGGCGGATGCACTGGGACGTGTGCATTGCATTGCGAACGGTGCGGCGTCCGCCACGTCGCTCATCGTGTTCGATCCGGCCGGGCGGGAAGTTCGTCGCGTCGCGGCGGCGCAGGGCGGCGTGGACCTGGCAATCCGGTAAGTAGGGGCCGCGCCTCACGCGTACGGGCTGCTATTCTCCAGCATGGCTTTGCTCGTCACCGATGCGATCGTGCTGCACGCGGTCAACTACCTGGAGTCATCGCGCATCCTTCGCCTCGCGACGCGCGAGGCAGGCGTGCAGTCGGTGGTGGCGCGCGGTGCCCGTTCGTCACGGAAGCGGTTTGGCAGCGCGCTGGATCTGTTTGCGGAGGGGCAGGCACAGATCCAGACCAAGCCAGGGCGTGATCTGCACACCCTGATCTCATTCGATGTGTCGCGTTCGTGGGGTGCTCTCGCCACGGACATGGGTCGGTTCAGTGCGGCCAGCGCGCTCACGGAGTGTGTGCTCCGTGTCGTTCACGAGGAGGCTGCAGCCAGCGTGTACGAGCGCATCGTGACCAGCTTCTCCGATATTGCCCAGTCCAGTCCGCCCAATACGGTCAGTGCGGCGCTGGGGGCGCTCTGGCGTCTGGTGAGCGATGTTGGCTTCACACCCTCGCTCGACCGGTGCGCGGAGTGCCATGGGTCGATCGAGTTGGAACTGGACTCCGCGTTCAGTCACCGTGCTGGCGGGTCTGTCTGTTCGGCCTGTGCTTCCCGGTCCCTCGGCGGTCGACGCCTTCCGAGCGCCGCTCGACTCGCGCTGAGCTGCTGGCTCCGAGGTGATCACCACGTGGTCGCCGACGCCGACGCCAGGGCGCACCAGCGCCTGCTGCGGGAGTTCCTCACGGAGCATCTCATGGACGGCCGTGAGATGCGGGCGTTTCTTTCCTGGGAATCAGGATCGATTAGCGGAGTTTAAGTGTTGCGCTGCAACAACTTGGCACGCATAGTCTCAAGTGTTGCGTGACCGGTGATCTCCTGGTGGTTCACGTGGCCGGGATCGGGAATGTTGCTTGACTCCATCGTTCATTCGTCCTAGAATGAAGGAGGCAGTTCCTTTCTCACCCTCACCGGAGACTTCGACTAACCCCCTGATTCGTCAGTCGGAGAAGCACCATGAAACGTTCGTGGGCAGCACTGGGTCTGGTGCTCGCTCTCGGCGTTCTCATGCCAAAGGTTTCGGAGGCGCAGGATCTTCGGAAACGACTGCCGGGCGTGACGCTCGGACAGAACTATCCGAATCCATTCAATCCCGAAACATTCATCCCGTTCAGCGTGGGCGAACCGCCCACCTGTCCCGATAACGGCAAGCAGTACCGCGTGACCGTGAAGATCTACAACGTGCTCGCACAGCTTGTAGCGATTCCGGTGCTTCGAGGCGGATCGGGTGGGGTGGCAGGAGGTCAACCGTTGGAGAATCTCTCCATCACGTGCGGTGAGTTCGTCGCATTCTGGGATGGGAAAGTTCGCAGCACCGGACGGGAGGCCGCCTCAGGCGTGTACCTGTATCGCATTGAGGTCGATGGCGTGAAGACGCTGACAGGCAAGATGATCAACGCGAAGTGAGCACCACGAACGACCCGCAAGACAATTCATGATGGCGCGCCGGGTGAGCGGACCCGGCGCGCCATTTTGCGTCCGCCTCCGGCTGCATTGGCATTCTCGAGCGGGTGCCTACGCCGGTTCGGCAGGAGTGCAGCGGCACCGACCTTGCCACTTCCTGTCCCGCAGAGACGTATGGGCGACGTCAGGGAATCCGTCCCCGACAACCGCCGCACCGCGACCGACATACCTGCCATGATCAACGCTGATCGCCTGACGGTAAAGAGCGCAGAAGCACTCAACGACGCCGTGGGAATTGCCCGCAAGGCCGGCAACCCACTTGTCTACGATCTGCATCTCCTGCTGGCACTGCTCGCCCAGGATGAAGGCATTGTCGTACCCATTCTGCAACGTGTAGGCGCGAACGTCACCGCGTTGCGCGCCGCCGCAGAGCTCGAAGCGGGGCGCTACGCCAAGCAGAGTGATGCGCAGCCCAGCTTGAGTCGCGAACTCACGCAGGTGGTCGACGCGGCCGAGAAGGAAGCGAAGGTACTCGGCGATGAGTACGTCTCCACGGAACACCTGCTGCTTGCGCTCGCCGACGCGAAGAACACCGACAGCATGCGATTGCTGGCCAGCGCTGGGGCCAATCGTGGCGCACTGGCCGAGGCGCTCAAGCTGGTGCGCGGGTCACACAAGGTCACCGATCAGTCGCCCGAAGGACAATACCAGGCGATCCAGCGCTACACCCGTGATCTCACCGAGGCGGCGCGCAAAGGCAAGCTGGATCCTGTCATCGGACGAGACGAGGAGATTCGTCGCGTCATCCAGGTGCTCTCGCGTCGCACCAAGAACAATCCGGTCCTTATCGGTGAGCCGGGCGTCGGCAAGACCGCCATCGCGGAGGGATTGGCGCAGCGCATTCTGAGCGGTGATGTGCCCGAAGGGCTGCGCAACAAGCGGCTCGTCTCGCTTGATCTGGGCGCGTTGATCGCCGGCGCCAAGTTTCGGGGCGAGTTCGAGGAACGACTGAAGGCGGTGCTCAAGGAACTCACTGCCGCCGAAGGGTTGTACATCGTGTTCATCGATGAGCTGCACACGCTCGTCGGCGCCGGCAAGGCCGAGGGGAGCATGGACGCGGGCAACATGCTCAAGCCGATGCTGGCACGAGGCGAGTTGCGTGTGGTCGGTGCCACCACGCTCGATGAGTATCGCAAACATGTGGAGAAGGATGCGGCCCTCGAGCGACGGTTCCAGCCGGTCTACGTGGGCGAACCGAGTGTCGAAAGCACCATCGCAATCCTGCGAGGTCTGAAGGAGCGCTACGAGGCCCATCACGGCGTGCGCATTACCGACGGTGCGATCGTGGCTGCGGCCACGCTCTCCAACCGTTACATCGGCGATCGCTTCTTGCCGGACAAAGCCATTGACCTGATCGACGAGGCGTCCTCGCGACTGCGCATCGAGATTGACTCGGTGCCGCAGGAGATCGACGAGGTCGAGCGCCGCATCGTCCAGCAGGAGATCGAACGACAGGCGTTGCGGAAAGAGACCGATCCAGCGTCCATCGAACGCCGCACAGTATTGGAGCGCGACCTCGCGGAGGCCCAGGAAAAGGCCTCCGGGATGCGCGCCCAGTGGCAACAGGAGAAGGAGACCCTCGGCAGCGTTGGGCGCATCAAGCAGGCGATCGAACAGGCGCGCTTCGAGGCGGAGAAGGCCACGCGTACCGGAGACCTCAATCGCGCTGCCGAGATTACCTACGGACAGATTCCGGCGCTGGAGCGCCAGATGAAAGAGGCCGAAGGCAAGTTGGCGAGCCACGACGGCGGACGCCCCCGGTACCTCAAGGAGGAAGTCGCGGCCGATGACGTCGCCGATGTCGTTGCGCGCTGGACCGGCATTCCGGTCACGCGCATGCTCGAGTCGGAGCGCGAGCGCCTCACCAAGCTCGAAGACGTGCTCGCCACGCGGGTGGTCGGTCAGCGCGAAGCGGTGCGTGCCGTCGCCAACGCGGTGCGGCGCTCACGTGCCGGACTGCAGGATCCCAATCGACCGATCGGCTCGTTCATCTTCCGCGGCCCCACCGGTGTGGGCAAGACCGAGACGGCCAAGGCGCTCGCCGAGTTCCTGTTCGACGACGAGCACGCCATGGTGCGCATCGACATGTCGGAGTACATGGAGAAGCATGCGGTAGCGCGTCTCATCGGTGCGCCGCCGGGCTACGTCGGCTACGAAGAGGGCGGGCAACTCACCGAAGCCGTCCGTCGACGTCCGTACTCCGTCATTCTGTTCGACGAAATTGAGAAGGCGCATCCGGATGTGTTCAACATCCTGCTGCAGCTGCTGGACGATGGGCGGCTCACCGACTCGCAGGGGCGCACGGTCGACTTCCGCAACGCGGTGGTCATCATGACGTCGAACGTGGGCAGCTCGTTCATTCTCGAGCGCGGGGAGTCCGGCGACAACGTACAGTGGTCGCAGGTCGAGAAAGAAGTGTTGTCCGCGTTGCGTACGGTGTTTAAGCCGGAGTTCCTCAACCGCATCGATGATGTCGTGGTCTTTCATCCGCTCGGACGTGCGGAGCTCGATCACATCGTCGATTTGCAGTTAGCGCATCTCCATAAACTGCTGGCCGACCGGAAGTTGACCATTCGGTTGACCGATGCGGCTCGTGCTCGACTGGCCGAGGTGGGATACGAGCCGGCGTTTGGCGCCCGGCCGCTCAAGCGCGCCGTGCAGCGGATGTTGCAGAATCCGCTGGCCATGGCCGTGCTGGAAGGCCGATTCAAGGATGGGGACACGATCGTGGCCGACGTGCAGGAGCACGATGAGTCGCTCGTCTTCCGGCATGGCGATGCCGCCGACCTCGCCGCCGCGGTGGCCATGGCCGCTGCGGCGCGGGGCAACGTTCACGGGTAATCTTGTGGGCATGTCTACGTCCCCCGTCGCCTCCGTCGATGTCGACGCCATGCGCAGCGCGTTGGTGGAAGCGCAGGCCGCGATGGCTGGAGGCGAGGTGCCCGTGGGCGCGGTGGTCTTGCATGGGGGCGTGATTGTGGCGCGCGCCGGAAACGCCATGCGTCGGCTTTCTGACCCGATGGCACACGCTGAGGCGCTGGTGTTGCGTGAAGCGGCGCTCCTGCTGGGAGCAGATGGGCTCCGGGAGGCCACGCTGGTGGTCACCCTTGAGCCGTGCGCCATGTGCGCCGGGGCCATCGTCCTGGCGCGGGTGAAACGACTGGTGTTTGGAGCCTGGGACGACAAGGCGGGGATGTGTGGGTCGGTCGGTGACGTGGTCCGGCATCCTCGACTGAATCACCGGCCAGAAGTGCAGGGGGGCGTGCTTTCCCACGATTCTGCCAGTCTGTTGCGCGAGTTCTTCGCCTCGCGTCGTTGACACGTGGGGCCCCCGTTTTTATGAATAGGGACTGTAGGAACGGTGCGCGGATCGCTGGATGAGGTTGGCGCACGGTGCATGGATAGGTGGCCGAGTGGTTGAAGGCACCGGTCTCGAAAACCGGCGTGCCCGCAAGGGTACCGTGAGTTCGAATCTCACCCTGTCCGCTCAAGTGATGTGTCCGGCCTAGGGCGGCGGGCGCCGCACGTGCCCGTTCAGGATGGATGGCCGAGTGGTTTAAGGCGCACGCCTGGAAAGCGTGTGTGCGTGAAAGCGTACCGTGAGTTCGAATCTCACTCCATCCGTCGTCCCGTCAACGCCTTAGCGCGTTGGCGGGATTGTTGTTTCTGCGCTGGAAGCGGCGATGGCGGCGAGCCGGATGTCTACGCTCTCACCCAACCCGCGTCTGTTGCAGACACTGCATTCGCGGCAATATTCGTGGCATCATTCGCGGGTCGGCTTAGGTCGACTGCGCAAAGCCCTATTTCCCGAATGCGTTCCGGAGATCCCATGCCCGGCTCAGTTCACGCTCGATTGCCCGTGCTCACGATGCTGGCCACGGCGTTGTTCCTGGTCGGCTCGTCCGCCCAGCCCGCAGAGGCGCAGCTCGGTCGACTGAAGAAGATTGCCGAGGACGCCGCCAAGAAGAAGGTTGCTGGCGATCAGCCTCCAGAGCCGGCGAAAAAGGCCGCCGCGACAGTCGTCCCGAATGAAGACGCGACCATAACGATCGAGCGACTCGACGCAGTTGTCGCGGTCCTGACGCCGCTGGTCGCCGACGCAGAGAGGCGCGCCGCCGCTGCGGCCGCCGTGTCCGGCTATGAAGCGGCTAAAAAGGAAACAGAAAAGTGCATGGAGGCCTTCGCGAACGCCGGCTTGATGCCAACCGCGGCCGCAGCAGAACAGCTCGACAAGACGGCGAAGCAGTCCGAGCGGCTGACCAAGACGTCTCAATCGGCCATGGCCGCTGGTGACTACCGCACGGCATTGTATGCGCAGGACTCCAGCACCGTGCTGCAGGTACGCGGTGCTGGCCTCATGTTCGGCGGGAAATGCAAACCCTATCCCTTCCAGCCTGCGGCTATGCTCGATGCGTCTGCCGCGAGTCTGGCCAACGCGGCCGCAGGGAAGGGGAATGCTCGTGATGGTTCGGCAGAAGGCGGCCTGGACGTACCGGCGAGTGCGCGCGCCGGCATGTCAACGCAGATGTTCGGACGCACGAGAGAGCGCGCCGCGCTGTATGCCCTTCTCGCAGCAAAGGCGATCACGAACAACCAGGCGGGAACAGAGGGCGTGTTCACCGACGCCGAGATCGCGGCGCTGGAGGCACGGAAAGCCGTGCTCATGAAGCTCGCACCGTTGTTCCGCGGCAATGCGCTCCGCTACACCACGTGGGCCGATCTCAAGGCGTGGTGACCGGTACTCGCCACTGAAGTTCACCGTATCGGTGGGCCATGTACTGACGTTGCTCCGGTCTCGCGCCGGAACACTGAGCACGACCCGGCTTCGCGGCACGCTGCGTGTCTCGCTTGCACTCTCGGCGGTACCGTTTGCACTCGCTCGCGGCCAGAGCGCGGTGTCCGCTGGCGAGCGGTCGCACATCGCGCCAATCCAGTGCGGTCGTGTGGCCCGCCCCGCAGACGTGCCGATGCTGTCATGGAGTCGCGGCCCCGTGGAATGGAGTTTCTGGTCGGTGTCGGTGGGCTCGCCGCTGCTGCGCGTGCGGATGGTCGTGGCACGGTTCGATCCGCACACAGTGCGCTTGGCGTTGGAGCTCAAGCCGGACGGAGACGCCATGGTGTCATGGTCACTGAGCGATGCGCCGAGCGATGCGCTCATCGCGCTGAATGCGGGACAGTTTACCGATGCCGGGCCGTGGGGCTGGGTGGTGCATCGTGGTCGCGAATGGCAGGCACCAGGGCGCGGCGTGCTGGCCGGTGCGCTGGTGATCGACAGCGCGGGAACGGCGACGGTGATCGACGCGAGCGAGGTGGCCAGCGTGCGTGCCACTGGCCGCGTGCTCGAGGCGGTCCAGTCGTATCCCACACTGCTTGCCGCGAACGGTGCGGCGCCGGAGCTCGTGTGCGCCGAGGGCCAGCGCAACGCACTCGTCGACCGCACGCATCGCGATACGCGGCTCGCCGCGGGCATCCTCGCAGATGGGCGTGTCTTGGTCGTGCTGAGTCAGTTCGCGGGGGCTGGTGCGTTGGGCGCGCGCCTTCCGATTGGCCCGACAACGGCGGAGATGGCGGAGATTGTGCGACGGCTCGGTGCCGTGCGTGCCCTCATGCTGGACGGCGGATTGAGCGCACAGCTGTCGGTACGTGCGGATTCGGTGCTGCGGTGGCCTGGACTGCGCGGAGTCCCGCTTGCGCTGATCGGACGCGCTCGATCACCGAAGTAGTCGACGCATCTGGCTGGCGTGCTCGATCACCCGGTTCCTCCAGCAGACGCAGTGGGTGAGCTCGACGCGCGAGCGACACGCGTAGTGCTGCATTGTTCGACCGCTATCTGGTATCTCCCATCAACGCGTTCCGATACTGTGCCGCTTTCGCCCGATAGTGCGGCGGGGTCGACGCAATCGCGTCGCGGTGCGCATCTGTGACGTGGCCGATCCGACGCGCAGGACAACCGGCCCATACCTCGCCGGCAGGCACCCGCTTGCCGGGCGAGACCACTGCACCGGCGGCAATCAGCGCTCCGCTTTCGACGACGACCTCGTCCAGCACGATCGCACCCATGCCCACCAGCACGTCGTCCTGAATGGTGCAGCCATGAATGATCGCCCCATGCCCGATCGTCACCCGAGAACCGACTGTGGCATCTGGCCCCCCACGCGAAGTGTGAATCAGCGCCAGGTCCTGCACATTCGTGTCCGCGCCGATACGGATGCCTTGCTCGTCGCCGCGCAGCACGCAGCCCCACCAGACACTCGCGCCATCCGCAATCTGCACGTCGCCGATGACAGTGGCTGTCGGCGCGATGAACACGCCTGGCGCCACCAGCGGAGAATGGCCGTTGAAGGAAAAAACTGGCATACGACACAATCTACTCGTTGCGGAGCCTCGCGTTTCTACGCATTATCTCGCCACCCGATCGGCAGTCTGCCGTCGCACAACCTGATTTTTCGGAGGAGTCCCATGCGGGATATGCAACTCAGAGGTCGCGGTCCGTCCACCCGGCCGGTGCTCGCCCGTGCGGTCACATCCGCGCTCGCCGTCGCCGCGCTGGTCCTGACCGCGTCCTCGGCCATGGCGTTCGCTGGCGAAGGCCAGGCGAAACCGCAGCTGTCAATCGAGGCGGAGCGCAGCCCGCAGGGCGCGCGACTCACGTTCAAGGGCAAAGGCTGGGCACCGTCGGCCCGCGTGAAGATCACCGGAACCCGCGCGCCGGGCGCGAACGGCGCCCAGGACTTCGGCACGTATAGCGCAGACAGCGCCGGTGCGTTCTCGGCGCGAAAAGTGGTCGGCTGCACCACCAACAACATGGAGGATGGCCAGAACGATCAGGTGACGGTCACCGCCACTGACTCGGCTTCTGGCGCCAAGGTGACACAGCGCGTGCAGGGCGGCGCGTGGGTGTGCCAGTAAACCGCTCGCTGCAGTCGCCTCATGGCGCGACGATGCCAGCATGACGCTTGTCGTCTTCGTCGGGCCGATCTTTTCGCCGGCCGCCTCGCAAATGATCGAGGCGGCCGCCTCGTTGTCCGGCGTTCGGCTTGCGGTTATCGCGCAGGAGCCACTGGAACGGCTCGCACCGGCGATCGCCGCCAGATTGGTGGGGCACTGGCGCGTCGATGACATCACCGATGCCGACCAGCTGTCCCACGCCACCGCCGAGCTGACGTCACGGCTTGGCACCATCGACCGGTTGTTTGGTGCGTACGAGCAAGCGCAGCTCCCGTTGGCGCTGGTGCGTGAGCAGCTGGGCATTCGCGGATTGTCGAGCGAGTCCGCCATGAATTTCAGGGACAAGTCCCGCATGAAGGACGTGTTGCGCGACGCTGGCGTCCCCGTCGCGCGCCATCGGCTGATCGCTCGGCGCGATGACGCGATCGATTTTCTTCGCGAGGTTGGCTTTCCCATCGTCATCAAGCCGCCCGCCGGTGCAGGTGCGATCGCCACGCACCGCGTTGAGGACATCGCGCAGCTCGATGCCATCCTGCTCGCGCACGCACCGTCCGCGGATCGCCCGCTGCTGGCCGAGGAGTTTCTGCGAGGCACGGAGCACTCGCTGGAGACCATCTCCATAAATGGGCACGCGGTCTGGCACTCGTTAACACACTACTTCCCCACTCCTCTCACGGTCATCGAGAATCCGTGGATTCAGTGGGGCGTGCTGCTGCCGCGTGAGATCGATACCCCGCAGTTCGACGATATCCGCGCGGTCGGAGATCGTGCACTAGCGGCGCTCGGCATGACCACAGGCGTCTCCCATTGCGAGTGGTTCCGACGTGCCGATGGCACCGT
>JANNEV010000625.1:0-10143 GCA_031379145.1 Gemmatimonadaceae bacterium
CGAACGCGTAGGGCAGCACGAGCGAGAACTTCTGCATGTCCCACGCGGCCGTGGGGCAGCGTTCGGCGCAGAGTCCGCAGTGGAGGCAGATGTCTTCATCCTTCACCATCACGCGCTTGGTCTGCGGCAACGACTCGGAGACATAGACGTCCTGCGTCAGATTCTCGGCGGGCGCCGAGAGGCGCGTGCGGAGTTCCGTTTCCGACTCGGCGGCCGGTGCGATGGTGAGGCAGTTGACCGGGCAGACATCGACACAGGCGTCACACTCGATACAGAGTGTGGCGGTAAAGTGCGTCTCGATATCGCAGTTGAGGCAGCGCTCGACTTCGGTGGCCGTCTGTTCCGGCGTGAAGCCCAATTCCACTTCTTCGCTGACGCTGGCAAACCGCTTGACCAGTTCGGCGTGTGTCATCTGCGCGCGTGGGGACGGATTGAACTCGTTGCTGTAGGCCCACGAGTGCATGCCCATCTTCGTGCTGGCCAGATGCATGCCTTGTGCGGGACGGTCGGCAACGGAGATCCCCTGGCAGTGCTGGTGGATGGACACCGCCGCCTGATGTCCGTGTTCCACCGCCCAGATGATGTTCTGTGGGCCCCATGCCGCATCGCCGCCGAAGAACACGCCCGGCAGGGAGCTCTCGTAGGTGGCTTTGTTCACCACCGGCATGTCCCATTCGTCGAAGGCGATGCCCGCGTCGCGTTCAATCCACGGGAAGGCGTTGTCCTGACCAATGGCCAGGATCACTTCATCGCAGGGCATGATGACCGTGCCCGTGACCGTGCTCTTCTGCTTGCCGTTGGACTCCGTCCATTCGACCTGTTCGAATTCCATGCCGACCAGTTTGCCGTTGTCGATGACAAAGCGTTTGGGCGCGTGGTTCTCGATGATGTGGATGCCTTCTTCTTCGGCGTCTTCGAGCTCCCACGGCGAGGCCTTGAAGAACTTGCGGCCACGTCGCGCCACCACGTTGGTGTTGATGCCGCCCAGACGGCGCGACGTCCGGCAGCAGTCCATCGCCGTGTTGCCGACGCCGATGATGAGCACGTTCTTGCCGATGGACTCGACGTGGCCGAAGTGGACGGAGCTCAGCCACTCGATGCCGATATGGATGTGGCTCTGAACCGCCGGATCCCAGCGTCCCGGGATGTCGAGTTCCTTGCCCTTGGGGGCGCCGCTGCCCACGAAGACCGCGTCGTAGCGTTCATCGAGCAGTGCCTTCATGCTCTCGACCGGAGTGTTGTACCGGACTTCCGCTCCCATGTCGATGATGCACTGCGTTTCCTCGTTGAGGACGCTCTCGGGCAGGCGGAATGACGGGATGTTGACCCGCATCAGGCCGCCGGCCTGGGCGTTCTTTTCGTAGATCACGACCTCGTAGCCCATGGGGAGGAGGTCGTTGGCGACCGTCAGGGCAGACGGTCCGGCGCCCACGAGCGCGATGCGCTTGCCGTTTTTGACCGCGACCGGCTTGGGCAGATACTCGGAAATGTCGTCCCGGAGGTCGGCGGCCACGCGCTTGAGGCGACAGATGGCCACCGGCTTCCCGTCGACCCGTCCCCGCCGGCAGGCCGGTTCGCAGGGGCGGTCGCAGGTGCGTCCGAGAATGCCCGGGAAGACGTTGGACTCGCGATTGAGCAGGTACGACTCGGTGTACCGTCCCTGTGCGATGAGCCGGAGATATTCGGGCACATTGGTGTGAGCCGGACACGCCCACTGGCAGTCGACCACCTTGTGATAGTAGTCGGGGCTGCTGACGTCCGTTTTCGATGACATGCGGTAGGGGCCTCGTTGGGGAATCTTCCCCACGTTGCGGGCGGATCCGACCCGGCGCAAGGCGGAAACGCGCGATGATGGGCGTGGTTCTGGTGGGGAAGTCGCCTGGTGGTTGGGCCATGTTGATCTGGTGCGTGGACGGGTGCGTGGACGGGTGCGCGGACGGGTGCGTGATCGGGTGCGCTAACGCCGGCGCGGTCGGGTCCGCCAACGCCTGCGCGAACGGGACGCTGGCGTCAGCCCACGGGTCGGCGGGCCGTTTCGCCGCCATATCTGTCACCATACCCGGATATGTCCAGATATGACTGCAGGGAACGAGAGACTGTTGCCGCGGGTGCGTCGTCGGATGCGGGCGCGACATCTGAGCCTGCGTACCGAGCAGGCATACACGCGATGGATTGTTCGTTATATCCGATATCACGGCATGCGACATCCGGCGTCGCTTGGTGAAGGGGACATCGTGGCGTTCCTGACGTACCTTGCTGCCGACTGTCACGTCTCCCGTTCGACGCAGATGCAGGCGTTGAGTGCGTTGTTGCTGCTCTATCGGGAGGTGCTCGGCCAGCCCGTGGGCGATGTGCGACGTGTGCTGCGATCGGCGTCACCGACTCGGCTGCCTGCGGTGTTGACGCGTGAGGAGGTGCGTGCCGTGCTGGAGCGGATGCGTGGCCGGTACCGGCTGGTCGCGCTTCTGTTGTACGGCGCCGGCCTGCGGCTACTCGAGGGGCTGACGTTGCGCGTGAAGGACATCGATTTCACGCGTGGGGAGTTGCGCGTGCGGCGGGGGAAGGGTGGGAAGGACCGCGTGACGATGCTGCCTGAGAGCAGCCGAGTGGCGCTGACGGAGCAGTTGCGTCGGGTGGCTGTGTTGCACGCGCACGATCTCGCGGCGGGTGCGGGGCGTGTGCATCTGCCAACGGCGTTGGCGCGCAAGGCGCCCGTGTGGGCGACGGACCTGGCGTGGCAATGGGTGTTCCCCCGCCGGCCGTCGGTACACGGACCCGGAAACCGGCGAGCAGCGTCGGCATCACCTGCACGAGTCGGCGGTGCAGCGGGCCGTCCGTCGCGCGGTGGTGGAAGCTGGGATACCCAAGCGTGCCACCTGCCATACGCTGCGTCATTCCTTTGAGACGCACCTGTTGGAGGACGGCTACGACATTCGCACGCTACAGGAACTGATGGGCCACTCGGACGTGAGCCCACCATGATGTACACGCACGTCCTGAATCGGGGTCGACTCGGCGTGCGCAGCCCCGCCGACTCGCTCGGCGGCAGATAGTTGATATTCCTGCGGTTTTCTGCAGGATTTTGACGAGGGGGTGGTTTGGTGTGCAGGTAAATGGGTAGTTGGGCCGCAGCACCTGTTTCCGTCGGAGGGCGAGTAAACTTGACGTAATCACGCCGCGCGTTACTATTCGATATGATCGTGTCCTTCCGGGATGCCGACACCGAGGCGTTGGCGGGCGGGCGCCGCGTCAGTCGGTTCGTGAGTATCGAGGTGGTCGCGCGTCGCAAGCTCCGGCAGCTCGAGATCGCTGGGCGTCTGGAGGATCTACGCGTGCCCCCGGGGAACCGACTCGAAGCCCTCAAGCGTGAGCGCGCGGGGCAACACAGCATTCGCGTGAACGATCAGTTTCGGGTGTGCTTTCGCTGGACCGAAGCGGGCCCGGCGGATGTCGAGATCGTGGACTACCACTAGGAGAGCAAATCGATGGCCCCCCTGAAGCCAGTGACGCCCGGGGAGTTGCTGTTGGAGGAGTTCCTCGTGCCGATGGAGCTCTCCCAGTACCGCCTCGCGAAAGAGATCGACGTGCCGGCGCAGCGCATTGGCGAGATCGTCGCCGGAAAGCGCGCCATCACGGCGGATACGGATTTGCGCCTCTGCCGATTCTTTGGGCTGTCGAACGGGTACTGGCTGCGCGCGCAAGTTGCCCACGACACCGAGATCGCGGCAAAGGCGCTCGCGCCGGTGCTGCGTCGGATCAAACCGTGGGTGAGCACGGCGGCGTGAGTGCGCGGCTCGGCCCAACAACGCGTTGCAACTGGCCAGCGGTTTCGGTATGCTCGCTGCGCTCGCGTTGATCGGGTCGCTTGCAGTTGAACGCTAGACGTTGGGCAGCTTCCAACTTTCCTGAGAAGTCATCGCATGACTAGTCGCGACACGAATCATGAGCGTTGGCTCAGCGAGCCCGAGGCAACAGACTTCCTTCGTGGTGTTAGTCAGCTCGACGCCGGACAGACCGTGAAGCTTCGCCATCTTCGCGAGGCAGCGATCGAGACTGGACTGCGTCTGGAGGCGGTAGACGCGGCGACGTGCGAGATCGCGAATGGTGGAACGGACGGGACGCCGCCTGTTTGGGTCCGTTTCAATCTCGCGGGTATCCCCAATCGCGCCGGCGCACAGTTTTGGTATCAGCTCTTGTGCACGGCTGGCTTGGTGAGCACTGCGGGTGCGATACTCACCCCTGCAATTGTGGCCCCCGCGATCGGTCTCGCCGCCGGCGCATGGTTCTTCGGGTGCTCCGCGGCCGTGTCGTCGGCGATTCGATGTATGGAACGGCATTCCGCATGGACCCCGGCGAAGCGTGGGTAGGCACGGCCGAACGGATCGCTGCGGCCGACAGTGACGGTGTCGGTGCTGCAGCATGCACGCGTTTGGCAGCTTGAAGGCAGGATCGGCCTGCTTGCTGGCGCCGTGCGTCCGCGCGATGTTTCTGCTATGAGTGAGCCTGCCGACATCCGCCCCGACGCCCTCCGGCTCGTCGAGCAACTCCCCGCTGATGCCAGCTGGGACGATCTCGCCTACGAAGTCTATGTACGGCAAGCGATTATGCAGGGACTCGCCGATGCGGACGCGGGTCGCACGGTTGACCACGAGACGGCCCTTGCTCGGGCACGCGCGCGGATTCGGCGCGCCTCGTGACGCTCCCGCTCCGTTGGACGGAGCGGGCGGTTGCGCATCTGGAGGCGCTCGTCGATTACGTCAGCCTGACCTCGCCGGTGTATGCGGAGGGGCTGGTCAGCCGGATCGACCAGCGCCTCCAGCTCGCATCCACGCATCCAGAAATCGGCAAGATGGTGCTCGATGTCGAGGACTCGGCGCTTCGGGAACTGGTCGTGCCGCCGTATCGCATCTTCTATCGAATCCGTCCCGACGCGATCGAGGTGCTAGCCATTGTACACGAACGTCGCCATCTGCCAGACGCGCTCTAGTCCGGCGACCGCATCGGCGACAGGCATCGCGAAGCTGCCGAACCATGCGTTGCTCTTGACAGGGCCATTGCGGAGTGCTCCCTGTTCGCTGCGCTCACTGGTCGCGTTTTATTGTAAGGCCCTGCAAGAGAACGCGAGCGTTAGGCATCGCTCACATCACCTTTGATCCACTATGGCCGATGAGCTGAGGTTGCGGATCGTGGTGCGAGGTCCACTCCCGGATGTGCCGCTGCGCATGCAGCGCGGGCGGCATGAGCTTGTCGCGCCGGTGCGCATGTCGCCCTCGGCGGTCACGTTCGAGTTGCGGGTCCGTAAGCTTCCCCGTCAAGCACACAGTTGAAAGTGAGACAGGTCGGGAGAGGTGGTTCTCGGCAGAAAGCTGAGGGGCGGGACGTCGCCGAGCGAGTCATGCGTCCGCTCCGTGTTGTACCGTTGTCGCCAGTCTTCGCTCAGCTCCCGCACTTCGTCGAGCGTGACGAAGACCCACGCGTTGAGGATTTCCGTGCGATAGGTGCGGTTGAAGCGTTCGATGTACGCGTTCTGATTCGGCTTGCCAGGCTGAATGAAGACGAGGGTGATCTCGTGGCGTGTGCACCACGCGCGCACGACCTCCGAGATGAACTCGGGACCGTTGTCGCAGCGAATGCGGCGCGGCGCGCCATGGATCGTCACGAGTTGCTCCAACACCGCCACCACGCGCTCGCTCGGCAGCGACACATCGACTTCGATGGCCAACGCCTCACGATTGCCTTCGTCGATCACGTTCAAGATGCGATAGCGCCTCGCGCTGTAGAGTGTATCGCCCATGAAGTCCATCGCCCACGTGTCGTTCAGTTGCGGCACCGCCTCCAGCGGGACGCGGACGCGCGTCGGCACCCGCTTCTTGGTACGACGGATCTGATTGAGCTTGAGCGCACCGTACACGCGATACACCCGCTTGTGATTCCACGGATGCCCCATCGCCCGCAGTCGGTGGTAGCACTTCCAGAAGCCCCAGCGCCCTTCCTGCGCGATCAACGTCGTCAACGCCGCGATGATCGGCGCATCGGCGTCGTCCATCGCCTGCGGAGGCCGATAGAACGCGGTCCGTGAGAGTCCGGCGATCCGACAGGCCAACACGACCGAGCGCGTATGCTCGTCGACCAGGATCGCCACGACCGCCCGTCGCACGGACCGCGCTACAGTTTTCGGCTGAGGACGTCCTTGATCGCCGCGTTCTCGAGCGCCATGTCGGCGTACATCCGCTTCAGTCGTGCGTTTTCCTGCTCCAACGCCTTCAACCGCTGCAGCTCCGGTACGCCGGCGCTCCCGTACTTCGACTTCCACAGGTAGAACGTCGGCCGACTGATCCCGTGCTTCCGAAGAATCTCCGCCACCGGGACCCCGGCCTCGCCTTCCCGCAGAATCGCGACGATCTGGGCTTCACTGAACTTCGATTTGCGCATCGTATGATCCGTAGAAAATCGACCGGAGTCTGACTTACGCTGTGTCTTCTCAGGGTAAGCTTACGGTGACTTCGCGGTCTGGAGGAACTAACCCACGCAGAATGCGGGGGCCAGCCCAGTCATAACTTCTATGCGAACGCCGACGCTCTGGAATGCCGAACCGTCGCGACGAGTCTGAGAGCGAGCTCACGACGTATCGATCAGCTGGCTCAACGCCGTCTCCAAGGCCCCAAAGCCTTCTGGACCGAGCGTCTTGCGATAGCTTCGATCGATACGTCGCTTGACGCGATTGGCATCCGTCATCAGCTGCGCACCGCGCTCCGTGTACCGCACCACGCGACCGCGGCCGTCAGAGGGATCCGGACGTCGTTCCACGTATCCGTCGTCCACCAGCTGATCCACCAACTGCTGCACCCCTTGCTTGGACATGCCCAGTCGCTCGGCCAGCAACCCCTGGGGCGTGCCAGCGAAATCCAAGGCCGAAAGAACCTGCGATCTGGCCTCGCGGAACACCGGATACCCCTCAGCGACCATCGCGTCGTCAAACCGCTGCTTCCACGCCTGGGCCGCCTGCCACAACCGCCAGCCGATGTGATCGATCAGCGGCGGCATGCGTATATCGTCAAGTTTCTTGACTATTCCCATCGAGACCTCTAACCTTGTGAAAGCGCAGCCGTCGCGATCCGCGCGACCGTGCGATGCCGTGCACGCTCGTACAATAGCGCTGCCTGTCCCCTTTGGGAGTACGCCATGCCGTTTGTCAATACCACCGATGCCGCCGAGTTTCGCATTCCCGGGGTCGTGTTCTCTGGACTCGCGTCGCCGAGCCGCGGCGCGACGGAGACGACTGTCTGGCGCGTCACGCTGGATCCTCGCAACACTGGCGGCACACATCAGCTCACCCGTGAGGAGATCATCGTGGCCACCAATGGCTCGGCGGTTGCCACGCTCAACGGCGTGGAATACGCGCTCGTCGTTGGCAGCGCCATCATCGTACCACCGAACGTCGATTTTTCGTTGTCCAACCCGCATGACGTGTCCTTCGAAGCGATCGCCGTGCTACCCATTGGCGGACAAGCTCGCATTGGCGGCGGTACCGCGTTCACGCCGCCGTGGGCGGAGTAGCGCGGCGATGAGGCGTCGCGTCGACGTTGGCCGCAGTATGGAAGACCGTGCGCCATCGTGGTTGGGGCATCTGGCGCACCGCGTTCGTGCAAGCATGGCGAACCTCTCGCGATCCCCGTGGCGCCCTCGTTCGCTGGTAGAGCGCTACTCGATCGCCAGCGCCACCTGGCACGACGCGATCCATCGACTAGGCTATCTGGACGCGTATGCCGAGGTGATGCAGCACGCGGCCGCCGCGATGGAGTCTAAGGGTGAGAGGACGCGCAGCTCCCGTGGCGCGGTGGCGGTACTCGACGCCGGATGCGGCACGGGGGCTTTCTCGTTGGTGTTCGCGCGCTGGCACCGATCATCCGCACGGAAGGCGCCGCACGGCGCACCGCGGTTGCGCATTGACCTGCTCGATCCGTCGCCACGCATGCTCACGGCGGCGCTCGACAAGCACCAGGCGGAGCACTCCGATGCGCACACGCTCTGTGGCTCGATCGACACACTACCCTGCCACGCGGAGCGGTACGACGTAGTACTGTGCAGCCACGTGCTTGAGCATGCCGACAACGCCGAGGATGCGCTTGCGCTCCTCGGGAGTGTGCTGGTGCCTGGCGGTGTCCTCATGCTGGTGGTCAGTCAACCGCACTGGTGCACGCGAATCCTGCAGGTCAAGTGGGGCAGCGCATCGTGGCGCGTAGACGAAGTCTTTCACATGCTGCGCAACGCCCAGTTCACCGAGCTGGCCCACGTACCCTTCAGCAAGGGACCACCGAGCCGCACGAGCGTTGGCTACATCGCGAGAAAGGCGTCCGTCGGCTAGCCGGCTCCCTTCTTCCAGACACACGCACTAGTGTCTCTTCGAAGGCCTTCCGCGCCAGATCGTCCGTGCCCACGCGGCGCGTGACTTAGGCGAACTCGGCCTCAACGTGCTCTGGCCAAGTCTGGGATATCGAGTGAATGTTGTCTCGCCACTCTACGTATCCTCTGTTGCGACAACTCCCCTTCCAGCAGCAACAAGAGTCCGACGTTGAAAGGGAGGACTTCCGGGCATCTGCCCGCCGCCGGATGACGCTCTGAAGTAGATCTCGTCTCCTTCCACAGGCACGAGACGTTGCGCTTTGGGTCCGGCAAACGACGAAATCTGGCGCGCATATTTCAATCGAATTGATCCCAATGCCGCTAGTGCGGCACGCGAGCGCGAGTGCCGCGCAACTGCGATTGGCCGCTACTTCGGGATCACGCTCACCACGGTGCTGGCGATCATCCACCGTCCTTCGACTTTGACCAGCGTCAGCGCGTGCGAGAGCGTGAACGGTGCGGCCGTGAACGTGGCGTGTGCTTGTGCGGTGGCCCCGTCGACTTGTACGCTCTGAATCGCCACGGTCATCGGCATGCCGCCCATCTTCTTCTCCTTGATCGCAGCCAGATAGGTCGGACGGTCGAGGGTTCGAATCTCCTTCCCCGAGATGAACTGTATCGCGGTCGGGTGCAGCGCGTTTTCCAACCGGGCGCGGTCTTGCGTCGCTGCGCCGTCGGCGAATGCCTGAATCGTAGCCCGCACCGCGTCGGCATCAGATTGTGCCGCGAGCGTACGGGGCGCGCTCAGCGCGAGTGCTATGCCGAATGCCGTCGCGAACTTCGTGGCCTGAGTGTACCGCATCTGCTGACTCCTTGGTTATTGCCTAGGCAACTATATGACTGCGAGGACCGCCGCACACCGATCCAACCACCACCGGCTTACAAATCTTCCAGCGTTCGTTCCAAGTGTGACAAGCTCGCCCGCAGCGCGTCGCGATCATGGGCCGACCAGCCGGCAAAAAGCCGCGCCCGCTCGGCAACCACCGACGGGTAGAGCCGATCGAACAACGCCTCTCCCCTGGCCGTCAACGCGCAGCGTTGCACGCGACCATCCGACTTGTCTTTGGTGCGTTTCACTAGGCCGCGTTTGTGGAGGCCCGCGATGACGCGAGTGATGTTGGGATAGTCCTTCAACACGGGATCGGCCAACGACTGCATCGGCAGGGGCCCTGCCTGTCGCAGCCGATACAGCGCGAAGTATTGTTCCGGACTGAGATCTTCGCCGGACCACTGCTGCAGGTCCGACGCGAACCCGTGCCGCAGCAATCGCGCTACGCGATTGATGCGGTATGCGATCGCGTCGTCGAGGGGGGTGAGTCGAGGGGTCGCCATTATCGTTGCCTAGGCAAGTATATCCGCGAAGGGGTCTTACCGTCAAGTGCTGACGATCGCGCGCGCAACAACGCCGGCCCTACAGGTCGTTCCTCGGTGTGCCGAAAGTGTCGATGGCGGGCTGTGTGCGCCGGTGTGGGCCGCGTGCGCCGCGCGGGTGCGGAGGGGTGTGAGGATCTGGTCGATCACCGAGGCCTGCGTGATGCACGCGACGATGCGCATGACGCCGTGGCAGGAGGGACATGCGAGGGGGTCGACCTCGAAGATCTGCTGGAGCAACGCCGCCCACCGGCGGCTGACCGCGGCGGGCGACAGTCGTGGCGCGGGGACGATGGCGGGCGGCCCGGCCGCCGCGGCGAGCGCCGCCTTGTCCCGCATCCCACGGGGGCAGTTGGCAGACCAGCCATA
>JANNEV010000143.1:0-19861 GCA_031379145.1 Gemmatimonadaceae bacterium
GCAGCACGGTGAAAAAAGCGAAGAGCGGCGAGGAAAAGTCGCGAATCAAGGGACGGTGTTCGGGAGACGGAACCAAGAGCCCCGCCGGGTGCGCGGGGTAACCATGCTACCTACGCCTCAGCGCCCCAAAACGCTCGCAGCTGGGCATCCCTCTCCGGAACATCGCCGCCGCTACACCGCACGATCGACTGGTGCGACGCTAGCGCATCCAGAGGTGCCGATGGTCCTGCGCGTACTGCGCCAGTGTTCGCGGTGCGCGGCCGGTAACGCTCTGCACGGCGTCCGTGATGCGCTCGGCATAGCCCAGCTTGAAGTAGCCAAGAATGAGGAGCATGAACTCGGCGTAGTCTGCCGGCAGTCCGCTTTGCAACAGTTGCGCGCGCATCGCTTCTGGAGACACATCGACATAACTGATCGTCCGCCCCGACGCGTCCGAGAGTATCGCGGCCACTTGCTCGTGATCGAACGCCTCGCCGCCGGTGAGATCGAACGCCTGATTGTCGTGGTCCGAGCTCGTGAGCAGCGTCGCCGCCACCGCAGCGATGTCGCGCGCATCGATGAAGCTTCCTCTCCCGCTTCCTGTGGGCAGCAGGAGTTTCCCCTGCTCAAGGATGGGCTGAATCCAGTAGCTCTGAAAATTCTGCATGAACCAGTTGGGGCGAATGATGTTGTATCTCAGCCCCGACGCCTCGAGATGTCGCTCGGCACGACGCAGCGGCGCCGACTCGTCCGCATCCGCACCCATCGCGGACATCAACACAAGCTTGCCGATTGCCTGTCGGCGGGCGGCATCAATGAACGGGATGAGCAATTCGTCCTGTCTGGTCAAGCCGGCCGGCGACAGCAGGTACACGCTGTCGACACCCGCCAGCGCCGTGTCAAACCCGTCGTTCGTCGACAGGTTGAGATGCACCTGCCCGTCTTCGGTAGCCGGTCGGCCGGTAGCCCGCCGTACGTAATGACCGCTTTGCTGCAGCAGCGGTACGAGGATCGTTCCGACGGTACCGCTCGCGCCAACTACAAGAATGGTGCTCATCTGAATGGCCCTTAGGTTGAGAGGAGAACTAGCTGCACAAATCAACGATACGTCTCGATACGTGCACGTCGATGGCGTTTCGTTCGTATTTCATGTCTGTTCGTACATTTACTCTGTACGTTTGGACCGATGTGCAGTACGTTTGGGCACATGGATCTGCTCACTCAGGTGCTACATGACGCCGGGCTCGTTCGCCGCCTGCTGGACCTTCGTCGTCTCGCCGAAACGCACGCGCTGCGATTTCCATGCGAACGCAGCATTGGGCTGCACGTGGTGACGCAGGGACAGCTATGGTTGCATGCGCCGGCGCTCCCCGCCCCGGTTGCGCTTGGGACAGGCGACATCGCGTTCATGGCACGTGGATGCACACACGTGCTCTCGACCGACGCCGTTCTGCGAGATCGATCGATCGCGGAGGTAACCGGCGTGGCGTCGACGATCGACGCGCGCGCCATCGGCGACGACGATTCGCGCACGGGAAGCCACGTTCTCAGCGGCGCGTACCAGCTCTGGCATACGCCGTTACATCCCCTCCTGTCTCAGCTGCCTCCATGGTTCATCCTGCGCGCCGCAGAGATTCCGCAGCTTGCTCCGCTCGCGCTCGCCGTGGGTCTGATGCGAACGGAGCTCGACGCCCCGGAGCTGGGTAGCCAGAGCATCCTGCACGGACTCCTTGACGCGGTCTTCGCGTACGTCCTGCGCGAAGTGCTCCAGCGCCAGGCCTCCACCGCGGGCATCGTGCTCCGCGATGCGTCCGTGCAGCAAGCCGTCGCGCTGATGCACGACGACTGCGCACAGCCGTGGACCCTCGAGGCGCTGGCCGCGCGCGTGGGGCTCTCGCGCACCGGGTTTGCCGCACGCTTTCGCGACGCCGTCGGAGACACACCGCTGCAGTACTTGAGAACGATCCGCATGCAGCACGCCATGCGCCTGCTGAGCGAGACCTCACACTCGCTGGAGCAACTGGCGCTCGCCGTTGGCTACCACGATGCGTTTAGTTTCTCCAAGGTGTTCAAGCGGACCGTGGGCGTCTCCCCGCGCGACTTCCGTCGTCGCGACGCCGAGGAGCGCGCATCGCCCTATCGATTTGCGGCGAGTTGAGCGCGGCGTGTCTCACCACGCCTCTCTGACCACAAGGACGAATCGATCGACCCACCGCGACACTTCCGCCGCTACGCCTTCAGCGCACGCACACAGAGAAAACAGGGCTGCTGCATCAACTCTGCGTAATGACGCGGGTCGGCCGCCTTGAAATCGTCTGTTGGACGGGGCTCCAGAAGCTGCTCGATCCGAAAGCCCGCCTCGGCGAACGGATTAAGCGTCTCCGGAAGCGACCGGCGGTAGCTGGGCATTTTCACCCGCACGGGACGGAATCCGGTCCACTCCGACTGCACCTGCTCGGTCTCGAAGTACGCTCGCGACCGATAGAACGTGAAATCGTAGAACGGGTGGGTCACCGAGACCACCAGATGCCCGCCCGGACGCAGCACGCGAAAAAACTCGCCGAAAGCCGCCCGCCAATCACGCACATACTCCATCACGAGCGGGCTGATCACCAGATCGAATGAGGCGTCGGCAAGAAACGGCAGCGGCGCGGCGAGATCCGCCACGTGCATCGCCGCCCGGCCTCCGGTCCGTTCCGTTGCCAGCGCCACCATGCGCTCGCTGGCGTCGATCGCCACCACGTCAGCTCCGCGATCGAGGAGCCACGCCGAGTACACGCCGGATCCGCAGCCGGCGTCGAGCACCCGTCTGCCAGTCACCGACGGGAGGAGTGAGAGCGTCGCCGGCCGTTCGTAGTAGGCATTGTGCGGCTTCGTATCGATGGCCGCGGCGTAGGCGTCGGCCAGCTCCTCGTAGGCATCAAGCGCAATCGGACGATCGGTCATGTGAGCTCGGTGTGAACTTGCGGTCAGTTTCGGTGTTGAACTTCTGCTCGTGGAGCAGGATAACTTGAAGCGCCCCTCGAACACACACTACACGAATTGCATGCTTGCTCATCGGCCCGCAACTCGCGCTTTCGCCTGCGGCATACTGCTTGCTTTCTCGCCGCCTGCGGAGACTCCGCGACTGGTCCCAGTACCCGGGATTTCCCCGCGGACCCCGCGCAAGCGCAGTTCAACACTTCCGACGTCGATCGGTACTGGCGCGCGTACGATGCTGGTGGGCGCATGGGACGTGGTTCGGCGTTTCAGCGCGTCTACCTGGATTCGGCATCGGCGCCTCTCAACGAGTTCATCGGCCTGCGCTCCGTCACCGCCGCGTCGCTCACGCAGGTGTCGTCCGCCTATCCGCGGTATCTCGAGGCGCTTCGCGGCTGGTGGCCCAGCATCTCGTCGGCCGATCCGGTGTTCGGCGTCGTGCGACAAAACTATGGGCGCCTCAAGCAGCAAGTTCCAGAGGCGTTCTTCCCGCCCGTGACTATCCTCATGGGGCGCTACAGCACCGGTGGAACCGTCGGGAGAAGTGGCATTTTCATCGGGATCGAGTTCTTCGGTGCGGACGCGAACGCGCCGACAACCGAACTCGGTTCGTTCGCGCGCAACAACCAGAAATCGTGGTCCCGCGACCTACCGCCGCTCATTGCCCATGAGCACGTCCACATCCTGTCCAGCGCGGCGGGATCGACCGCCGGCAATCGTGGCACCCTGCTCGCGCGTGCGCTGAACGAGCGCGTCGCAGAGTTCGTCGGCTCACTCTCCGCTGGCGTTCCTACCTTCATCGGCTTCTTTGCCGCATGGCAGAACAGAGAGCGCGAGTTCTGGACAGAGTTTGCCCGCGTCCGAACCGGCAACGACTACAGTCGCTGGCTGTACAATCAGGGCGAAGCCACCGCCGAGTGGCCCGGCGATTTGGGGTATTTCATCGGGTATCGCATCGCGCAGGCGTACTACAACCAGGCCACCGACAAGACCGCAGCGATCCGGGATTTGCTGGCGCTGAAAGACCCCGAGGCCATCCTCGCGCGAAGCGGCTACGCGGGCAGCGGACCGAAGATCAGCGTGCCCGCGCGCTGATTCGACTCACTCTGCCAACAGGATCGAGCGCAAAGGGCTGTCGGATCCAGCACAGCAACCGGACATGGCGCCGTCGACCGCAAGGCAGTGAGCGATCGCAAGTCGCTCGTGACGAGCTCAGTCGGGGCGTTGCTTGACTATCGATCGCACGCGCTCCTTTTTTGGCGTTGCAATGCGCACATCGGAGTACTGTTGCCACCCGAACTCGGATAGGACTATGCGATACGCACTCGTCACAACCGTGATTTTCGCGACGCTCCTCGGCTGCTCGGCTGGGGAGAAGAAAGAGGAGAGCGAAGTGAGCGAAGCTACGGAAGCCACGTCGACGATACCGGCCGCGGCCGTGACTGACGCGGCGACAGCCGCATCGACAACTGCAGTCGCCATCACGGAAGACACACCCGGCCTCTTTGCGAAAGCAACCGTGCAGCCTGAGCAAGCACGTGCGACGGCGCTTGCCGCGGTGCCCGGCGGAGCGGTGACGAAGGGCGAGTTGGAGGAAGAAGATGGCGCGCTGATTTACTCCTTCGATATCACGGTCCCGGGGAAGACCGGAATCACCGAGATTCACGTCGACGCGAAGACAGGCGCGGTGGTCAAAAGGGATCACGAGGGGTCTGAGGCGTCCGAGAAGGCCGAGAAGAAGAAGTAGGCTTGGCGGTGAGGGCTGTTATGCCCGACCGCAGCGCTGCTCGTCCCGACCGATCACCGACGTACTACGGATGTTCCGGAGTTCTTCCAGCGCCCGAGCGAGCGCCGAACACGACGAAAGCCCAACAACGGAACTCGTTGCTGGGCTTCCACTTCGTCCATCGGGACGACAGGATTTGAACCTGCGACCCCTTCCACCCCAAGGAAGTGCGCTACCGGGCTGCGCCACGTCCCGTCGCTGACAATGCTCGCCAACGGCAGACCCACAACATATCCCGGGCGCGCGCCTACCGAAACCCCTGTGCGGCGTCTCGCACGGCAGGGTCCATGAGCGGATACGTTGGCCTCGCTTCCTCCAGTGTTTCCACCAGAAGACGGGCGATCAGGTAATTGCGTATCGCCTTGTCGTCCGACGGCACGACGTACCACGGAGCCACCGCGGTGCTACAACGGGTCAGCGCCTCACGATACGCGTCGGTGTACGCGTCCCAACGCGCCCGGTCGGCCAGATCCTCGAGTCGAAACTTCCAGTTCTTTTTCGGATCATCCAGTCGACTCAGCAATCGCGTGCGCTGCTCGTCTCGGGACACGTGCAACATGCACTTGCGCACGATCACTCCGCTCTCGTGCAACAGTCTCTCGAAGGCGTTGATCTGGTCGTACCGCGAACGCCACACCGATTCCGTCGCCAGTCCTCGCACCCGAACCGCGAGTACATCTTCGTAGTGCGATCGGTTGAAGACGCCGATCATGCCGCGCGCCGGTACTACCTGGTGCACCCGCCACAAGAAATCATGGCGCAGTTCCAGCGGCGTTGGCGGACCGAACGCGGCGACCTGCACACCGGTGGGATTGAACGCGCCGTACACGGTCCGAATCACCCCATCCTTCCCGGAAGCGTCCCGCCCCTGCAGAACCAGCAGCAGCGCACGGCGCCCGTCGGCGTGGAAGGCATCCTGTAGATCGGTCAACTTCGCGAGTAGCACCGCGGTGGCGTCGTGTATTGCCGCGTCCCCCGGGGGAGCCGCGACCGTCGCCGCAGCGGATCCAAGACGCAATTTCTTGAGCGCATTCACTGGCTTCAACCGAAGCCCCTTGAAGGCATCGGCGGACATCAGACCTCCGCGCCTGGCGTGCTCGCACGCCCGCTGATCTCCTGCACAGGGATGGTGAAGACAAGGTCGCGCATCGGCGTCGGGTCGGCTGCTGTAAAGGCGTCGGGGATGAGGCGGCGAAAGGCCTCAACGGCGCGCGCATGGCGATCGCGCTCGACGGCGCTGCCCTCCGGGTCGGGGAACTCCAGCCTCCCGTGCACCACGACGCTTCGCCACGAGAACAACGCCCGAACCTCATCCACTTCGAATGCGACCCAAGGATGATGCGCCAGGACTTCCACTTTCGTGCCGAACTGGGTGCGACCGACGATGCGGCCGGCGTCGAACACAAAATGAATAGGTTCGATGTCCACCCGGTCGCGAAATGTGAAGGCCAGCCGTCCCACCGACTGGGACGCCAGCAGCCGTGTACACTCGTCCTCGTCCAGTACCGTAATCACGGGCTTGCGGCTCACGAGCTCCTCGACGGTTCGTATGGTTCCATGTGAATGAGCACCCCAAGCGCGGCGGGGACGCGCGCGCGGATCGCGGACTTGACGATACCGGACAAAATGTGCGCGTCGTGCAACGAAAGCGCAGGATCGGCCTGTACGTGCAGGTCGACATAGAAGCCGGTACCAGACCGGCGCACCTTCAACTTCTCGATGGCGAGGACACCAGTGGTCTCCATTGCGGCGGTGCTCACGGTTCGCAACAGCATCCCGTCTGGCGCGCGGTCCATCAGGTCGGCGATGGTTGTCCGAAGCAGCCGCGACCCGTTGACCAAAATGACCGCCGCCGCGACCAACGCCGCCCAATCATCCGCAGGCTCCCACCCGGGGCCTCCGATCAGTGCGGCCGAGATGCCCAAGAAGGCCGCCGCCGAGGTGATCGCATCGGCGCGGTGATGGCCGGCGTCCGCCTTGACGACCACGCTTCCCGTGGCGGCGCCGACCCGCGCGACACGCCTGGCCAGCAGCTCCTTCACAACGATCACCGCGGCCAACACCGCCAACGTGAATGGCGCTGGTGCGTGGTGGGGGGTACGGATTTCCTGAACAGCCTCCACCGCGATGCCGACCGCGGCGCCAAGCATCAGCGCCGCGACGGTGGCCGCAGCGAGTGGCTCAGCCCGACCGTACCCGAAGGGATACCGCTCGTCCGGGTCTCTGCTCGCGATCCGCAAGCCCCCCCAGACCACCAGAGAACCGATCATGTCAGTCGCGCTTTCGACGGCGTCCGCCACCAGCGCGTATGAGTTTCCCACAAGGCCGGCCACCAGCTTCACCATGGCCAAGAGCGCATTGATGACCAGCCCGAGTCGCGCCAATCGCTGGCCTGTCCCATCTCGCTGCACAGTGGCTCCGTTCAAGGGCGGGGCACCCAAAGCCCGTCGGTCCTCACGTCGGTCGAGAGACGGTCTCAGCTGGACCTCAAGAACGCCCGGGATCCGCTCGCCCCCGGACGACCGACGCAGAATGCGCTCACCATGCTCCGCGCGTCTCTCCAACCCTACGGCATTTCCTCGTGGGACGAAAGCCGAAACGTGCCCCGATGTCGCTCCGTTCGTCTTTTCAGGGCATGCCCCGCCCACTCGGGATTCCTTGACGCACCCTTCCGGCACGTTGGCTGGTCCCCCCCGTCCTCGACGCCGTCGCTGACGTCCCTCCACCCGATATCAGAAGTGTGATCTGGCGCACTGTTGCTCTTGGCACACAATTGCGTAAGTTGTTGCCATTGCCTGATCGGTGTTTGATCTTCGTCACAGTTCGGGCCACTTGGTCCCAATTGGCGTTGCACCTGCAGTTTTCAAATCTGTTCACCCTTTCGGGAGGTTTATGCGTACCCTGACCAAGTTTGCTCTGAGCGCTTCATTGACGCTCGCCATTCCTGCCTCCGCGTTTGCACAGCGCCAGGGCGCGTTGGAAATTGGCGGCTTCGGGCGCTACACGAAGTTCGCCGATACGCTGCAGCTGGACGGAGCCCTCGGCGCCGGCGGCCGTGCGGGTATGTACATCTTCAAGAACTTGCTCCTGGAGATGGAGCTCAGCTACGGCGAAGCGGACGTGAATCGGCGTCCCACGGGCAATCGTGCCATCGACACGCTCAACACTGTGTCGCATCCGCTGTGGGCGTACCGTCTCACGTACAACGCCCCGCTCAGCGATCGCGTCAAGCTCCTGATCGGTGGCGGCTATGCGTATGACTCGTACGGTCGCGTGCGTGCCGTCGCACCGCGTGGCGGTGGCCCGCAGGGCCTCGCGGGCTTGCGGTTCATCATCAACGATCGCCTGTCGGCGCGCGTCGAAGGCACGGGGACGTATGTGCTCCCCGAAGACAAGAACGCCAAGCCGGGCGGTCGCGCCACTGGCTTGAACCTCGGCGCACAGGCCGGTTTGAGCGTCTCGTTCTTCACGCGTGATCCGAAGCCGCGCATCCAGTACGACACGGTCAAGACGGTCACGATCCAGCGCGACACCGTGTACGTTCGCCGTATCGACACCGTGCGCGTGGCCGGACCGGCTGCCCGCCCGATCGTCATCGGCGCAGTGAACTTCGGCTTCAACAAGAGCGACATCACCCCGGAAGCCAAGCGCATTCTGGACATGATCGCCGAGTCGTTGGTTGATCCGACCAACGCATCGCGCACCATCACGGTCACGGGCAACACCGACGCGATCGGCAGTGAGCGTTACAATGAGAAGCTTGGGCAGGATCGTGCAGATCAGGCCAAGGCGTATCTCGTGTCGAAGGGCGTTGCAGAATCCCGTATCGTCGCGCGTACGCAGGGCGAGAAGGATCCCCTCGCTCCGAACACCTCAGACAATGGCCGCGCAACGAACCGCCGCGTGCTGGTGATGCTGACGAACTGATCATCGCCGAGAGCCCTCGCGCTCTCACGATTCATCAACGGCGCCGCGTCGATCTTCGGATCGGCGCGGCGTTCGTCTTTTCGGTCGCTAGATTGCGGTCGTATCCATGGCTGACTCCCTCCGCATCCCCACGCTGTCGCATCGCCTCGAGTACGGCGCCACTCGCGCCGCCGTCGCGCTGCTGCGTCTCGTGGGTTGGCGCGCCGCCAGCGCCGTGGGTGCGACCCTCGGACGTGTGGCCTATGGCGTGGTCGGCATACGGCGCGGTGTGACGGAACGGCAGATCGCGGCGGCCTTCCCTGAACTGTCGGCCAAGCAAGTGCAGCGCACCGCCCGCCAGTCATACGAGAGTCTCGGGCGCACGTTTGTCGAAACGTCCGTCTTGCCGGGCACGTCTCGCGAAGAGCTGCTGGCGCGCTTCGAGCTGGTTTCGGGTTGGGAGCACCTCGAAGCAGCGCTCGCCTTGGGCAAGGGCGTTATCATCGTCACGGGTCACTTGGGCAACTGGGAGCTGGGCGGAGCCTACGTCGCCGCGCGCGGCGTCGCGCTGGACGTTGTGGCTCGCGGAATGGCCAATCCGCTCATGGAGGAGTACGTCCGCCTGACACGGGAGGATATCGGGATGATGGTGGTGCACGACTCCCAGGCTGATCGGCAAACGCCGCGCGCGCTACGCGAAGGGAGAGCCGTGGCCATGGTGAGCGATCATGACGCCCTGGGCTTGGCGAGCACCTTCGTTCCCTTCTTTGGCCGACCGGCCAAGACCCCGCGGGGCCCGGCCGTTTTCGCACTGCGCCTTGGCGTCCCGCTGGTGTTTGTATCGCCCGTGCGAGAAGCGAGCGGTCGCTACGCCTTGCTCATTGAACCCGTACCTGTCGTGGAATCCGGAGACCGCGAGGCCGATGTTGACGCGATCGTGCTCGCATACACGCGAATTCTTGAACGACTGATTCGCCGGTACCCTGCGCAGTACTTTTGGCAGCATCGTCGCTGGCGCCGCCAGCCGCCGGACACACCCGCGCACCTGCTGGAGCCCTAGTGCGGCTGCCCCGTGTGCGTCTTCCGGCCAGCGGATGGCGACGTCGCGTCGCCATCGCCGCAGCGATGATTGCAGCGCTGATGTTGGCTCCGGTACCAATCATCCTGATGCTCGGAGTGGTGCAGCCGCCAGTGACCTCCGTCATGCTGCAAACCACCGTACAGCGAATGATCGCCGGTCGCCGCCCCATCGTACCACGGCACTTCACGGTGTCGCGCGATCAGCTCTCACCCAACCTGCGTCGAGCCGTACTGGCGTCGGAAGACGACCGATTCTACCTCCACGGTGGTATCGATTTCGTCGAGATTCAGAAGGCGCTCGATCGTAAACGCGCCGGGGGCAAGCTGCGGGGGGCGTCGACGTTGACGCAGCAGGTGGCCAAGAATCTGTTCCTCTGGAACGGCCGCTCGTTCGTCCGCAAAGGACTTGAGGCCTACGTTGCCGTGCTCCTGGAGCTTCTGTTGTCCAAGGAACGTATTCTTGACCTGTACCTGAATCTCGCCGAGTGGGGTGACGGCATCTTTGGGGCGGAGGCTGCCGCACGCGTGCATTTCGGTCGAAGTGCCGCCTCGCTGACCAGAGACCAGGCCGCTCGACTTGCCGCCATCCTGCCGTCGCCACGACGCTGGCCTCCCAACGGCAGCGTTGCCTCTCGTCGATCTGTCGTCATTCTCGAACGCATGCAGTACGCCGCACCGAAACCATAGCAGCGGGTCCTTCTCCCCCATGCGCCGCCTGACTCCGCGTGTCCTGACACTGTGCTGCAGCGGCGGCTTGCTTGTCGCGCTGATGGGGTGTGGGCCTGACTCTCTCTCGGTACCGGCTCCGACGCCAGCGACGGCGGCCATCGCCACGCCAGCGATTCGCCCGCTCGGCGGGTCCGTGGTGGACGCCCCCATTCGGTATGCTCTCGAGCCCGCGCTCGCCGCGCTCGAAACGGCGGTCCCGATGCAATTTGGCGATATCGCGCGTCGCATCACGCTGGCCTCCAGCACTCGTCAGAAGATCGCGTTCGCCGCCACACGCACGCCATTTCAGGTTGCCTTTGACGGTCGCCAGCTGACGGTCAGTTCCACGATTTCGTATCAGGGTCGAGGCTGGTACAATCCGCCCATCGGCCCCACCGTGAGCTCCTCCTGCGGCACCGACGGCCAGAAGCCTCGTGTACGCATTGTGGTGGTCATGGACGTGGCCCTCACACCCGAGTGGGTGCTCAAGACTCGCAGCCGACTCCCCACCGTACGCCCGCTGACAGAGACGCCGCGCGACGCCTGCCGAGTGACGTTCTTGAAGATCGATGTGACAGATCGTGTCGTCGGCACGGTACGCACGCTGCTTGAACGGCGGCTCCCCATGATCGATCGGCAGATCGCCGCCTTCGACGTACGGTCGAGGATGGAGCGCTGGTACAACGTGCTCAATCGCGGCATCCGAGTGCGCGACAGCGTGTGGCTCATGCTCACGCCGAAACAGTTGAGACTCGGCGGCCTTCGACTGGACGGGGAAGATCTGGTGGCCGACGTACGCCTGTACGCTCAGCCGGTCCTGTTCGTCGGGGCTGCGCCGCCGTCGCTCCACACTGCGCTGCCACCACTCGATCGCGCAATTCGTGATGTCGGCGACAGTGCGCATCTGCGCGTGCACACTTCTCTGTCGTATGCCGCAGCCAGCAACATGCTGTCGCGGCAACTCCTCGGCCGGTCCGTGCGCCGATTCGGCCGATCATTGCGACTGTCGAACGTTCGCGTGTATCCGCACGGCGATGGACGACTTGTGCTGGCCGTCGGCGTTGCGGGAGACATCATCGGCAACGCGTACTTCGTGGGCACGCCCAGACTGGATACGGTCACCCGCACGCTCACCGTTCCCGATCTGGATTTCGACGTGGCAACATCCGACGCACTCGTGCGCGGACTCGCCTGGCTCAAGAAGGCGAACCTGGTAACGCAACTGCGACAGCGCGCGCAGCTTCCGCTGGACTCGCTCATCGAGACAACACGCGCTCAGCTCGACAGTGCGCTCAACCGCACGCTGGCGCCTGGCGTCCGCCTCACCGGACACATTGTCTCCGGCCGACTCGTCGACGTGATCGTCGAGCCGAGCGGGCTTTCGGTGCGTGCCGAAGCCACCGGCACGCTCGGGCTACAGCTGGATCGCGAGATTGACGTGCCCCGCAGACAACGCGGACGACGACGTTCGGCCGCCACGCCGTAGCGCCCTGCGCAGCCCAACATCGTCGCCTCCCTTGCTCCCCTCGGGCCGTCGATTATCGTGCGCGCATGACGACTTACTTCCGCACCTTGTACGCGATGGGCAGCGCCGTAGTCCTCGCATCGCCAATTGGCCACCTCGCCGGGATGCAAACCGCTGGCGCCTCAACCGCCACGATGACCGCGCAATCTGCTGTTGCATCAGACGCCAAGCCCACCACGAAGGCCGTTCCCTTGCCGATGGAAAAACGCTCCAGCAGGAGTGGCGCGCGGCCCACCAGCAAGCCAAAGACCGCAGCAAACGCGAAAGCGACTACGGCATCCAAGCGGCGGAAGAGTCAGGACACCGTTCGTCGAGTCGCGGGCGCACTGGGCCCGCAGTCCGGCGACCAACATCTCGCATACCGCGGCACCGGAAGCGATCTGGATTCACTCTGGCCGCCCAAGATGGCCGCACCGCTGCCGGGTTCCATTCTGCCCGCCAAGCGTATCATCGCGTTTTATGGCACCCCGGCGTCGACACGCATGGGAATCCTGGGTGAGTTTCCACCCGATGAGATGCTGCGCAAGCTGGATCAGGAAGGCGCCGAGTGGAACAAGGTGGACCCATCACACCCCGTGCAACCAGCGCTGCATCTTATTGCAGTGGTGGCGCAAGCGGATGCGGGGCCCGATGGCAAGTACCGCGCGCGCCTGGACAGCGCTCGCATCGAGAAGGTGTATGGCTGGGCCCGCAGCAAAAACGCCATCATGTTTCTCGACGTGCAAGTGGGCCTGAGCACATTGCAGCAGGAGCTGCCGGCACTCGAGCGCTTTCTCAAGCGCCCTGACGTGCATTTGGGCATCGATCCGGAGTTCTCCATGAAGAACGGCGGTCGCCCCGGAAAGAAGATCGGAACGTACGACGCCACAGACGTGAACTACGCGTCGCGCTTTCTGCGTGACCTGGTGGACAAGCACAAGCTCCCGCCCAAGGTGCTGGTGGTGCACCGGTTCACGAAGAAAGGCGTCACCAACGCCTCGCAGATTGCGCTCGACCCGCGCGTGCAGATCGTCATGCACATGGATGGATTCGGTGCACCGTGGCTCAAGCGCGACTCGTACTACAGCTACGTGAAGAAGGAACCGGTGCAGTTCGCCGGATGGAAGCAGTTCAGCAAGAGCCGCAACGACAATCCGTCAACACCACGAGAAGCAATCGTGCGGCTCTGGCCATCGCCGCTGTATATCCAACTGCAGTAGTCACACCGTCGCCGTGTCCGCGCCACCGGCGCCCAATTGGTGCCCAACCCCCGCAACACCGGAGCGTTCTGTATGTCACGAGCCGTCACGCGTCGAGAAGCGTTGGTGCGCTTGGGGAGCACGGCGGTGACCGCTGCGACACTTGGCGACATCATCACGCCGACTTCACTGCACGCCGCAGCGTCTCCAGAAGCAGTTGTGGGGCCGGGCGGGCACGGCCGGCTCCATCAGGGCGTCTCCCGTTGGTGCTACGGCAAGATTCCGCTCGACGATCTCTGTCGCGCGGCGGCCGCGATGCATATCGAAGGCATCGACCTGCTCGACGAGGCGGACTGGGCCACGCCAACGAAGTATCGGCTCGTCTGCTCGATGGCGAATGGTTTCGGCACCATTCCCAACGGTTTCAATCGCCCCGACCTGCACGACCAACTGGTCGCTGCGGGGGCCGCCATGATTCCCAAAGCCGCCGCCGCAGGGGTGGAACGCATCGTGTGCTTCAGCGGCAATCGCAACGGCATGTCCGACGGCGAGGGCATCGCCAACTGCATCACGGGATTCAAGCGTCTGGCTCCGATTGCCGAACGGCACAAGGTCACGCTGTGTCTTGAGCTGCTGAACAGCAAAGTGGATCACGCCGACTATCACGCGGATCACACCGAGTGGGGCGTGCAGGTCATCAAGGGCGTGAATTCATCGCACGTGCGCTTGCTCTACGACATCTACCATATGCAGATCATGGAAGGGAATGTCGTGGCGACCATCAAAGCCAACGCACCGTTCATCGCGCACTTCCATACCGGTGGGGTGCCCGGTCGGAATGACATCGATGAGACGCAGGAACTCAATTACCGCCTGGTCGCGCAGACCATTGCGGGTCTTGGTTTCCAGGGGTTCGTGTCGCACGAGTTTGTGCCCAAACTGGACCCGGCGCTGGATTCGCTCCGCAATGCGGTGGCGCTCTGCGAGGTCTGAGGCGGACGAGCGCCCGCCAGACCTGAACGGCAAGCGGACCCGCGAGGATCGCGGTCGACATCCGGAGATACTGAAAAACCAGTTGACAGAACGGCCAGCCATCTCCATACTACGGGAAGATCAGTAGCGACCCCTTCCCCGGTAGCATATGGACGAGATTTACTTCCCGCCTCGCGAACTCGCCGTGATGAGCAGCCTCTGGCGGCGCGGTTCCGCCACCGTCTCCGAGGTACGTGACGACCTCGATGAGCCGCTGGCCTACACCACAGTGCTCTCCGCGCTGCAGACGCTGGCCGAGAAGGGGTACGTGCGACACGAACCGGAGGGGCGAGCGTATCGCTACTTCGCCACGATCGGGGCGGAGCGGGCGGGCACCAGCGCACTGGCTCGCATTCGTGATGCGATCTTTCAGGGTTCCGCCGAGCGCATGTTCGCGAATCTGGTGACGGACCGAAAGCTCGACCGTGCTGCGCTGGAGCGGATGCAGGCACTACTCGCCGAACGGCTGGTCGACGATGAAAAAGAAGGGAGCCGCTCATGATCGCGGGATGGATGGCCTACAGTATCGTGGTGGGAGGGCTGCTCGCTGGCGTCGCGGCATTGTTGCATGCGCTCCGTCGGAGCAGTGGCCATGCGGTGCGCTGGATCTGGGTGGCCGGTATTGTCTGCACCTCGGCGTTGACGGTCACAGCACCGTGGCGTGTGTCATCTCCGACCGGCGACCATGGCACCGCGGCATTGCTGTCGATTCCCCTGCCGACCGGCGTGACCGCGGGGCCGACCCTCGCGGAACGGGTGTCCGTCCAACTCGCCGAAATCGCCAATGCAGTCACGGCTCCGACGCGTGCGGTGTTGCTCGCCGCAACGCGGGCGCCGAGAAGGGCGCACTATGCCGTACTCCTGCTTTGCACCACCAGTGCACTGGTCGCGCTGCTGCTGCTCACGGTGCTCTATCGCCGCGCGTTACGGTTGCGCGGTACGTGGATGCGCACGCAGCTCCAGGGCGTGCCCGTTCTTGTTGCACCGTTGGCCGGGCCAGCGGTGATCGGCATCGCACCGGCGGAGATCGTGGTACCCAGCTGGCTGCTGGATCGCACGCCAGAGGAGCAACATCTCGTGCTCGAGCACGAGCGGTCGCATGTGCTAGCCCACGATCCGTTGCTGCTGCTCTCCGCATGGATTGCCGTCGCCTGCATGCCGTGGAACCCCGCGCTCTGGTTCATGCTCTCGCGACTGCGCTTGGCTGTCGAAATGGACTGTGACCGTCGCGTGCTCAGATCCGGGGCGAGCACGCGCTCGTACGCCCAATTGCTGATTGAATTGTCGCAACACCGTTCGTTCATCACGTCGGCAGTGCCGGCGTTCTCCCACACCATTTCGCATCTCGAACGGAGACTCCTTGCCATGACCGCTCGTCCATCACGTACTGCGCTTCCCGCCCGCCTGGGCGGTGCACTGATTGCATCACTCGCACTGCTCGCCGCCTGTGAGTCCAAGCTGCCCACCTCGGCGGAGCTCGACGGAATGGACGTGGCACGCGCCACGGCCCGTGTGGTGGAAGTTGCCCGTATCGACACCTCCAAGACCGTCTATCTGGTGAACGGGCGTGCCGCCACCAAGCAGGAAGCGGAAGCGATCGCGACCGCGAGGATTGCCAGCATCGAAGTCGTGCGCGCCGCGTCGGCCAAGACATTCACCGAAGTGCGCATTCGCACCGCCACCGCCGGACAGTCAGGGGATACGGTTACGGAGGAGCGAGTCGCCGGCGTACGCGTGCAACCCGCCATCGGATACAAATTGGACCCGGCCACGATGAGCCGAATCGGCAGCGACACGATGGAGGCCGCCATCACGTTCCGCCGAAACGGTACTGCGGGCGGCGTGCTGCGCGAAGTACCGGTGGGCGGCATGCGGATAGGCGGCTCGAGCGCGTCACCGGTGCGCTCCGGGTTTGTCGGCCTGCTCGTCGTCGATGGCGTGATAACCGACTACGCGAAGCTCAACAGCATCTCGCCCGATCGCATTGAAAGCGTGGAAGTGCTGAAGGGGGCGTCGGCGTCCACGTTGTACAAGGAACCCGCCGCCGCCAACGGCGTGATCCGGATCAAGCTCAAGAAGCCGCTGTAGTTCCTCGCGCACGCAGCACCATGCGCATCCCGTGCGCCGGCCGAAGCGTCACCATCGGCTGCAGCGTCACGGGATGCCCTGGTACGAGCGAGGCGCTCCAGCGTCGTGCCAGAGTCGCCAGCATGAGAATGGTTTCCGTCCAGGCGAACTGCTCACCAATACAGATTCTGGTGCCCGCACCAAACGGGAAGTAGCTGAACTTCGGACGTGATGCGATAAGCTCCGGCGTCCATCGATCCGGATCAAAACGCTCCGGCTCGGGCCACCACCGGGCGTCCCGCTGTTGCAGCCAGGGCATCACCAGTACGACCGTGCCCCGTCGAATGGTGTAGGCGCCGCACTGGTAGTCCTCCAGGGCACGTCGTCCAATCGCGTAGGCGGGTGGATAGAGACGCAGCGTCTCCATCACCACCTGTCGCGTGTACGGCAGCCGCGACAGGTCCGCGAAGGTGGGATCTGCACCGAGCGCATCCACTTCGGCCCGCAGGCGAGACGCAACGGCGGGATACATCGACAGCACATACCAGGCAAAGGTCAGTGCGTTTGCCGTGGTCTCATGGCCGGCCAGAAAAATCGTCAGCACCTCGTCACGAAGCTGGACGTCGCTCATGCCCGTGCCGTCACCTTCCGCATCCGTGGCGTGCAGCAGCATCGACAGCAGATCGCCGCGATCCTCTCCGCTAGCTCGGCGTGCCGCGATGATGCGATAGATCGTCTCATCAAGGCGCGCCCGCGCTCTCCGGAATCGCCGCGCGAATGGCAACGGGAGCCGTTCAATGAGTTGGGGAAACGGCAACATGACCATCGCGAACGACGAGAGCACCGTGGTAACGGCGTCGCCAATTTCGTCCGACTCCTGCTCCACGTCGGCGTCGAAGAGCGTCTTGTTCACCACGGCGAGCGTCAGATGCATCATCGCTGCATGCATGTCCACGGTGGCGCCGTCCGTCCATCGGTCGCCACACCGCGCGGCGAGTGACACCATCTGGTCACCATAGGCCGCAATACGATCCCGGTGAAACGCTGGCTGCGCCGGACGCCGTTGCCGCAGATGGAACTCGCCTTCACTCGTCAGCAATCCGGTGCCAACCACGCGCCTTGCGCGCTCGAGCGCGCGGCCCTTGGCGAACGAGCGCTGGTGCGTCACCAGCACGTCACGGATGAGGTCAGGATGATTCAGCAGCACCCAACGCTCGCCGGCAATCGTGAATGTGCTCACATCGCCGAAACGTTGGCTGACCTCACCCATGAACCCGAGAAAATCCCGGCGAAAATGCAAGAACAGCTCACCGGGAAACCGCGACCGGGGACCGGGAGGCGCAGTGGCGGCAGGCGGCGGCATAGGAGACATGACTGAAGGAGATACCGGTTCGCGTCGTCTGGCAAGACGCGCAATTGTCGATACCTTGCTTGGAACGCCACCGACCAACTCGTGCCCCCTTCCCGCCTCTCGATGGCTCTCCCAGGACTGCCGCATGGATAAGTCGAAGCTGCCCAGTCGTCACGCCACCGTGGGTCCGGAACGCGCGCCACATCGCGCCTTCTACTACGCCATGGGCCTGACCGCCGAGGAGATCCAGCAGCCGATTGTCGGCGTCGTGTCGAGCTGGAACGAAGCCGCACCGTGCAACATCGCGCTCAAGCGACAGGCGGAGGCCGCCAAACGGGGCGTGAAGGACGCCGGCGGCACCCCGCGCGAATTCACCACCATCACGGTGACCGACGGCATTGCCATGGGTCACGCCGGCATGAAGTCCTCGCTGGTCAGTCGCGAGACCATCGCCGACTCCGTCGAGCTCACGGTGCGCGGCCACTGCTACGACGGGTTGGTAGGCATTGCCGGATGCGACAAGACGCTGCCTGGGCTGATGATGGCCATGCTTCGGCTCAACGTACCGTCGGTGTTTCTGTACGGGGGATCCATCCTGCCGGGCCGCTTTCATAACAGAGACGTGACCGTGCTGGACGTGTTTGAGGGCGTCGGTTCATATGCAGCGGGCAAGATGTCACTCGAGGAACTCACAGCGCTCGAGAAAGTCGCGTGCCCGGGCGCGGGTTCGTGCGGGGGGCAGTACACGGCCAACAGCATGGCCTACGTGAGTGAAGCGATCGGCCTGGCGTTGCCCGGGTCGGCAAGTCCGCCCGCCGCGTGGGAATCGCGGGACAGCTACGCCGAACGCTCCGGCGCCACGGTCATGCGCCTGATTCAGCACGGACCGCGCCCCCGGGACATTGTCACGCGCCGGTCATTGGAAAACGCCGCTGCCGTGGTGGCTGCGACGGGCGGCTCCACCAACGCCACGCTGCATCTGCCCGCGATGGCGCATGAAGCGGGCATCGCGTTTGACCTGTTCGACGTCGCGGCCGTGTTCGCCCGCACGCCACTGATCGCCGATCTCAAGCCGGGAGGACGCTACCTGGCGAAAGACGTGCACGACATCGGCGGAGCGTCGGTAGTGCTCAAAGCGCTACTGGACGGCGGATTTCTGCACGGAGACTGCGTGACCGTGACCGGACGCACGATCGCCGAGGATCTGGCAGACGTTGTCATCCCCGACAACCAGGACGTGGTCATGCCGACCACGCGTGCGCTCTCGCCCACGGGCGGCCTGGTCGGCATGCGGGGCAACCTTGCTCCAGACGGTGCCGTGGTAAAAGTGGCGGGACTGCACACGCGTGCGTTCACCGGCCCCGCGCGTTGCTTCGACTCCGAAGAAGACGCGTTTGCGGCGGTCATGGAGCGGCGCTACGCCGCTGGCGACGTGCTGGTGATTCGATACGAAGGGCCGCGTGGTGGGCCGGGCATGCGCGAGATGCTTTCCACCACGTCGGCTATCTACGGTCAGGGCATGGGTGATCAAGTCGCTCTCGTTACCGACGGACGCTTCAGCGGCGCGACACGCGGACTGTGCATCGGGCACGTGGGGCCGGAAGCCGCGATCGGAGGGCCGATCGGGCTTCTTCAAGACGGAGACATCATCGACATTGATGCGGATGCCGGAGTCATGTCCGTTCGGCTGTCAGATGCTGCGCTCACGGAACGCCGCGCAGCCTGGGTGCCGAGGCGGCACGACTTCCAGTCTGGAGCGATCTGGCGCTATGCACAGACCGTGAGCCAGGCACGATTTGGCGCAGTTGTTCATCCTGGGGGGGTTGCGGAAACACACTGCTATGCCGATGCTTGAAAGACAGCGCCCTGTGTTACCCGCGGCGTGACGGTTCGTCTGGCACGGTGACAGCCGCTCGCCGCACGGGATCGCGTTGTCTCAGCCTCGTAGCTACCTCTCTGCCCTACTGATGCTCGCTTCGTTCGTGCAGTCCCGACTTCCACTCAGCCTTATTCCCGTCGTCGTAACGATTCTCGTTACGTCGATTCTTATCGTACGCGTACTTCGCGTTCGGGAGCAGGGCACGACAGTCGCGATGTAGCACGCGATCTTCCGCCCCTCCCGAGACTGGGAGGGGCGACCTTGGCGAATGAGCGCAAGGCCCCCTCCGGGTACGGAGGGGGCCTTTCTCGTTCAACCGGCCTCCATGTCACTCGCCAACGGACACTCCCGCCCCACCGAAGCACCGCAGGCCACTGCGTCAAAGGCTGAC
>JANNEV010000688.1:0-5227 GCA_031379145.1 Gemmatimonadaceae bacterium
GTGGTGAACGAAGCCATCGCCACCCTCCGCTCCGTGCGCGATCAGGCGCGAGCGGCACTCGTGCAGGCGGAAAACGCGGGTGCTCGCGAGGCCGTGCAGGGGCGCACCGATACGCTTGTGGCCAAGGGCGATGCCATTGAAGGGCGACTCACCGACCCGCGCCACAAGGTGGGATACGACATTCTGCGCTTCGGTGGACGCCTGGATAACCAGCTGAACGAGCTGTACGGCAACCTCACCGGCACCGGGGGCTACATCAACGGCGGCGCCGATGCGGCACCAACCATGGGCGCGCTGGAACGCACCACCGCACTCACGCGTGAGTGGAATGCGGTGGCCACGGAACTGCGCACGTTCCTGGACAAGGACGTGAAGGACTTCAATGCCGCGATGACCAAATTGGGACTCACGCCGGTGGTGGTGCGGGCGAAGATACTCAAGTAAGGAGTCCGACTGCCGGCAGCGACGCGACATGGCCGTCATGTCGCGTCGCGGGCCGCGCGAGCAATGCCGCGTGCGCTCAGTGTCCGATGGCCATGCCGTCCTTTCGTGGATCGCTGCCGCCCGCGTACCCCTTGCTCAAGCGCACAATGGCCTGGGCGCCACCAAAGGCGATCGGGCGCTCGTCCACCAGCACGTGCCCCATCGCCGCCAACGTAGCGCGCACCCCGTCGCCTACGGGCGACTCGATGGCCAATCGCTGGCCATCGAGATGACGGAAGCGTGCGGCATCGATGGCCTGCTGCACGTCCATGCCGAACACCATGTGATTGAGCAGGAACTGCACATGCCCCTGCGCTTGCATGCCGCCGCCCATCAGACCGAAGCTCATGTACGCCTCTTCACGCGCCCCCACCGTGCGCGTGACGAATGCGGGAATGAGCGTGTGAAACGGACGCTTGCCCGGTGCGGCGGTGTTGGGCAGTCCAGGCGTCAGCGTAAATCCGGCGCCGCGATTGTGCAGCGCAAAGCCGGTGCCCGGCACCACGATCCCTGAACCGAACGCGTCGTAGTTGGAGTTGATCAGCGACACCATGTTCCCCTCGGCGTCGGCGGTGGAGAGATAGATGGTCTCACTCGCGGTGCGAAGCGGTCCCGGATCGACACGCGCCTGCGCCCTGCTCGCGTCGAGGTGACTGCGCCGCTCCGCAATGAACGCATCGGAGAGCATGCGCTCCACGGGCATGTCGAGATGATCTGCGTCGCCCACAAAGCGATCCAGATCGGCGTACGCCAGCTTCTTCGCCTCCACGAGGTGGTGCAGGTAGGCCGCCGAGTTGTGGCCCATCGCCTTGAGATCGTAGGGCTCGAGGATGCGCAGCATCTCAAGTGCGGCGATGCCCTGATTGTTGGGAGGCAGCTCCCACACACGGTATCCCTGAAACGGCACCGAGATGGGCGTCACCCACGTGGGCGCGTTGCTGCGCATGTCGGCCATGGTGACAAAGCCGTTGAGCGCCGAAATTCTCGAGACGATGCGCTGGCCGATCGCGCCGCCGTAAAAAGTGCCGATGCCGCTGGTGGCGATGGTCTGCAGCGTGCGCGCGTAGTCGGGATTGCGAAACCATTCACCCGCCTTTGGCGCGCGCCCACCGGGCAGGAACGTAGCGGCCGCGGCCGAGTCTTTCTTGAGCAACGTGGTCTCATCGGCCCACTGTAGCGCGATGATGGGGGTGACGGGGAAACCGTCGCGCGCATACCTAATTGCCGGCTGCAGTGCGGCGGCGAGGGTGCGCGTGCCGTGCGCGCGCACCAACCGATCCCAGCCCGCCAGGGCGCCCGGTACGGTCACCGACATGACGCCTTGCTGTGAACCCGGCCGAAAGCCGCGGGCCTGCAGTGTTTCGCGTGTCATCAGTGTGCCGGCGCGGCCGCTGGCGTTCAACGCCACAAGCTTCTGCTCCTTGGCCAGCCACACAATGGCGAACATATCGCCCCCAATGCCGGTCATGTGCGGCTCGGTCACGCTCAACACCGCCGCCGCGGTGACCGCCGCGTCGATGGCGTTGCCGCCCTGGCGCAGTACTTCCAACCCCGCTGCCGATGCCAGCGGTTGGCTGGTGGCAACCATGCCACTCGGCGCATACACCGTTGAGCGGCCGGCCATGGAGGTTGGTCGCTGCGCCGAGAGCGACGCGGTCGGCGACATGGTCAGCAACGTGGTAATGGTCAGGCCAAGCGCGAACGTCGCGGTGGCACCGGGCACTAAACGGGACATGCACACTCCGGGAGAGAACGCCCATCACGCCTGGGCAGCCGTCCGGCACCACTCGCGATCCGGCCGGTTTCGCCCGACAATGTACGAGCTTCGCGCGCGAACCGCGTCCCGTGTTCGCGCCCCGTGTTCGCGGGACGCACCGCGCACGGGCGTCAGTGTGTCTTCACTGCGTGGTCATTGCGTCGTCACGCGCGCGTCCTGCTCCACGGCCACCACGGTCACCTCGCAGCGAACGGACGCCAGCACGGTTGGCGAGAGCTTGGCCACAAAGCCCTTGAGGCCGGACGCGTACACGCGAACAGTCACGAAGCCGTAGCGGCTGGCTAAGCGCGCCGCTTCTGCCGTCGCGTCCACGCTGTCGGCAAAGAGCACGATCTGCTGTTGCAGCAATGTGTCGAACACACCGCTCAACGGTGCGGGATTCCGGCACGCGGGGGTGATCTCTCGCCGAGGCAACTCCGCGCCGGTTTGCGAGGCGCTGCCACCGCACGCGGACAACGCAAGAACGAGCACGGCCCCTCTGCTCAGCCATCGGATGCGTAATCGGTTCATGGCAATGCGGGGTGAAACGTGGGCCTTCGCCGGGAGCACGCGCTCTGCATACGCCACTCCATACGCCACTCCATACGCTACTCCCCGCCTCGGCCGGGCGTCACCACAGGAACCGATTCGTGCTCTGGGCCAGTCCTGGCTCCGCATTTCGCGCCTGACTTGCTCCTGCATGAAATTGCCACTAATCTTTCACTGTATGTCAGCTGTCCCGTTGCTTCATGCACCGCCTGATCCGGCTGCGGTCGTCGCCAAAGCCGCGCTCGCCGCCGCAGACCGGCTCGGCCTAACCAACCGACACCTGGCGGCGGTGATCGGTCTGAGTGAAGCCTCCGTCTCGCGCATGCATCGAAGCCGGGGGGTGGATCCGCGCAGCAAGGAAGGCGAGCTCGCGCTGATGTTCATTCGGTTGTTCCGCTCGCTGGATGCCCTGATGGGAGGCGACGACCGGCAGGCACGCGACTGGCTTTTTGCCATGAACGATCATCTGAGCGGCGTACCCGCCGACCGGATCCGAACTGTCGAGGGATTGGTGGATGTCGTCCAGTATCTGGATGCAATGCGAGGGCGGCTCTGAACTGCGGCCACTTCGGCTCACGCCGTGGCGTGTGGTCGAGTCCCAGCACGAGGTCTCTACGCGCAAGCTCGTCAGCTCGGCCGCCGAACAGGAGTTGCTCGAGACGCTGGTGGATGGGGTGAAGCCGCCGCTGGTCGTTGGCGGCAAACTGCACTACCTGCTTTTTACGCCCTTTCGCTATCCGCCATTTCGTCACGGCTCCCGCTTTGGCACTCGGCAGGAACGAGGCATTTGGTACGGCGCCGAGCAGCTGCGCACGGCGTTCGCAGAAGTGGCGTACTACCGGCTGCTGTTTCTGGACGGTACCCGCGCGTTGCTGGGGCCGGTGACCACCGCCCTGACGGCCTTCACGGTGCGCATGCGCGCCGCACGCGCGGTGGACCTGACCGTGGCACCATTCGATGCGTATCGCGACGCCATAGCGTCACCATCGTCATACCAGGCATCGCAGTGGCTTGGACGCGAGATGCGAGACGCCGGCGTGCAGCTCTTTCGCTATCGTTCGGCGCGAGACGCCGAGGGTGGTATCAACGTTGCGGCGTTCTCGCCAGCCGTGTTCCACGCCGCGTCGCCGCAGCGCTTTGAACGCTGGCATTGCGTCGCCGACACAGCGCGGGTGGAGTTCACCCGCGGCGACCTGCAACGAAAGCCCGACACGCAGCTATTCGAGCGGGCGCGGTTTCTGATCAATGGTCGGCTTCCGTCGCCGGCGGTGGGTCTCTTCGGCGAAAACCGTTGCACCCACGCAACGGATTTGCGTTGAATTGTGTCGACAGATCTAGCCAATGCGCTCGTCTCTCGGGTACTCGGGGCGGCTGTCCGTATTCGCAAGTATTTGATAATCAACTAGATAAGCATATTTGACGGGACTCCGAAGGCACGCGTTGTGCCAAACATCACATTGGCCCGCCTCTTGCTTCAGTCGGCAGCCGAGAACTGACTCACCGGCTCCAACTCCTTCCTCAGAGGTCTTCGCATGAAGCGTTTTGTCCTAGCAGCTACCGTTGCCTTACTTGGCGCATCGTCGGCCGCGCAAGCGCAGGTCCTGAACTTCGAGGGCGTGGCGCCGTATCCGAACAGCAACAACGTTTTCATTCAGGGGTTCTACAGCGGCGGCACCAGCAGCATTGCCACATCGGGCACGAACCATGGCATCAACTTCTCCTCGAACGCGCTGCTCATCTGCCTGAACTCGCTCACTGTGTTCTGCTCCAACACCTCGCGCGGTGGCCAGGGTGATCCGACGTCGCAGCAGGGTGGCCTGTTCTTCCTTACCGGCAGCCAGACGTTGATGGAACGCCCCGCGGGCTTCTTGAATGGCTTCTCGTTTTTCTACACGGGAATCGGCACAGGCGGCGGCTTCGACGTGTACGATGGTCTTGGCGGCACTGGCAACATTCTCGCCAGCCTGACTCTCCCGACGACGGCCTCGGGTCCTTGCCCGGGATACTCCGCGGGTTTCTGCCCGTTCGTCGCGGCTGGCGTGAGCTTCGCGGGCACCGCGAAGTCCGTGGTGTTCGCTGGCGTGGCCAACCAGATCGTCTTCGACGACGTGACCTTCGGCAGCTCGGTTCCGGGCACGACGGTTCCGGAGCCGGGCTCGGTGGCGCTCATGGCGGCCGGCCTGCTGGGTATGGGCGTCGTGGTTCGTCGCCGTCGCAAGGCACAGATTTCTGCTTGATTTCGAGGGTCGCTTTCAGGGCCTGAGCATAAGTTCTGGCTGACGGTACTGCGAACAAAGAAGAGGCGAGCCGCTCACGGCTCGCCTCTTTTCGTATTCGACCACTCGCGTGCTGTCGCGAAGCCCCGATACGCAGCGGCCGAGCGCGCGCCGTTGCAGGTCAGCGATCCGCCGGTGATGGCCGGCGTGCTTCCTGCCAGCG
>JANNEV010000692.1:0-3145 GCA_031379145.1 Gemmatimonadaceae bacterium
GCGGTGCGCGGTGAGCCAGATCCGTGAGACTGGGCGTGTGGCGCAGGGCGTGCGACTCAAGGACCTCGAAATGGGGGATGTGGTTGCCGCGGTGGCGCGCGTGGTGTCGGATGGTGTGGAGGATGGTGTTGAGGGTGAAGGGGACGCCGGGCCGGATGAGCAAATTGAGCTGACGGCTGGCGAGTAGTGCCTGAAGCGGGGCGGCGATGTTCGCCGCCCCGCTTTTCGGTCGGCCGGCGCGGTATGTGACATCTAGCAGGACTGAACTCTTTCGACAGCCGAGAGCTCACGTGGCCAAGAACGAATCACCGTGGCGTCAGATGTCCCCGCCTGAGAATGGCGTGCAGCACTGGCACGTGGATTCCTTCGCGCATTTCTACGACTATCTGGAACAAGAAGTGTTTGGCGCACTCGGCCAGTCCGCGGCGTCTCTGATTTGGAGAGGACAGCGCTGCAGCGACTGGAGCCTCTCAAGTTCGCTTGACCGGGTGCTCGATAGGATGGGCAAGCTAGGCCTCGCTGAGCCGGAGCTAGAGTTGCTCGCTCGTGATCATTTGAGCGCGTTTAAATACGCGGCACGAGGCCGCCGCGGAAGCACGCCGGATAAGCTGGCCGAGAGTGAGTGGTGGGCGCTTGGCCAACACTACGGACTTGCGACTCCAGTGCTGGACTGGACGCGCTCTCCTTTTGCGGCGGCGTATTTCGCATACAGTGAGACTAGCTCGGACAACACAGAGAATGTTGCGATCTGGAGTCTAAGCCAGGAGGCAGTCGTGATCGCGAACGAGGCGATGGTCAGCGGAAGGAGCGTCGAGCAGGGCCGAGTACCAATTCTGGAGCTTATAGATCCGCTATTGGACGAGAATCCCCGCTTGGTGAGCCAAGGAGGTCTCTTCTCAAGGGCACCTATCGGTGTCACCGTCGAAGCGTGGGTGACGCAGGCTTTCGAGGGGGAGAAGAGCCCCGTGCTTACGAAGATCACATTGCCGCAGGGTGATCGAAAGAACGCCTTGCAGGCATTGAACCGAATGAACATCAACCATCTTACGTTGTTTCCAGACTTGACTGGCGCATCACTGCACACGAATCTCGACCTCGAGATGGGTCTTAACCCGCGGAGGAGCATCGAATGGGGAGCGTGAAATACGTGCCAATCCTAAAAGGGAAGGAAGGCGAGTACGCTGCCCTCGCGGAGATTCCGGCTGAACTTCGCGAGTCAATGGTGCCGCTTATCGAGGTGCCCGCAATACCATACGACTTTTCAAATGATCGTCCGTCAAAGTCTCTGGATGCGCACCTCGCCGCCGTTCCCCTGAAGCTTCGTGATGCATGGCAAGCGCCGCACGCCGGCATCATGTTGGCCCTCGATCTCGTTGGCGAGGAGGAACGCACGGACAATGGATTGAATGCGTACGAATACCTGCTTCCGGAGCTCATCAAAGCATCAGTTTCGGTCATTCCCGTCGTGCGCACTGGAATGGGCGCGGCCGCTCGCGCCGCTGTTGCAAAGCATAACCAAAGCACTAAGACCGGTGTCGCTGTGCGGTTGTTCCTTGGAGACTTTGATGAAGACGGAGACATTGATTCCGTGCTCGAGGCACTTCTGAAAGACCTGCACGTATCCCCGGTGGACGTCGACATCATAATTGATCTCGATACGCTATCAGGCGAAGTCTCGCGCGACTTGATGCTCGCGCGCTCGGCGGTCAACTATGTGCCGAGGATCCAAGAGTGGCGGCGGCTTGTTGTGGCTGCGGCGTCATTCCCCGATGATCTTAGCGAGGTGGATGCGTCGACCAGCACGCGCTTGCTGAGGCACGAGTGGACGCTTTGGGGCGCGCTTCGCAGAAAGCCAGAGCGCTTGAGCCGGTCGGATCTCGTTTTCGCCGACTACGGAATCTCCAGTCCTCGAACCAAGGAGCTCGACCCACGTACCATGCGAATGTCTGCGAGTATCCGCTACACCACGACCTCAGGATGGCTGGTGGTGAAGGGTCGAAACGTCCGGCAACATGGCTTTGAGCAGTACTACACGCTGGCTGCTGAGCTTGTCAGGCAGCCCGAGTTCTGCGGCGACAGATTTAGCTGGGGCGACTCGTACATCGCTCAGTCGGCCTCGAGGTCAGTCGGAACCGGAAATGCAACCACGTGGCGCAAGGTTGGCACCAATCACCACTTGGTGCTGGTTGCTACCGCCCTGCAGTCGTAAGGCGGCTCCTCAGAACTCGGCGCACGTCCGACGCAAGACGTTCTCCGGGGATAGACGTCGATAATTCTCCCCAGATTTCGCTCCGTCGCTTGCTGCGAAAGCCCCTCTCTTTGCCGTGCTCAGATAGCAACCGTAGTGCCTCGTCACGCCAAAGCAGTTCCGCGACCGCATACGGCTCTGGCGCTGGGTTGCGCCTCCTGGCGCGATGCTCCACGAGAATCACCTCTTCACCTGCCGCTCTTGCTTCGACCAATCCCCACCACGCGGGTAGCAACGAATCGGCACTGCGCAGAAGCTTTGAGCCGGACACTAAGGTGACGTAATCGAAAACTCGCGAGAACTCGGCAATCTGGTTTGGAAGGCGCAGGAGGCTGTCGTGATCGCTCTTAATCTCAATTCCGCAGAGAGAGCCATTGACCACGGCGATGTCGACTATTGCCGCGCCTTGGCGAACACCAAACTCCTCAACAATCACGGTGTCTCGGTCGGCCTCATACTGCCGTCCGAGCTGGCTCAAGACAGCGCGACGAACAGCGAGTTCAGTTAGGCGTTGGGACATTGTTGAGGTGCCGACGAGGTGCACGCGAAGATGACCAAGAAGCAAGAGGCCAAACGCGCGGGCCGTCACGCAAGAGCCGATAGCAACGGTTACGAGATAACTTGACCAAGAGTGCCATGATCCGCAACAAGTTCCTTAAGTATATCCCCGCCGCCGTCTTCTGTGTTGCTTCGTGGCAGACGTTGCATGCCCAGCAGCCGCGCGCCGCGCGCCCGCTGGCCGCGCCAAACGCCGAGATCGAAGAGCCCTGGTCTGGCCCGTTGCAGATTGTCGAGCTGCGCAACGGCAACATCGTGGTGCACGACAGCAAGGAAAAGCGCCTGGTTGTGGTGGACTTCCGCACGCAGTCACAGCGCGATGCGGCGCGCGAAGGAGGT
>JANNEV010000710.1:0-1890 GCA_031379145.1 Gemmatimonadaceae bacterium
ATGCAGCGTGTCTTCTTTCTTGGCGAAGTGAAAGCGAATCAGGTTGTGGATGGGCTCGCGGAAGAAGCTGGACCCCGCCACGCCCGCCACGCCCACGTGCCGAATCATCCACTCCGATGCTTCGGTATCGGTGGCGAAACCAAGCGCGCCAATATCGACCATGACATAGTACGCGCCCTGCGGCTCGGTAAACGGCAAGCCGGTCTGGCGCAGATAGTCCAGAAAGATCGTTCGCTTGCGCGTGTACAAGTCGGTCAGCCCGGCATAGTAGCTGTCCGGTAGTTCGAGTCCGGCCACGGCCGCCTCCTGCAACGGCGCCGACGCTCCAACCGTGAGGAAATCGTGCACCTTGCGCGCCTGCGCAATCACCTGCGGCGCGGCGTGCACGTAGCCGAGGCGCCATCCGGTGATGGAGTAGGTCTTGGAGAGAGAGTTGCAGGTGATGGTGCGCTCGAACGCGCCAGGCAGCGTCGCGAAATACGTGTGGACATGCGGGGCGTAGACAATGTGCTCGTACGGCTCATCCGTGATGACGAAACAGTCGTGCTCTTCAGCGAGGCGCAGGATCGCAAGCAGCTCGTCGCGTGTGAACACCTTGCCCGTGGGATTACCCGGGTTGCACAGCACAATCGCCTTGGGTTTCTGCGCAAACGCGCGCGCCAGTTCCTCTTCGTCAAAGCCGAAATGTGGTGGACGGAGCGGCACGTAAATCGGCTCGGCGCCGGAGAGAATCGCGTCCGCGGCGTAGTTCTCGTAGAACGGCGAGAACACCACCACCTTGTCGCCCGGATTGCAGGCGGTCATCATCGCCACCATCATCGCCTCGGTACTGCCGCAGGTCACGACCAGGTGTTGCTCCGGGTCGACGTCCAGTCCGGTGAAGTGCGCGATTTTTCGCGCGAGCGCCTGACGAAATCGCGGCGCTCCCCACGTGACGGCGTACTGATGGTGCGGGCCGCGCGTCGCGCGCTCGAGCGCCTGCAGCATCTCCTCGGGTGGATCGAAGTCGGGAAACCCCTGCGACAGGTTGATAGCGCCGTACTGATTGGCCATGCGCGTTGTGCCGCGGATGACGGATTCACTGAAGACGGAAAGTCGGGAGGCGGTGGCTGGCATGGTCAGGAAAATACGCCTCCGTTATACTCAACGCATGGCCAGTCTCCGAATCGGCATTGAGAACCGGCACGTGTCCACCACACTGGCGGAGCAACCGTCGCCCGTCCTGCTCTACGACGGCGACTGCGGATTCTGTGCCGGCAGTGTGCAGTTCGTGCTGGCCCGCGAGCCCGCAGCCCGGCGCGGTGCGCTCCGGTTTGCGCCACTTCAGGGCGTATTTGGCTCGACGATTCGCCAGCAGTTTCCCGATATCGAGGGCGTGGATTCCGTGGTGTGGTTTGAACCCGGCTTGGGAGGCCATCCGCGCGTGCAAGTGAAGTCGTCCGCCGCGTTGGCCGCCGTCGCGCACCTGGGTGGAGTCTGGCGCGTGCTGTCCGTGCTCGGGTTGCTGGTTCCGCGGGTGATTCGCGATGCGGTCTACGACATGGTCGCAAAGCGTCGCTTCGAGCTCGCCGCTCCTGCGTGCCTGCTTCCTGACGCCGCCACGCGCACTCGATTCCTGTTGTGACGTCCGGTCCGACGCTCTCACCGGCGCTACGGGATCGCGTCCTTGCTCGGCTTGGCGTGTCGCGCGGTATCGGGACAGACCTGTCAGGGCTGTCCACCGTCTACCGCGCGTGGTGCGATCACATACCGTTCGACAACGTGCGCAAGCTGATCGCCCTGCGCACCGCAGACGATCGCCTGCTGCCCGGTACAACGGGCACGGATTTCTTCGAGCACTTCCTCGAATTCGGTACGGGTGGCACGTGCTGGTCCACCAGCAACGCCATC
>JANNEV010000711.1:0-63186 GCA_031379145.1 Gemmatimonadaceae bacterium
ATTAGCACAACGGGGACGCCATGCGGCGTCCCCGTTGTGCTTGTCCTCGCTCGACCCCGAGCCGAGATTGCGAGTAAATGATGCATGAGCATGCTGATGCACGGGCTGACCTTGCGCCTGATTCCCCGTCCGACGAGGCTCGGCGGCTCGAGAGCGCGCCAAGCCCGTGCTGCCCTCGCTGTCGCGCACGCTCGGGCCGGCTCACCGATTCCGCGAATCGCTTCTGTGGGTGCTGTGGGCTCGTCTTTCCTGCCCCGTTCCGCTGATGCGCGGAGAGTTCGTCGATGTGGGCGGTGTGCGGTTGTACTGCTACGCGTTCGGCTCACGTGGCGCAGGCGTGCCGATCGTCCTGGTACACGGCGCATTCACGTCCTCGCACCTATGGCAAGACGTCTTGCCAAGACTTCCCAAGGGACATCGCGTGTTGGTGCTCGACCTGCTCGGGCACGGCCGTAGCGACCCTCCGTCTGGACACGCGATGACGGTGGCGGCCCACGGCGAGAGACTGTCTGCGCTGCTGGACATTCTCGGCGTTCACCAGGCCCTGCTGGTCGGGCATGGAATGGGCGCAGCAGTGTGCGCGTGGGTGGCAAGTCGACGCGCTAGCCAGGTCAGCGGGCTCGTGCTGGTGAATCCGGCTCTGCTCGCTCGCGACATGCGCGACGCACGCGTGAGCAGTCGCCTGGCCCGACTCGCGGCGTTCGTTCCGTTGTGGAGACGCCTCTCGCCCTCCTGGCTGGCGTCCACGCTGCACTCCACGCTGCTGCCCGCGTTCATTCAACGCACGGACGGCGCGCGCTCACTCGATCTCTACCTCAAGCACTTCCGAACGCGCGACGGACGAGACGCGGCATGTGCGCAGCTGCGTGGCTTCGCCGCATCGCAGCGCGACACCGTGGAAGCCCTCTCGTCGCGCGCCATCAGTTGTTCGGTCACGCTGGTGACAGGCAGCGAGGACCCGTTCATGAGTGACGCACGCGCCGAACGCCTGTGGACGTCACTGCAGGTGGCAACAGGCAGTCGCGCGGAACGACGAACACTCCCCAGCGTTGCCCATATGGTACCGGAGGAGGCACCCGACGGCCTCGGCGAAATCATCAGTGGCGCGCTCGGACCGGCAGCGTGAACTCACAGCACCGTACCGGTCGTTGCACCGACCGTCCAGAACATCCCTACGCACCCGCCTCGGAATGACCACTCGCCTCGACACCATGCGCGCGCTCGCCGCGAAGCAGCCCGACAACGCACTCGCGCGCTTCGGGCTCGCCAACGAATTACTCAAGGTCGGCTTGTACGCGGAGGCCGAGGGTGAACTTCGCGCGTATCTCGCGCGGCATGACGACGAGGGTAACGCCTGGTTACGCTTCGCGGATGTGCTGAAGACGCTGGAGCGTGAAGCCGAGGCGCGCGCTGCCATCACGTCAGGGATCGCAGCGGCAACGCGCTTTGGCCACGCCACCCTGGTGAGCGAGATGCAGTCGCGGCTGGACGAATGGGACGACGCGTAGGCTGAGCGGCACAATCAGAGCCGACGCAACTCGTCGGCGGCATCCACCGCATGACCGATGTCGCGCGAAAGCGCACGGGCTTCCTGGGTGGCATTGGTGACGTCGTTGATGGCCGCACCAACTCCCATGGTGCGAAGCTTCACCATGTCCAGACGCAACGATCGCATCGCGAACGAAGCGCTTTCCAGCTGTCGTTGCATCGTCTCGCTACGGCCCACGAGTTCACGAAGGGAGTCCCGCTGCCGCGTGAGCAGCGCCAGGCGACGCTCACGATCCGGAGCGGTCTCCGGCTCCGACTCGACACCCGCCAGACGCTGTTCCAGCTGCGTCAATGCATCTGTTGGCAGATCGCGCTGCAGCCGCTCCAATCCGCTCGCCAGCGCGGTGATGCGCTCCAGCAGCGCGTCGGCGGTCGGCTCCACATCCGGAACCAACGCGCGATCGGCGTCGGTCAACCGTGCCGACGCTTCGCGAATCGTCACTCGATCATCAACGGCGGAACGCACAGTCGCGCCAAACGACGATGACATCAGCGAGCTGCCCGCGATACGATCCAGCTCCTCCTGCATGCGAATCTCGCGCGGCCGTTCGTCCGGCACGAGTGCGAGCTGCTTCCAGTTCGAACCCAGCGCACTCGCCAGCGGCACGCCGAGTCTGCGGACTCGAAGTCCGGCCACAATCGACAGCTGCATCGACGCAACGCCAACCAGCAGCGATCCCACAAACGGCACGACCATTGGGTCGAAGTTGAGACCTGCCCCGATCATGAAACTCCCCGCAGCAGCAACAGCGGAGCCGGCCAACCACTTTACGCGCGTACGGAACGTGCGAACCGCCGCCGAGATTCGCTGCGACTTGGAGCCCTGCGGTCCCTCCGACCCCGAGGATTCGTTCCGCGTGGCCGACTCCGCCGTACCGAAGAGCTGGCCCCACCGCGCGCCTCTGCGACGCAACCGTCCCCACTTTGCCAGCAGCCCCATGCTCATGCCGAAGATCGGAAAGACCGACCACGGAAAGTGGCGGCTGGTGGCGACGTTGATGAACAGCAGAAATCCCATCGTCCCCACGGTGGACATCGCGGCCCACCGAAACCGAGCCACTTGCTCGTCAATCGTGAGCCCGGCGCCCTCACCCATCTCGACGGCGTCCCTCCGGTCTTCGCGCGCGAGACTCCAACGATCCTGAGCGTCTCGGCGCTGCTCGCGAACCGCGCGCCGCCACTCCCGGTACTCCTCGCGACTCGCATCCGCCGCGAGTGGAGGAAGCGACGGGATCGGTGCGACACGATGGCGAGGCGCGAGCTCCGGCGCGCTGAGCGCGCGCGGATTCCAATCCTCGGCGCGATGGCCCAGGCGCTGCGCGGGATCGCGGGGCGCGAGGTCGCGCTGCGCAAAGTCGCCGTGCGCGAAGTCGCTCTGCGCGAGGTCGCCCTGCGCGAAGTCGCTCTGCGCCGACGCATTTCGATAAGTCCCTGCCGTCGCACCTGGCGCCGCCTCACGCGAGGCAACGCGTTCGCCCGCCCGATGCGGAGGAGGGGCCGCGCGCAAGGATCCATCGCGTTGCGCTCGCCGCAGCGCGTCGCGAAGCGTCATGGCACTGCCGAAACGATCCGCAGGCTTTTTTGCGAGACACTTCTCGAGGATCTCCACCAGCACCCGCGGTACATCGGGGCGACTCGACCAAATCGGCGCGGGAGCTTCGCCGACGTGCGCCAGCAGCATGGCCGGGGTGGACGTTGCCACAAAAGGCAGGCGTCCGGCCACCATCAGGTATCCAACCACGCCAAGCGAGTAGACGTCGCTGCGGCCGTCCACTTCCTTCTCCCCGGTGGCTTGTTCCGGGCTCATGAACGCCGGCGTTCCGACCGCAATACCGGTTTGCGTCAATCGTGTTCCTGTCTCCGCTGCACGCGCGATGCCGAAGTCCGTGACCATGGCGCGCCCGGACTCGCGATCGAGCAGAATATTGTCTGGCTTGATGTCGCGATGCACCACGCCGGACGCGTGCGCGTAGGCCAGGGCATCCGCGACCTGTTCGAGAACGTTCGCAACTGCCTCGAAACTCGGGTGCGTTTCTCGAGCGACCCACGCCGCAACACTTTCTCCTGTCACCAGCGCCATCGCGAAGCAGACGACGCCGGACTGCTCGTGCACCGCATAGATCGGCACGATATTCGGATGATTCAGCCGGGCGGCGGTTTGCGCTTCGCGCGTGAAGCGTTCGCGTACATCCGAGCGAAACGCCAGATCGGGCGGAAGCACCTTCAGTGCCACGCGCCGCTGCAGGCGAACATCTTCTGCGGCGTACACCACCGCCATGCCGCCACGCCCTACTTCCTGCTCGATGAGGTACTGTTCCCCAAATGCGGCAATCACGCGATCTCGCAGCAGGCTCGCATCAGCTGCATCGTCGGCACGACGCTTCGCCGCCGCATCAGCACTGGACTGTTCCGCTCCGTGCTTTTGATCCGCTTTGGCTGATCGCCCGGGAACCACGGGCGTCACGTCCGGCACGAGCCGCTCAGACCGTTGCGTTCGAGGCGCGCGGACGCGTGGCGTCGCGTACCTCATTCGCTGCCGCAACGGCGATATCGACTTCGCGCGCTAATGCCATCGCCTGTTCGGCCACCAGCGTCACGCTCTGCACCGAGCTGTTGCCGGTGCGCAAGCGCACGAGGTCAAGCCTGACGTTCTCCAGCGCGATCCGGCAGCTGTCCAGCTGACCACGACGCACCTCACGCTTGCGTTCCGCGTCGGCGATTCCACGGCGATCGCGGCGTAATTGCGCCAACCGTCGAACGCGACCCTCCGAACGCTGGGAATCCAGCGGATTCGCCTCGGCCTCCAACTGCGCAATCTCAGCATCGACCGCGACCGCGCGGCTCCCGCCCTGTTCAACGTCGGATCGCGCGAGATCCAGCGCAATCGTCTCGATCTTGTTCACGAGATCAACGGCCGTTCCCGCCACGTCGGGCATCGACTTCTTCTCGGCCGCCGGAATGGTCGAGATGAGACGCGCAATCTCCTCGCGGTCCGCGCGCGCGCTTCGCACGGCGTGCACATACGCGCCGAGTTCATCTTCTCGCGCGGGAGCAACAGGCATCGCACGCCGACCGTCGCTGGCCGCTTCACGTGTCAGCTGCCCCGCCTCGTGCCGATTGGGCGACAACACACCAGACAGCCTGTTCCGGAGTTTCCCCTGGGCGCGGAGCTCCTCACGTTTTTGTCGAGAGAACGTCGCGTGGAGGCTGTCGCCGAGATCGGACAGCACCTCGCCGAACAGACGATGCCGCGGCTGACGAAGCACGTCCTTCCAGTCGTACCCGTCCGACCACAGGCGCGCGTACTTCCACGCGACGTAGATGGTCCAGAGCGTGGTGACCGGCAGCAGATCCTTTCCGGCGAACAAACTCACGACCAGTAGTGCGCCGTTGACAAACAGATACGGCGCGAGAATCCGCCGGAACTTCATGACCGGCGGAGCTTCCCAGCGCACCAGATCAGATGCCGTTGGCGCATGCTCACCGGTGCTCGCATTGCGATAATCCGCGCTGTAGCCAGCGGCTGATGGTCCTTGCGTATTGGACTGGTACGTGGGCGGCGAATACGACGGCATACCCCCGCGCGAATCGCGAAGCCCGGACACCGGCATACCGCCCATCGGGATTCCGGTCATGGGCGCACTGCCGCCCCCCGCAAACGACAGCGGGCTCCCGATTCCCGTGGACCCGGCCCGAGGGGGCGCTGGCGGCACGATACCGGTTTTGATGGCCTGGACAACCTCGGTGGCAGTCTGAAATCGGTTTTCCGGCGACTTCTCGAGCAGTCGCATCACGATCATTGCCAGATCGGCAGGCACGTCCGGGCGCCGGTGTGAGACCGGCACCGGCATCTCGGCCAGATGCTTGACCAACAAGGCCGGCGTGGTATTGCCGATAAACGGCGGCTCGCCAACGAGCATCTGGTACGCCACCACCCCGAGCGAGTACAGGTCACTGCGTCCGTCCAGATCCCGGTCGCCGGAAGCCTGCTCGGGAGACATGTATGCAGGCGTGCCAATGGCCATACCGGTCGCCGTCAGTCGGGAGGTCTCACCGCTGTCCATCATCGCCCGAGCGATCCCGAAATCGGTGACCAGCGCTCGGCCGTCGATGCCGTCCAACAAAATGTTGTCGGGCTTGATGTCACGATGGATCACACCACGCGAATGCGCATACGACAGGGCGTCGGCCACCTCGCCGATCCAGCGACGGGCATTCTCGATTGGCAGTGGTCCACGCTTCTGGAGCATCTTGGCGAGATTGTCGCCGTCGATGCAAGCCATCACGAAAAAGACCAGATTCCCGACTTCGTCGACCGAGTAGATGGGAACGATGTTCGGGTGACCAAGCTGCGCGGCGGTCTCGGCCTCCCGAAGAAAGCGGGACCGAATGTCTCGCCGGAACGACAGCTCTGGCGGCAGCAACTTGATGGCGACCACGCGCTTCAGGCGCTTGTCGCGGGCCCGGTAAACGATACCCATGCCACCGCGTCCAATCTCCTGATCGACCTCGTAGGAGGCACTGAGCGCAGTCTCAACATGCGCTCGGAGTTCGGCGTCCTCTGCGGACGGAGCTGCGGAATCGGGCACTCGCTGGGGAATCGGGGGAGTCGAACCGGTACCTCTAGTGTAGCACCGGTGTGGACACTTCAACAGCGCAACGGCGAGGCTGGCCTCGCCGATCGCCGGGTCGGACCAGCCGTCGCGGCATGGGACTGGCTGCCCCTACGTCAGACGGTCAGGGAAAAGTTCCAACTCCTGCCGCGATGGCGGAGATCCGTTGGTGCGGAATGTGCCAGACTAGAGGGGTCACCTTTATCCTCGACCAGGATCGTTTCAATGGGCCAGCGCCAAACACTTCCCGTCCTGCCATTGCGCGGGACCGTCATGTTCCCCGGTATCACAGCTCCGATCGCCGCCGGTCGGCCCGGTACGCTTCGGGCTATCGAGACCGCACTTAAGGGCGACCGTCTCGTCTTCGCCGTCGCCCAGCGCGACAACTCCGAAGAGCCAACCACCGACATTCTGTTCACCACCGGCGTGATCGCCCGTATCGGGCAGATCCAGCGTGGGCTCGGCGGCGTGCAGCTGCTGCTGCAGGGCGAACAGCGCGCGACCGCACTCCAGTACAGCGAGCAGGATGGCCACATGGTGGCCGTGATCGTTCCGGCGGAAGAGATGATGCCGCTGGACGTGAAAAATGCTGCCTTCGAAGCCCTTCACAAGGAAGCCCGTGAGCGTGCCGCCGAACTCGGCGAGAAGCGGGGACTTCCGGAGGAAGTGGTGCATCAGGTGTTGGATTCCGTGGACGACGCCGGACGCTTTTCGGATCTTGTCGCCGGCTACATCGAGCTCACGGTGCCCGAGAAACAGGGACTGCTCGAGACCCTCTCGGTGGAAGAGCGACTGCGGCGTGTCCTGGTGCATGTGCAGCGACAGATCGGCTTGCTCGAAGCGCAGGAGGACATCAAGTCGCAGGTACAGGAAGAGCTTGGCGATCGGCAGCGCGAGATGTTCCTCCGCGAACAGCTCAAGGCCATTCAGAAGGAGCTGGGTGACGACGATCAAGGCAAGGAGATCGCCGAACTCCGGGAGAAACTCACCAAGCTCGACCTCCCCAAGGAAGCGCGGGCCGAAGTGGAGCGTGAGATCGGTCGGCTTGAACGCGCCGGACGCGAGAGCATGGAAGCGCAGGTCATTCGCACCTACCTCGAGTGGATGGCCGAGCTCCCATGGAGCAAGCGGTCGGACGATCATCTCGAACTGGTACGAGCGGCCGAGATCCTGGAAGAGGATCACTACGGCCTCAAGGACGTGAAGGATCGCGTGCTCGAGTTTCTTGCCGTCCGCCAACTCCGCGCACAGCAGGTCGCGGCCGAAGTGGCCACCACCGGCGAATTTTCTGTCGCCAAGCTGCGCAGCGACGCCGACGACGCGCCCGTGTCATCGAGCAACGGCTCGTCGGAGAAGACCATCACGGACACTCGCGAAGCGAAAGCCCGTGTTATGGCGCGCGGCCCGATTCTGCTCTTCAACGGGCCACCGGGTGTGGGCAAGACATCCATCGCGAAGTCGATCGCGCGAGCGCTGGGACGCGAGTATGTGCGCGTGGCGCTGGGTGGCGCGCGGGACGAAGCCGACATTCGGGGACACCGGCGCACGTACGTGGGTGCATTGCCGGGGCGCATTATCCAGGGTATGAAGTCCGCCGGTACGAAGAATCCAGTCTTCCTGCTCGATGAGGTGGACAAGCTGGGCACGTCGTATCAGGGAGATCCGTCGAGTGCGCTGCTCGAAGTGCTTGATCCGGCGCAGAACGACTCGTTCACGGATCACTATCTCGGCGTTCCCTTTGACTTGAGCGAAGTACTCTTCATCGCGACGTCGAATTTCATCCAGAACATCCCCGGTCCGTTGCTTGACCGCATGGAAGTCGTGGACTTCAGCGGCTACACGGAGAGCGAGAAGGCGGCCATCGCCAAGACGTATCTGATTCCGCGACAACTTGAGGAGTCAGGGTTGGGTGGTCGCGACCTGTCGTTCACCGACGAAGCCGTCATGAGTGTGATCAGCCAGTACACGCGGGAGAGCGGCGTCCGGCAGCTTGAACGCCAGCTTGGCGCGGTCGCCCGAAAGGTCGCACGCCGTGTTGCCACCGGAGACAGCGCCGCCATCGACGACAAGATCATCTCGGCGGACGAGGTGCGCGACCTGCTCGGCCGACCCAAGGTGCATCCTGAACGTGCCGCCGAGCACGACGAGGTGGGGATTTCCACGGGCATGTACTACACGCCGATGGGCGGTGACATCATGTTCGTGGAAGCGTCCATTCGACGCGGCCAGTCCAAGCCACGCCTCGACGCGGATGAAGAAATGGTGCGCGTCGGTCCCATTTCCCTCATTCTCACGGGCCAACTCGGTGATGTCATGAAGGAAAGCGCGCGTGCGGCGCTCACCTACGCCACCAACAACGCCGAGCGGCTGGGCATTCCTGCCTCTCGTGTGGGAACTGCGAGTGAAGCGCATATCCACGTGCCAGCCGGCGCTATTCCGAAGGATGGCCCCAGTGCCGGCATCGCCATCGCTACCGCACTGGTCAGCGAGATGTCCAACCGCAAGGTGCGGCGCGACGTCTCCATGACTGGCGAAATCACGCTGCGTGGACGTGTGCTGCCGATCGGTGGACTGAAAGAGAAGGTGCTGGGCGCGCACCGCGCCGGTATCAAGCACGTCATCCTGCCGAAGGCGAATGAAGGCGATCTGGAGGACGTGCCCGACGAAGTGCGGAATCAACTCACGTTCTATCCGGTGGAGACACTCACCGACGTGTTGTCCATCGCGCTGGTCGATGGCGGTCGGGCCAGCGTCGAGGCCGAAGAGGCGCTCCTGGTGGGCGTGTAGGTCCACAGCGCCACGTGCGTCGTCCGATTCTTGCCGCGATCCGCTTCAGCCGGTCGCGGCAAGGTCGTACTGGTACACATGCGAGATGTCTGGTTCGACGGCGACAAAGCCTGACCCGGGCTGTTCGTCCGAGCACACCACGACAGTGACCACGTCGTTTGCGTGCTGCGTGGAGAGCACGCAGTGACGCCGCGCCAGGGCGTGCACGGCCTCGGGCGCTACGCTGGAGCTCCAGATGCGACCCGAGAAGTCGTCAACCAGTCGATCGGCCGGTCCTTCACGCACCACTCGTCCGCGGCGCAGCACCACAAGATGGGCGAGGCGATTGCGAAAGACAGCAGCCACCGACGTCGCGACGATGACGATGCGGTGCTCGGCGATTTCCTCGAGCACGTCGAGGAACGCGCGTGCGTCTGCTTCGTTCAGGTCGCGCGCGAGCTCATCCAGCAGCAGCAGCCTGGGTGAGGTCAAGAGCGCGATCGCCAACAGAAATCGACGATGCATGGACGGCGATAGTTCGCCGACCCTGAGCGCTCGCGCTCCCCACAGGCCTACGTCACGCAATTGCGCGTCCACGCGCGCGCGGCGCAGCTGAGCACCGGTTGGATTGTCCAGCGCTGCGAAATGCTCCAACGCCACATGGACCGGGACCGGTGCAGGGACCCGGACGGCCGGTGGCATGAATGCGGCGTACCCGCGAAGCAGCATCGGATTGCTGTCGCCAGCCATGTCGCCGTAGGACACGGAGCCGCGATCGGGCGCCTCGCGTGCACTCATCACGTTGAGCAGCGTGGATTTTCCTGCTCCCGTTGGCCCAAGAACGACGTTCAAGCCCTTGGTCAGCGACAGCGAGACGTCGTCCAGCGCTCTCGAACCGCCGGGATAGATCTTGGTGACGTGCTCCAGCGACAGCTGTTGTTTGCGTCGCTCGTGGAACGCATCGATGGACAGCGCGCGGCGCATCAGCTGCGCACTCCGCGCGACTCGGTCCGTCTGTGCGCCGCGCCTTCTGCGGGCGTGGGACTGTCCGGCCGAGCGCGGCGCAGTTCCTCCACGATCGCACGGGTGATGTCAATCGTGTCGTCCGCGTCGATTTCCAGCCCTTCGGTGGAGCGGTCGATCACCAGCTGGTAGCCTTGACGGACGCGCACTGTGCGAACGGCCTCACGGATGCGAAGCAGGAGCGGTCCGCGCAACTCGTTCAATCGCTGCTGCACGACGCTATCAAGATTCTCCAACATCTGTTCGACCAGCAATTCACGCGCACGGAGGTTCAGTTTGCCGGCTTCGCGCTCACGTGGTGTCAAGCGTTCTTCCGCCTGCACCAGAGCATCGAGCGCGAGTCTCAACGAATCCGACGCGGCGCTCACCATGGTGCGAGCCTTGGCCTGCTCGAGTGCGAATTCCGATTCCACGGCGCTGCGTTCCGGCATGGAATCGAAGACCATGCGCGAATCGAAGATCGCAATGCGCGTGGCGGGCGCGCGCACCGGGCGCGTCTTGCCTTGCGCCGACGCCGTTGCCGGAAGCACGAATGCGAACACGAACGGGATCATGTTGCGGACGTAGATCGGCATCAGAACCTCGCTCCGATGAGGAGCGGCATGAAGGTCATCCACTGCTCACGCGTTCGAGCGGGCTTGCGCACCGCATGCAGGCGCAGTTCGACGAAGAAATCCCGGGAGCCGAGGGCGATGATCTCCCCGACGCCGATGTTCACCCCGGGCGCCTGGCGATCGGCGAAGGTATCGTTCGGGCCATCGCGCCAGTACCAGCCCGCGCCAGCGATACCGTAGAGGTCGAGCTTGCGCTCATGGCGCCGCGTGGTGACGTTGGCCACGACCGCGAACAGACGTGAGTCCTGAGATGCGACGGCAGGTCGTGCGTCGCGAAACTGCGCGTACATCCCTTCGAACGTGAACCCGACGGGGAATCGCGGCGCTCGCATCCAGAGCGCGCCCTTGAGAGCAACGCCTTCGTTGACCCCGCTACCGAACGCACCGGTGGGAATGGCCGGACCGAGCGCGACCGACGGCGCGACCGACCATTGCCCGTGCGCAGGCCGGGCACTGATGCACGAAACCGCGAACATCAACGCGCTGGCGAGCAGACTTCTGGAACGCATGCGACTCCCTCGTGAATGAGTGGTGCGCACCGCCTCGCCCGTGTGCGAGGCACACGGCGGCGATGCGCTTTGAGCGATGCAGGACCCGTTACGGCGACCGCGGTGGTAGCGGCGCCAGTGGACGCTCGATGCGCCTCGGGGTGGGCAGCGTGCTGCTCGGTGCGCTCAGGGATGCGGATCCGCCGGAGGGTGCCGAACGCGCACCGGACAGATCGCCGTTCGTATCCGCGTTCAGGAGCATCGGCGTCTTGCCATCCGTGACGATCACCTTGGCATTGGGGCTCCGCGCCAACTCGCGGAACGCTTCGATGGACTGATACGAGATGATCGACGGTGTCAGCCCCTGGGCGATGATGGCCCAGGCATCACGGATACCGGTGGCCTCAATGGTGCGACGCTCCGCTTCCTGCTTCTCTCGATCGAGCACGAACCGCATCTGCTCCGAGCGTTGCTCCGCCTCGAGCTTTTCCTCGATGGACCGCGCAAGATCCGCGGGGAGTCGAATGCTCTTGAGCAGAACGTTCTCCACCTCGAATCCGCGCGACTCGAGCACGGACATCATCTGCGTCTTGATCGCGGTTTCGATACCGGCACGCGTGCCGGAGTGCAGATCCTTCGCCATGTAACGAGCGGAGACGTCGGCGGCCGCTGAGCGGAAGACCGGGATGATGACGTCGTCTTCGTAGCGGAGGCCACTCTTTTCGAGGATGCGCGCGACTTGCTCGGGGCGAGCACGATAGAGAATCGATACTTCCGCCGAGACGTTGAGCCCCTCGCGCGTGGGCATCTCGAGTCGGACTTCACGATTCACCACGCGCGACGGCACGCGCAGCACGGAATTGACACCGGGAATCACGAACTGCGCTCCCGGCTGCAACGGACCGCTGGACACGCGACCGAATCGCGTCTTGACACCAATCTCATCCTGACGAATGGTGGCGCATGCGCCAATCGGCAGCAGCAGAAGCAGGTGGATGGAGGGATGCAGGCGGCGGCGCGCGGCGATGCGCGAGGGGGCTTGCCAAGTCACAGACATGAGATGCTCACGTCAGATGGTGGCGCGAAGCGCGAGCAGCTTCGCAGGACCACCGCACGGTTGTGCGGTGGTTGCGAAGGTCTCGCGCAGTCTGACTGTCCATACCGGAGTCAGAGCCCGGCCAATCCGTGCGCACTCGCGAGCGCAGTCTTGACGAATTGGTCGCACGGGACACAGCCCGCGGTGCTACTCCCCTTCTGATTGCAAGCTACGAATGCGCCCGTACGGAACCAGTCACCCAGACATCGATTCTTTCGATGGACTCGATAGATCCGCTCGCGTGACCCGGGACATCTGCCGTGTCAGCGAACGGTGGTACAGATGGAATTGACCACGAAGTTGGCTTGCACCCGCGCCGCGGAGCTGCCCACAATTCCAACGGCGGCCGAGTACCCACGGAGGCCAGCCAGAATGATCGCGTTGCCGGAGGTCCCGTCGAGCGCGAGGTTGGGGTTGATCAATGTGCGTGTGGTTTGGGGAACATCTGACTTGCAGCCGAACAGCAGCGGTGCCGTCGCTGCGCCAATGAAACTGGTCTGCAGCTCTTGCCTGCCGTCGCTAAAGGCAACGAGGACAACAAGCTCGAGACTCGTGGTGGCCCCTCCCAGTACTGCCAGGGCAATCATGCTGGCGTTGAACGTGAACGCCACCGAGACAGTCAGCGCTTCGTAGCCCTTGGGCCAGGCGACGCTCCGACCAATCGTCATGGCAACGCTTCCCCCGCCACCCGCCAACACCGGGGCGAAGGACATGGTGTCGATGAAACCGGAGCCGGACTGAGTATCCACACCGCCGCGGTTGGTGATGACAGCCACGCCGTCGCGCGATGAACTGGAACTCGAGTTCTGGTACGGCGCGCTGAGGCAGAGCGACCGAACCGGCGGCTTATCGTCCAGTGCTTGTCGGACGGTGCCCACGTCCTCAGTCGCCGGCGGTGGCGCAGCGGGAGTGTCCGCCGTGTCGACGCCATCGACGTAGGTGAGTCCGAGCCTCGAGGCGGTTCCCCGCCACGTCGACCACGGCTGTGGCTTTCCGCCGAGCACGCTGGGCAGCCAGTGCTGCTCGAACCCGGAGAGCGGCAGGTTGAGCTGCGAGTAGATGTCCGCCAGTCCAGCGGCGGATTCATTGTTGAAGGCCTTCATCCACAGCGGACGCAGCTCTTTCCAGACCTCTCGGTTCGTGATCGCGCTATCGGCCTGGGCCTGCACGCCTTTGCCCCAGCGGTCGCTCGCATCATCAACCAGGGCAACGTGTGCCTTGAGCCAGTCATTCGAGCGCGCTTCAACCTCCAGCGCGTTCGCATTGCGCTCGCGCCACTGGGTCAGGGCATTCATTCCTTCCATGAAGCGTTGCAGTCGCGCATCCGACGAGGTAGCCAAGGCGCGATCAAGACGCTCGTCGTTGAAATTGCCGGTGGGATTCGTCATGGGGAGAGTTCCTCGCAGTGATCGGGTGGGTGTGTCGCACGCTCGATGTCCATCGAGCGGACCACCAATTTTCGGCACACTGCTCAACTCGACCTCAACTCGACCTCAACCGCTCCTCAACCGGAAGTCAACGAGCCGCTGCACACATCGTCGCAGACGACTGATGACAAGGTTGTGCTCTAGTGCCCGATGGCCCCAAACCGGAACAGGCTCCATGGCCAAACGGGCGCACCAGGCTCTGTACCGTCGAGATACCACTCGGTGTATCGGCGGTCCGGCGGTGTGAGTGCGTCGGCGGGCTTTCCCGTCGCGCGGTCAAGCTCGACCCCGACGAGGCCAGGAGGGGGTGGCCAGGCTCCGCTGCCACGCGGACCATAGGCTGCGGCGATAATCCGTCCCGCGATTGGCGCGGCGAGCGTGCCGCCAACAGCTCCCGGCGAGATCATGGCCGGTTTGTCGAACCCAATCCAGACTCCGGCGACCAATTCCGGCGTCATGCCAACGAACCACACATCCGTATTGTCGTTGGTCGTGCCGGTCTTACCTGCCACCGGAATGCGCGCCGGCACCAGGCGGCGAAGCGCCGTCGCCGTACCTCGCGACACCACATCCTGCATCATATCGCGCACGATGAACGCCACGCGCGGATCGATCGCGACACGAGGCGTTGTGGGCGACGTGGTGTACGCGACGCGTCCGGTCCTTTCTTCAATACGCGCAATGAATCGAGGCTCCACCGCCAGTCCGCCATTGTCGAACGTCGCGTACGCGGCCACGAAGTCGAGCGGTTGTACGACCGAGGCGCCAAGGGCACTCGATGGATACGGCGCGATCGCGCTCCGCAAGCCGGCGCGTCTGGCCAAGGCGATCACGGAGTCCATACCGACTGCGAGGGCCAGCTGCACCGCCACTGGATTCCGCGATCGCGTCAGCGCCTCGCGCATCGTCAACATGCCCAGGAACTCGTTGTCGGCGTTGTCTGGACTATAAAGCTGGCCATTCTCCAACCGGAGCCGTAGCGCGGTATCGGCCACGGCACTGGTGGCCGTCATCCCTTCGGCGAGCGCTTGTGCATAGACGAAGGCTTTGAACGCCGAGCCCGGCTGACGATTCCCATCGACCGCCCGGTTGAAGGACGACCGCGCGAAATCGCGCCCGCCCACGAGTGCGCGCACATCGCCCGTGGAGGGATCGAGCACGACCGCCGCGCCTTCGAGGCATGCCTGCACTTTCGCCGCACCCTTCGTGGAGTGGGCGCTGTCGGTGCGAAGGGTCTTGGCGCAGGCGTTACCACGGAATCCGGGTCGGGTCTCGATCTCGTCGAGGCCCTCCGACACCGCGCTTTGCGTGGCCAGCTGCAGCGCCGCGTCGATGGTCGTGTGGATGCGGTAGCCTCCCTGCATGACTGGAATACCAGCGCGTTCCGCCTGCACGCGTACCACATCGGTGACCCATGGCGCCGGAAGGCTTGCAACGGCCGTTGTCTGCACGGGTTCGCGCTGAGCTGAGGCGGCCTGCGCGGCGGTGACGAAGCCCTGCTCAGCCATGAGGGCCAGCACCGTGTTGCGCCGACCCCGGTTTCGATCCGGAAATCGCCCGGGATCGTACTGCACGGGGCTCTTCGGCATGGCCGCCAGCGACGCAGCTTCGGCGAGCGTGAGGTCGGCCGCGCCCTTACCGAAGTACTGACGCGAAGCCATTTCGATGCCAAACGCGCCGCGACCAAACGATATCTGATTCAGGAATGCTTCAAGGATTTGCTCCTTGTTATAGCGCTTCTCCATTTCGCGGGCGGCCTGTTGCTCTCGGAGCTTGCGCACCGGCGAGCGGTCGCGCCGATCAATGAGGTCGGGATGCATGTTGCCGACCAGGAGTTGGGTAATCGTACTTGCTCCCCGCAGGTTGCCCTTGGTCACCGCATCCTTGAGGGCGCCGGCGACTCCCACCAGATCGACACCATCGTGCTGATAGAAGCGCTTGTCCTCGACGGCGATGAACGCCTGTCCGACAAACTTCGGAAGCGCCCGGATGGGCACGCTCAGCCGTCGTTCCCGGCCCATTTGTCCGATGAGCGTGCCGTCCCGCGCCAGAACCAACGTGGCCTGCGCGGGGACGATGATACGCCAAGCCTCGCCCGTGCCAACCGGGACGGGCGCGACCGGGACGGGCGTGACCGCCACCTGTGCAAACGCCGGAGCGTTTGGGAAGAGCAGCACAGCCAGGGTGACCGCAACCGGTCGCGCCCATCGGTCGAGTGTACGCAGCCGGTGGTGAAGAGAGAGGATTGGGCGCATGTCCATGAAAATACGTACCCCCGCATCAGTTGATCGGCCGTGGCCTCTGTCACAGCTTCCACTGATGCCCGCTGAACCGATCCGCCCACTGACTCTGGCCATCTGCCAGTTCGCCCCGAAAAAGGGTGACACGGCCGCCAACCTCTCTCGCGTCGGTGCGCTTTGCGCTCAGGCGGCAACGCTCGATCCGCGACCGCAAGTCGTGCACTTTCCCGAGACGGCATTGTCCGGGTATTTCGTGGAGGGAGGTGTGCGCGAGGTGGCGTGCACGGCAGGCGCGCTCGCCTACGACATTGACGATGCGTATCGTACGGCCTGTGCCGCCTCGAACATTCGCTGCGTGCCGGTGGACATCGTGCTCGGCTTCTATGAGCGGTGGCGTGAGACCCTGTACAACAGCATCGCGTACCTGACGATCGGCCTGGACGATGGTCCGCCGGTGTTGCGGCACGTACATCGGAAGAACTTCCTGCCGACCTATGGCCTGTTTGACGAAGAACGGTTCGTCGAGCGAGGCACGGAGATTCGTGCGTTCGAGACGCCGTGGGGACGGGCGGCACTGTTGGTGTGCGAGGACGCCTGGCATTCGGTATCCGGCACCATTGCGGCGCTGGACGGAGCGCAAGTGGTGTTCGTCTCAGCGGCAGCGCCGGCTCGCGGACTCTGGCCACGCGACGATGGCATTCCGGGACCGTATAGTGCCGCGCGCTGGGAGCGTGTCATGCGCGACCTTGCCGAGGAACATGGCATGTACGCCAGCCTTTCCAACCTCGTCGGCACGGAAGGAGGGAAACGGTTCTTTGGCAGCTCGCTGCTGGTAGGACCCGGTGGTGACGTACGGGGAAGAGCGCCAGTGTGGGATGAGAGCTTTGTGTCCGTCACGCTCGACCTCGATGACCTGGTGCGGGCGCGCGCTGACGCGCCGCTCCTGGGTGATCTGCGAGTGGCGCTCCCCCATTTGCTGGACACGGTGCGTCGTGTTCAGGATGGCGTGCCGACCGCACTGCTCTACGATGGCGCCGAACCAGCGGCCGCAGACCTGCTCTTCAGCGGGCGTGGATTCAGCACCGGCGAGTTTCAGGTACCCGTCGAGGCAATGGCGAAGGCCAACCATATTGCCCGTTTGGTCCCGGACGCGCTGCCGGTGGTGCGTCATGGCATGGGTGAGCACGGTGGTCCTCCGTCGCTGCGAATTGACGCGACGATGACCGAGGAATGGCTGGTGGGCTTTCTGCGCGAAGAGATGACGCGTCGGGGATTCGGTCGTGCGGTGGTGGGTCTGTCCGGCGGCGTGGACTCCGCTGTGACGGCGGCACTCGCCGTACGAGCGCTCGGCGCGCACAACGTGGTCGGCGTGCGTCTGCCGTACCGGACGTCAAGCGCCGAATCGCTCGAGCATGCACAGCTCGTGATTGACGCGCTTGGCATCGAGTCACGTACGCTCGATATCTCCGCCGCGGTTGACGGATACCTTGGCCACGAGCCGGACGCTGACGGGGGACGCCGAGGCAATGTCATGGCGCGCACGCGCATGATCGCGCTGTTCGACCTCTCCGCCAGATACGGGGCCCTTCCGCTGGGAACCGGCAACAAGACCGAACGACTCTTCGGCTACTTCACCTGGCATGCGGACGATTCACCGCCGCTCAACCCAATTGGCGATCTTTACAAGACGCAGGTCTGGGAGCTCGCTCGTCACTTGGGCGTACCGGACGTGATCGTCAGCAAGCCCGCCACCGCAGACTTGATTGTGGGACAAACCGACGAGGCAGATCTGGGCATCAGCTACGGGCGCGCCGACGACATCCTCAACGGGCTACTCCACGGCTTCACCCACGAGGCCATGCGCGCGCGCGGGTTTCAGCCGGATGAGCTGGCGCTTGTTCAGCGCCGCCTAAGCGGAACGCACTGGAAACGCCGACAGCCGTCCACCGCGATGGTCAGTCATTCCGGGATCGGCGAATCGTATCTGCGCCCTGTCGACTACTGATTCCGGCAGCGTCGTGCAGGACTTTGTGTTGTACCTGCAATTGGGATTGCGTCACATCGCGGATTTGTCGGGGTACGATCACATCCTGTTCATCGCCGCGTTGTCCATTCCTTACTCGTTTGCCGATTGGCGGCGCCTGTTGTGGTTGGTGACCGCGTTTACCGTGGGTCACAGCATCACGCTCGTGCTTGCCACGCTCCAGCTCGTGACGATCGCACCGACGGTCGTGGAGATGCTCATTCCGCTCACCATCCTCGGCGCGGCGGCCCTCGCCGTGGTGGAGCAGCGGCGGGCAAGTTCACGACAAGATGGCGCGGTGCCGCGTGTCCGATTCGTGCTGGCGGCGGTGTTCGGGTTGATTCACGGGCTCGGCTTTTCCGGGTATCTGCGCTCGCTGTTGGGCGAGGAGGAGCGAATGGCGATCCCGTTGCTTGGTTTCAATGTGGGCCTTGAGATAGGGCAACTGGCCATCCTGTCCACGCTGTTGGTGGCCGGCACCGTGGCCGTTCGCCTGTCGGTCGCTCAGCGGCACTGGTCACAGTTCGTAACGGTCATCACCGGCGGATTCGGGCTCTTTCTGTTCTTGCAGCGTATCGGAATCGCGCGCTAGGGCGAGTCTGGCGCGGGTTTGCTTTCCTCCTGTTGTGTTTGGCGTTTTGATTCAGGCACGCGTCGTGCTTGTCCCTCCGATCAGAGAAGATCCACGTGAAGATCTGGGTGAAGGTCACCGGAAAGTTCAACGGGAAGTTCATCATGAAGGCAGCGCTCGGTCTGTGCGCACGTTTGCTGGTTCGCCACAGCGTTCCGGTCGTACTCACCCTGGCCTGCCTGCTCCCGCGCCTCGTGTCCGCGCAACAGTGGCTCAACGCTGAACCCAACCCTCGCACGAATCGGTCCTCGTTTCGTGCACTGGATGAGTGGCCGTCACCCAACGATTTTCGAGATGCGTCAGGCTCGCCCGGACCGCGCTACTGGCAGCAGAAGGTGGACTACGTCATTCGCGCCGCACTCGATACCGTGTCACACGGCCTCACCGGAACGGAGCGCGTGACGTATCGCAACAACTCTCCGAACACGCTCACATACGTGTGGTTTCAGCTGGATCAGAACATCGAGGACAAGTCCAGTCGCGCCAACCTCAGCAAGGATGCGCTGCCGGCGACGCTGTCACCGCAGGCGCGTCAGTTTCTGCTACCCGACAAGGACGAATTCGGTGGGTACGACATCAAGCGCGTGGCGACGGTTTCGGCGAGGGGCATTGCGAAGCCTGCACGATATCTCGTGAACGGAACGCAGATGCGCGTGGAACTCGACGCACCGTTGCCGACCGGCGGGTCAGCGCAGATTGACATCGACTGGTCGTTTGTTGTGCCGGAAGCGGGCAACAACAGTCGCGGCGTGCGTGAACAGGTGAAGGATGGATGGATCTACGAAATCGCGCAGTGGTTCCCCCGTGCCGCCGTCTACGACGACGTAAACGGTTGGCAGAACGACCAGTTTCTGGGTCAGGGTGAGTTCTATCTCGAGTTTGGCAACTACGACGTGAGCCTGACCGTGCCGCGCGACCACATCGTCCGCTCCACAGGCTCGCTGCGCAATCCGCTTGATGTGCTGACCGGCACGCAACGTGCGCGTCTGGCGACGGCGATTGCCAGCGACACGCCGGTGTTCATCGTCAAGCCAGCGGAAGTCCAGACCCCTGCATCGCGGCCCACGGGCAGCGGCGCGCTGACCTGGCGCTTCACCGCGGAGAACGTGCGCGACTTCGCCTGGGCGTCATCCAAGACCTTTGTGTGGGACGCCGCAGGCTTTCGGTATGCGCCGACCAGCCGAGCGATCGAGCTGCACTCCGTATACCCGCGGGAAGCGATGCCGCTGTGGAGTGCGGTGTCCACCAAGGCGATTGCGCAGACCATGCGTACGTACGGCCGGCTGGCGTTCGACTATCCCTACCCGCAAGCGTCGAACGTGAACGGGGCGGTGGGAGGTATGGAGTACCCCATGATCGCATTCTGCGGCGGTCGGCCCAGCGCCGACGGTACGTACAGCAAGCGGCAAGAGTACGCGCTGGCGGCGGTGACCATTCACGAAGTCGGACACAATTGGTTTCCGATGATCGTAGCGACCGACGAGCGCAAATGGACCTGGATGGACGAGGGGTTGAACTCGTTTCTCGAGTACTATGGCTCGGTGGACTACGACAAGGACTGGCCCAAAGCGACCATGCGTGGACCGGCACCGAACATCGTGAACTACATGAAGGACATGGATCAGGTTCCGCTCATGACGGAGTCAGATTACATCCATCGACAGTTCGGCAACAATGGCTACAGCAAGCCGGCGGCCGGGCTCGTGATGCTGCGTGAGAAGATTCTTGGCCCGGAGCGCTTTGATCTGGCGTTTCGTGAGTACGCGAAGAAGTGGATGTTCAAGCACCCGATGCCGGCCGACCTCTTTCGGACGCTCGCCAGCGGCGCTGGTGAACAGCTGGACTACTTCTGGCGTGGGTGGTTCTACACCACCTACAATAACGATCAGGCACTGACCAAAGTGGAATCGCAGGATGCCACCGTGCTCGCCGGCAACACCGATCGCGGTCGCTACTACCATCGGTTCACCGTGGAGAATCGCGGAGGGCTCGTGCTGCCGATCGAGATCGAGGTGGAGTACGCCGACGGCAGCAAGTCACGCATTCGACTACCGGCCGAAGCGTGGCGCCGAAACGAAAAACTGCATACGCACGGCTTCTTCTCGGACAAGGAGATCACGAGCGTGACGCTCGATCCTGATCAAGGCTATGCCGACGTGGATCGAACGAACAACGCGTGGAAGAAGCCGCTCAAGCCCATTTCGTAACCCCTATGCTTCGGGTGGTCACTCCGCTGGCGACCGTGATGCTTGTGCTCATGCAAGGCCACGCGTTGGCGTCAACGCCGGACCGAGCAGCCGCGACGGCGAGCGCACGTGCGCCGCGGCGGCTCGTGGGTGAACGCGTGCACGATCTGCATGTTACGCAATCGCGCGTCGTGATCGAGAACGGAGTCATTCTCTGGCGCGTTCGCTGTTTTGCCGATGATCTGGAAAAGGGCCTGCGCGCATTCTCGCGCAATGTGGCATTCAGCCTGGCCGCTGACCGTTCCGCGGACTCCGTGATGGCTGCGTACTTCAACGCGAGTGTTCGCGTCGACGCCGATGGGCGGCGACTCCGCGCCACGATGCTGCAGAGTAGCCGAGAGATGGATCCTGCCGGCGGCGGTGTGCAGATCTATCTGCTCGAACTCCGAGCCGGGGTCCAACCAAAAACGGTGACCGTGCGAAACGCGCTGCTGTTCGATCAATTCCCGAGCGAACAGAACCTGGTGGTGGTGCTGGCATTGCCCGGCGAACGGCGACGATCGCTGTACTTCGCTGCCGCCAACGATGTGGCGCAGACGGTGACCTTCTAGCACCGCCTGCGCCGGAAGCAGCGGACGCTACTTCACCGTGAACTGTGTCAGCATGCCGTGCGCGACGTGTGGCTTGCCATCTTTCGCGTCGGGCAGAAAGCACAAGAGCGCATACTCACCGGCGGGCAGGTCGATTGGCAGATATGCCACGCCCCCGTTCGGCATTCCGGAAATGCCGCCCATCGGCTTGCCTGGTGGCGGGCCCTTTTGATTCTCGATCCATGCCGCCAGCTCAGCGGCGGTCTTGCCCGGTGCAAGCTCGGCGAGGACCATCTCATGCGATTGTGTGGCGCTATTGGTCAGCTTGATGATGTGCTTGCCCGGCGTGATGGCCGGTGACACCGCCCAGGCGTAGTCGGTCATGTTCACCGTGATGTCGGCCACCGGCGCGGCGGCCAGCGGCGCATTGGCGGCGGCAGGTACGACCGTCAACGCACGCACCATGCCTTTCATGGCGTGCGGAATGTGATCTGCTCCAGGAATAAAGCAGATGATGGCATAGTTGCCGGCCGCCAGTTCCTCCGTCAGCGACACTTCGCCCCCAGGAACGGGCGTGTTCGGCCCGGCCACGTCGTGCACCCACGGTGGGGGCGGGGAGCCCGGCGTCATGTGCTTGAGACCTTCGGTGAGGTCAGCCACGGTCTTGCCGTCGTCGAGCTTGAGCAGTTGCACATGATGCAGATCGGGCCCCTGATTGACGAGCTTCAGGGTCACCATGCCGGCGGTGACAGTATCCGGCGCGTCGTACGCGAAGTCGCGCGCCACGATGGTGATGACTGGGGGCGTGACGGCGGCAGTGGCTTGGGACGCGGCGGAATCCGTGGCCGCCTTGCCCGCGTCGCCGCCAGCGCACGCGGCGACCAGGGCAACGGTGGCGGTTGCTGCGAGTACCAGGCGCATAGAGGGCTCCAAGTAACGTGTGGGAAGTACACTGATGGTCATGTCGAACGGTGACCCGCGTCGGCACGCCTGTGCAGTGCAGCAATTCTGAATGCTGCATCGGCGCATCGCAAGGACGAGACGTGGCCCCACGCATGCAGTCGCGTCAGCCCATGGCCGCCACGATTTCCTTCACCAGCTTCGCGCACACTGGCGCCGTCAGCCCATTCACGTCGCGGCGAGGGTTGTACTCCACCAGGTCGGCGCCCACGATCGGCTGATCGATGGCTTGCACAATGCCAAGCACCTCGCGCACGGATAGGCCTCCCGGCTCGCGGTGCGAGACACCCGGCGCGAACGCCGGGTCAAGCACGTCAATATCGAGGGACAGATACACGGGATGGCGCAGTTGATAGCGATCGCCCGCCATCCAGCGTCGCATGTCGATAACCTCGACACCGTAGCGATCCGCTTGCGCGCGCTGATGACCCGTCATGGCGCGGATCCCGACTTGCACCAACTGGTCGGCAAGTCCCTCTTCCATGATGCGCGCGAACGGACAGGCGTGGGAGAAACGCTCGCCGTCGAACGAATCATAGAGGTCGTTGTGTGCGTCCAGATGCAGGATGGTCAGTCGTGGATGCGACGGCCGAACGGCTCGAAGCACGGGATACGTGATGGCATGGTCGCCGCCCAGCACCAGCGGACGCGCTCCCGTCCCCATGAGTTCCGCGACGGCACGCTCGATGTCGGCCCGCGGGTCGTCGCCGAATGCGATATCGCCAAGATCCCCGAACGATCGACCGGGCACGATCTCGCGTAGTGACTCGGCCCATGAATTCGACATGCCGGAACGCATCTCCAACCGAATGGCCGACGGTGCCTCAGCGGACCCCCGGAGAAACGACGAGCCGGCGTCGTACGGCGCGCCGATCAGGGTTGGAAGACCACGTGGCATCAGCGGTGAGGTCGGTAGTGGACGCAGTCTTATTCGCCAGAACAGGCGAATCACTCGCCGAAGCGCGAGAATGGGCACAGCTTTCCCGGATCGCACAAACCAATCCCTCACTTCCGCCTGAGACAAGACATGCCCGCAGCGACACCACCGCGCCACGCCGTCCTGCTACTCGCGAGCCTCTCGGCGCTCATGGCCGCGTGTACCCCCAAATCGAATCCCGAACCGGCGTACATTGCCTCGCCAGACGAGAAGTTCTTCGATTGCATTCACACGAGCATTTCGGAGTGGCGTTGCCCCGATACGACCGGCCCGGGCGAGTTCAGCGCAGCGAGCATCGCGTCGGCGGCGGTCACCATCACCCTGACTGACGGCCGCGTCATTACCCGTACGCTGCCGGCAAATACTGACGCACTCTTCTTCACCCGTGGTGCGACGAGGACGTTCCTGGTGCGCTACTACAAGGCCACGGATCCCAAGAAGGCTGGTGAACTCGAACAGCGTTTGCTCGCGGATCCGCAACAGAAATAGCCGGCGACCCTGCACGAGCTCACGTTGGGCGTACGGCTTCGCTGGTGGACGTTTGCTTACGGGACCGCACGCGGAGCGGGGACTCCAGCCGCAGCGCGCGCCGTCAGTGCATCAAATCGCGCATCTCCATGGAGCGGCGTGAACCACTCCAGTGCGGCCACTTCGGCGCGCTCGTTCGGCGCGCGCTGCAACTGCGCGGCAATGCTGCGAAGCGCACCGTCGCGATCGCCGACGAGCAGTCGGACATAGCCTTCCGCCAGCTGAACGGCACGTACGGTCGAGTCCTGTTGCTGTCGCTGGAGCACGTTGCGCAGGACGGCGCGTGCACTGTCGGTGAGCGAGGCGCGCGCCAGCGTCGCTGCAACCATGAGCCGTCGATAGTTCCACGTCGGCGCGAGCATGCCCAGCGTGTCGCGTCGCTCGATGTCTCGCAACACGCGCCAGGCGCTGTCGGCATCCGCTCGTGAGCGGCCTGACCAACCCAACAGCGTCAGTTCGCACTCGGTGAAACGCGGATCGCCGGCATAGTGGGCGAGTCCGAACTGGCACCATTTTCGGGCATCGACGAGGCGACCGGCCCGCAGCGACATGAAGAAGGCCGTCGACGCCGTTCGCCGCACTTCGAAGAACGCGTCGCCATTGAAGGCGCGCTGGGCCGCGTCGGCGGCGTCGGCAAACCGCCCTTCCCGCTTGGCCAAGTCGGCCAGGGTAGACCACGCGGACGCCATGTTCGGCCGCAGGTCGACGGCGGCGAGCAGATCGCGTGTCGCCTGCGCCGCGAGCGAATCCGCGTCTGCGGCACCAATGGACATCAGTTGGAACGCGGCGTTCCCGCGAAGCGAAAGCGCCTCCGGATTTCTTGGCGCCCGACGCAGGACGTCATTGGCGATGGCCAGCGCGCGTTGCCCCCACGCCACGTGCTGCTGCGCCACGCTCCATGCGGCGTACTGCAATGGGTCTATCCCTGGCGGACTCACCGACGATCCGAAGGACAACCCCAGCGCGACAAGTCCGCGTCGGATGGTGGGCCGTAGCCACGATGGATCGAGGCCTTCCGCGCGCGTCAACAGCGAGTCAGCACGCAGGTACAACCGAGCGGCTTGGCCGGCCCCGCGTTGCTTCGTCGCTTCGTCGGCGCTTCTGACCACATCCTGCGCCTGTTGCATCAGTTCCCACGCAGGCACCGACGACGTCTCCCGGCGATTCTCGCGAACCGCGATTTCTTCGCCGAGCCGCTGGCGCAAGCCGAAGGCCACGCGATCGGCGAGCGAGTCCTGCAGCGCGAACACGCTGGTCCACAGCGTCGTAATCGTCGGCAGCGTGTACAGCAGCTGGTTGGACGACGCATCGGAGAGTCGGATACTCACGCGCAGTGCGTCTCCGCTCCGTGCCACACTGCCGCTGATGATGGTCCCGACATCGAGCAGGCGACCAAGGCTATCCGGAGCGATGGCGCGCCCCCGGTACGGCCGTACGCCGTTGGGCGAGATCACCCGCAGTCCCTGCACCGCGCCAAGCCGATCGATCAATTCCTCGGTCAGCCCATCGGACACCCACGCCGGGAGCTGATCCGGTGATTGGTTGTCGAGATAGAGCACCGCCAACCGACGTGGGTCGCCGGCGAGCGTACCATCGGCAGCTCGCGACGCCGCGGTGCGAGGCGCGCGCGACGAGAGCACGGCCCCGGCGATTGCGACTGACACGGCGACGGCGCCAACCCATCGCCACGGCCGAATGCCGCGCGCACTGCCGGGGATCTCGCTGAACGGCGCGGGCGTGGGCAACGAGCCAGCTGGCGATGACTCGATCGGCGTGAGCACGCGCGGTGCGCGGTCCATGTTGCCCTCGAGCGCCTCGGCCATTGCGTTCGCGCTCTGGAACCGATCCGACGGCGTAATCTGCAACGCGCGGTCCACCACGGCCTCGAGTGCCGGCGGCAATCCCGGCCGATACACGGACATCGGGCGAGGCTCATAGAGCATCCGCTGCGCGATCACCGCCTGCGCTGTTGGTCCGACAAACGGCTGCATGCCGGTCAGCATTTCGTACAGCACGCAGCCCAGCGAGTACACATCGGTGCGTCCATCCACGTGCTTCTCGCCAACGGCCTGCTCGGGACTCATGTACGGTCCGGTGCCCCGCACGACGCCCGTGGTGGTGCTGGCGACGCCGTCCGCAAGCTCCATGACCCGCGCAATGCCGAAGTCGGCCAGAAACGGGACACCATCTGCAAAGAGGATGTTCTCTGGCTTGACGTCCCGGTGAACCACCCCCTGCTCATGGGCGTGGCCCAACGCGCGCGCGATTGAGCGGGCGATGGCAATCGCCTCGGCGGTCTCCAACTGCCGCTCATGCTGCAGCCGATCGCGGAGCGTTCCGCCGGTCATGAGTGGCAAGACACAGAACAACAGCGGACGCTCGTCGCCGTAGTCGAGGACCGGCAGAATGTTCGGATGCCGCAGGGCCTGATGACGCCGAACCTCGCTGGCGAACCGATCGGCGGCGGTCGTTTCGCTGAGTTCCAGCCGCAGCACCTTGATGGCCACGTCGCCGCCGCGCTGCAGATCGTGTGCGCGGTACACAATGGATGTGCCACCGCGACCGATCTCCGCCTCAACACGATAGCGGCCTGCCAGCGGACGATCGAACACCGGATGGGATGCACGATCGCTCGACGGCACGGAGACCGGTCGCAGGTCTGCGCGCGGCTCACCATCCAGCGGCTGCGAATCCTCCATCACATTCTCCAACTCGAGTCGTTCCCCCACCCTGACCGCAACTGCGCGAAGCTACGTCCGTCCTGCAACGAAGGCAACGGAAGTCACGTCAACACACGTTGCGGTGTGCATCACTCTGGTGCGTGGTCGTACAACACCGCCGGGTCAGCGACCGCGAGCTCAACGCAGAACTGGGCGATCCGCTCAACCGCCTGCGCGACGAACTGCTCGCCGCGCTCCGCTGTGGCCAACCGAGGGTCGCCGACACCAGTGTCTGCGGTGACCTGGGTCCAGCGGCGCGGCATCCACGCCCAGCCCCGTCGCACCCCTTCAAGTACGCTGGCCTTCGCGGCGCCATCACCCCACGTGTCCGCCGAACTGACGAGCGATGGTGCCACGTGCAGCATGGCCGCGGTCTCGAGCTCACCGGCATGATCGCCGGGCGCATCAAACACACTCTGATCGGCGACCTGCCACCAGTTGACGATGCTGAGCAACATCGGTGCCTCCGGATGCAGCTCGCGGACCAACGCGCGCAGTTCATTCCCTCCATGTGCGTTCAGCAAGACCAACGCGCGTACTCCATGCGGTGCCAGACTTCGCATGATGTCCCGGAGCAACAGCAGCTGCGTGCTCGGCATGACGTTGAGCGTCATGGGCAGATCGAGTTGCGTGGTGTTCACGCCGAACGGCATGGCCGGAAGCGCGAGCACTCCTACGCCGAGTTCTTGTCCTCGTGCGGCCACGCGCGCGGCCACCTCCCGGCCCAAGATGGTATCCGTGCCGTAGGGGAGGTGCGTGTTGTGTGGTTCGGTCGCGCCCCACGGCATGATCGCGATGGGCCACGATGCGTCGCGGACCTCTGGCCAGCGCGCGGTTTCCAACACGCCGACACGCGGTACCCAGCCGCTCACCGCATCTCCGAAAACGTGTCGCAGCGATTGGGATCGCCGCTATCGAAGCCGCGCTTGAACCACGCGCGTCGATCAGCAGACGACCCGTGCGTGAAGGAGTCGCGGTTGACCTGCCCGGTGGACATTTTCTGCAGGCGATCATCGCCGACCGCCGACGCCGCCCCCAACCCTTCGTCGAGGTCACCCATCTCCAGCTGTCCATTCTTCGCCGCACTGTTCGCCCAAACCCCGGCGTAGCAATCGGCTTGCAACTCCATGGCCACCGACAGCCGGTTCTTCATGGCCGGGTTGCCACGCTGCGCGTCACGCAGCTTTCGCTCGGTCCCCAACAGATTCTGCACATGGTGCCCGATTTCGTGCGCGAGTACGTAGGCCTGCGCGAAGTCGCCCGGGGCACCAAACTGGCGATCGAGCTGATCGAAGAAGCTGAGATCGAGATAGACCTTCTGGTCGCCTGGGCAGTAGAACGGCCCGGTCGCCGACTCAGCGGGTCCGCAGGCGGTCATGACCGGCGAACGAAACAGTACCAGCTTCGCGTCGGCGTATTGCGGCAGCAGACGCTGCCACTGCGTCTGCGTGCTATCGAGCACGTTCGACATGAATTGCACCATCCGTTCTTCGGACGGGTCACTCACGGCCGCGGCCGCGCCTGGAGTCTGCGCCGGTGCGGACACACCGACCTCGCCGCCGCCGAGCCCGACGGCGTCACTGACGAGGTCTCGCTTGAAGATGACGCTTAACACCACGAGCACAACGAGACCGCCGAAGCCGATTCGCCCACCGCCGCCGAAGCCCCGACCGCCGCCGCCGGCCGCACCGCGCTGATCTTCCAGATTGCTGCTACGACCGCCGGGAGTCCATCGCATAGAATCGTCCGTGTCGGGTGAAGGGCGTTAAATCATGCGGCCACCGAATCTTCGCGCGCGAACGCGAGACTGACGGCGCGACGAGCGCCCCGTTTGAGCGCGCGATGCACCGCGCGAGCATAACGCACAAAGTTGGCACCGGCCCAGGTGTATCGGGCAAAAAACTCAAACGGCGGCAGATCGCCCTTGAGGCGGTTACAGGGCCCGCAGGCAACCACCAGATTGCCCGGATCATGCGCGCCTCCCCGCGAACGCGGGTACACGTGATCGAGCGTCGCCGTTCCGTGGTCCAAATGCTTGGCACAGTATACACAGCGCTGACCACAGTCGCGCAGGGCCGCCCGTCGCATGGCGCGTTTCATGGCGGTGCGCACCAAGCCACCCGATTGCATCGAAACAAGACGACGGGGTTCGGTTCGCTGGGCTGGGCGACTGCGGCCCCGTCTTTGCGCCGCGCTGCTCTCCGAGGCGGACGCGACGCGGACGGCGTGAGTCTGCGAAAGTCGCAGGTTCGCTTTCTTGGGCACACTCACCCCCACAACGACGGCGCCCCGACGGAGGCGAAGAGCCTCACGTCGGGGCGAGTGGAAACGCAGTACCGCGTCTGTGCTTGGTGAAGGAGCCGCGCACCACGGGAACGTGGTAGTGGGGTGGAGACTCCGGGGCGCCGAGGGCGCCGGTCACGCGCCGTGCAGCGCATGCGAGATGAACCACGGGTGGAGCGCATCATCCTCCTGGGCAAACCGGGTGGAGAGGGCGCAGCAGACACGAGGAACAACAGCGAAACTGCGAGCGATCGGGGATGATTCGAGAGAGCGAGCAAATCGAAACCGCCAGTCTCGCGCCATCACACTGCCACATTAGGGTGCCGCTCGGCTGACGGTCAAGGGGCTGATCGCATCGATTGTGCGAAGATCAGCCCTCGTGGGCCGTTACAGTTTCATGCCGTCTTTTCGCATCGGGTCGCGCAGCATGCTGCCGATGCGGGCCGCCATGGCGTCCAGCTGTTGGCGGTTCGGCATCTGGGAGCCAGGGAAAGGGAGCGGCACATCGAAGCCGTCGTTTTCTCGTCTCGGGATCAGGTGAATGTGATAGTGCATCACGTTCTGGCCCGCCGCGGCCCCCGAGTTCACGACGATGTTCATGTCGGTAGCGCCCGCCGCCGTCTGGACCACCGGAATGAGCTTCGTCGCCACCTGGTACAGGTGTAAGCCCACTGCCTTCGGGATGTCCTGCAGGGTTTCATAGTGCTCGCGCGGGACCACCAGCACGTGACCAGCGTTGACCGGCTGAATGTCAAGGAACGCGATGGCGGTGGCGTCCTCGTAACAGATCGAAACTTCGGCGGCGCCACGCATGAGGTCGCAGAAGATGCAGTGGCCGGTCGTTGGCGACATAGGGGCTGTTCGGGCGTGCATGAGTGGGGCAAAGCGTGACGAAGGACGATTGGTCGTTGTGACTCCCGTCATCTTCCCGACCGGTCGGTCGTCTGTCAACCGGTGACGGCGCTAAGGAGAACGCTACCTCAGGCCCGACGAACGGCTAGCTTTCGCCGCAACCCGTTTTCTCCTTTTGATTCTCCGCCCGATGGCTACTTCGACCCGCCCGACCCGCGCCCGCAAGGGTTCGACTGACGAGCTGCCGCTGTCCCGCGAGCAGCTCCTGCGTGTGTACCGCGTCATGTACACGTCGCGCCGCGTGGACGATAAGGAGATCCAGCTCAAGCGCCAGAACAAGATCTTCTTTCAGATCTCTGGCGCGGGACACGAGGCGCTGCTCGCGGCCGCCGGTCTGGTGCTTCGGTCCGGGTATGATTGGTTCTACACCTATTATCGAGACCGCGCGCTGTGCCTGATGCTGGGGATGACCCCGCGCGAGATGCTGTACAGTGCCGTGGGCGCTGCCGCCGACCCGAATTCCGGCGGCCGTCAGATGCCGAGCCACTGGGGACAAAAAGCGTTCAACCTGGCGTCGAGTTCGTCGCCGACGGGCACCCAGTTCCTGCACGCGGTCGGCGCAGCCGAAGCCAGCATGCGGGCCAAGCTGCTGGGTATCACCGACGGGTTCGGCGAGGATGAAGTGGTGTTCGTGTCCACGGGCGACGGCACCACGAGCGAGGGAGAGTTCTGGGAGTCGTTGAACACGGCATCGAATCTGAAGCTGCCGATCGTGTACGTGGTCGAGGACAACGGCTACGCGATTTCGGTGCCCGTGGAAGTGAATACGGCCGGTGGATCCATCTCCAAACTGGTCGCCGGATTTCCCGGCCTGTACATCCAGGAAGTGGACGGCTGCGACGTACTGGCGTCGTACGAGGTCCTGTCGCGCGCCGTGGCGTACGCACGTGAACGGAAAGGCCCGGCCCTGGTGCACGCCAAGGTCATCCGCCCGTACTCCCACTCGCTCTCCGACGATGAAGTGTTCTATCGTCCCAAGGAAGAGCGCGAGGCGGATGCCGCACGCGACCCCCTGCTCACATTCCCTCGCATGCTTGTGGCCGAAGGCGTGGCCACTGAACTGGAGCTGGAGGAAATCCGCGAGGCCGTCGACGCGGAGATTCTCGAGGCGACCGACGACGCGCTATTGCAGCCACAGCCGGCCGCGACCTCCGTGCACTTCGCCGTGTTCTCGCCGGATGTCGATCCCACGGGCGAACAGTTCGATACGGAAGATGATCCGCAGTTCGCGGGCGAACCGACCACCATGGTGGATCTGCTCAACTCCTGCATGAAAGACGAGATGACGCGTGATCCGCGCATCCTCGTTTTTGGCGAGGACGTGGCGGACGTCTCGCGCGAGGAGCACCTCGGCAAGGTCAAGGGCAAAGGTGGCGTGTTCAAGGTGACGTGGGGGTTGCAGCAGAAGTTCGGCGGCACACGCGTGTACAACTCGCCGCTCGCGGAAGCGAACATTGTCGGGCGTGCCATTGGCCTCGCACACCGTGGCTTCAAGCCGGTCGTCGAAATCCAGTTTTTCGACTACATCTGGCCCGCGTACATGCAGATCCGCGACGAGCTGGCCGTGATGCGCTGGCGCTCGAACAACATGTTCAGTGCGCCCGTCGTTATTCGCACCACCTACGGCGGCTACATTCGCGGCGGCATCTATCATTCGCAAACCGGCGCCTCGTTGTTCACCCATACGCCGGGGCTTCGGGTTGTCTGCCCCAGCAATGCGCTCGACGCGGCCGGCTTGCTCCGCACTGCCATTCGCTGCGACGATCCGGTCATCTTCCTCGAGCACAAGCACCTGTATCGCCAGACCTACAACAAGGGGCGCTATCCGGGGCCCAACTTCATGATCCCGTTCGGCAAGGCGCGCACGGTTCGGGCGGGCACGGACATCACGCTGGTGACCTACGGCGCCACCGTTCAACGGGCGCTCGTCGCCGCCAATCAGATTGAAGAAGAGGGCGGTCCGTCGGTGGAAGTCATTGACCTCCGCACGCTGTCTCCGTGGGACCACGAGGCCGTGTACGCGAGCGTGCGCAAGACGGGACGCGTGATCGTTGCGTACGAGGATTCGATTTCCTGGGGGTATGGCGCTGAAATCGCGGCACGGATTGCGGACGACTGCTTCTCGTGGCTCGATGCCCCGGTGAAGCGTGTGGCCAGCACGGACACGTTTGTCGGATATGCCCCGAGTCTGGAAGATGCTACGCTGCCGCAGGTGGAGACGTTCCGTGCGGCGTACGCGGAGATCATGACGTACTGAGTGTCGCTGCACCGGGCCGTGCACGGACCAATGTGGCACGGCCCAACGGCGGCCGCCCATTTGTACATCACGCGATGCGAGCGTAGTTTCGCGCATGACTCCGACACTGCTCCGTGTACTGCGCCCCGCGTTGGGCGCCATCCTGCTGGGAGCGAGCTGGCCGACTTCCAATGTCGCGGCACAGCCACCGCAGATCGTCGACGTGCTGATCGCCGGCGGTCGAGTGGTGGACGGCACCGGCGCGGCGGCGCGACTGACCGACGTCGGATTGCGCGGCGATCGCATCGTGTTCCTGGGCGATGCGAAGGCACGCCGCGTGACCGCGACCCGCACCATCGACGCGCGCGGGCTGATCGTCGCGCCCGGGTTCATCGATCCGCACACGCACGTGCTCGTGGACCTGCAGCAACCCAGCACCAGCCGGCTTGACGGCTACCTCATGCAGGGCGTGACGACTGTGCTCACCGGCAACGATGGCGGCGGCCCGGTGAACATCGGCGCGACCCTCTCCACGTGGACCCGAAACGGAATAGGCCCGAATGCCGGCGTGTTCATTGGACAAGGATCCGTACGGGGCAGCGTGGTGGGACGTGGCGCGCAGGCGGCGACGCCGGCACAGGTCGATTCCATGCGCGCGCTTGTGCGAAGCGCCATGCAACAGGGCGCGCTCGGCATGTCGGCGGGGTTGTTTTACGCTCCCGGTAGCTTCGCGACCACGGAGGAGGTCATTGCGTTGGCCAAGGAACTCGCGCCATTCGATGGCGTGTACGACACGCACCAGCGCGACGAGAGCTCCTATGACATTGGCCTGCTGGCGTCCACGCGAGAGGCGTTGCGTATCGGCAAGGAGGCCGGTGTCACGCTCAACATCTCCCACATCAAGGCGCTCGGCGTGGACGTGTGGGGGCGCAGCGACTCGCTTATCGCGATGATCCGCTCAGCGCGCGCGCGGGGCGACAAGGTGTTCGCGGATCAGTACCCGTACACCGCCAGCGGTACTTCACTGACCGCGTCGCTGGTACCGCGGTGGGCTGAAGACGGCGGCAACGCGGCACTGCTCAAGCGCCTGTCGGACGACAGCCTGCTCCCGCGACTGCGTCGCGAGATGGAAGAGAACATGCGTCGACGCGGCGGTGCTGCATCACTTCTGCTGGTCGATCTACGCGACAAGTCGCTGCTGGGGCTCACCCTCGCCCAGGTGGCTGAACGCATGAACACCGACCCCATCTCGGCGGCGATCGCCGTCATCAAGAACGGTGGTTCGGGCGTGGCATCATTCAACATGCAGCAGTCGGATGTCGACGTGCTGGCCAAGGAGCCATGGGTCATGACCGGTTCCGATGGCAGCGACGGGCACCCGCGCAAGTACGGCACGTTTTCCAAGAAGCTGCGCGAGTATGTGTTGGACCGACCGGTTCTCTCGCTCGAGGCGATGGTGCGTCAGTCCGCAGCGCTGCCGGCGCAGGTGTTCGGCATTGCCGATCGCGGCGAACTCCGCGAGGGGAAGTACGCGGATCTGATCGTGTTCGATCCGGCAACAGTGAAAGACCGCAGCACGTACATCGAGCCGACGCTGCTGGCCACCGGCATGCGGTACGTGTTTGTGAACGGTGTGGCCGCTGTTGACGAAGGCCAGTCAACGACGGCGCGACCGGGCAAGGCGCTCAAGGGCGGGAAGGCGAGCCGATAGTACGCTACGCGTTCACGGGAGCGGAGGCAGCGGAGGATCGGAAAGACCGGGCCGGGGATCTCGACCAATTCCCCACGCACCCGGCCGATCTCAGCACCGATCTGGCCAGCGAAGAGCTGGATGCGTCGATCGCGTCCCGGCGCTCAGCGGAGATCGCCGATTCCGCATGCGCGCCTGCAGATCATCCCTTGGGCTCGGACGTCGGTGCACTACGGTCGGTGCACTATTGCCGAGGGGCCCCGCTCAAGCCCTGATGTGCGGGACGGTGTAGAGCGCCACCATCGGATCGCGCGTGACCAAGGTGAGCCGCTCTGCCTGCGCCTGTGCGAGCAGCATCCGATCGAACGGGTCGCGGTGCTCTGGCGGCAGGGACAGCAGTGCCTGCGCATGACGAAAGGTCACCGGCAGTTCTGTAAATCCCGAATCGGCCGTCGCCACGGCGACCGATCGCGACGTGGAGAGCTTTCCCAGTGCAGACTTGATCGCGACCTCCCAGGCCGACGCCGCGCTGACAAACACGTCGTCCGCCTCCTTGATTGCGCGCGTAGCCTCACGCGACAGCCGCGCCCCCATGTCCCACCAGATGAGCACGTGCGTGTCGAGCAAGACCCTCACGTGACTCCGTCCCAGTCAGTCATCAGATCGGGCGAAAGCGGATCGTCGAAATCACGCGCGACCTTCCACGCACCCTTGCCCTGTCCGGGGACGCGTCGTTGATGCGTGCGTTCGAGCGGCACCAGCATGGCGAGTGGCTGCCCCGACTTCATGATGATGATCTCCTCGCCAGCCGCCGCGCGGTCGACAAGCGACGACAGCTGGGTCTTGGCGTCGTACAGGCTCAGTGATTCGCGCACCACACGTTTGGACATGGCGCTCCGTTGAACAGGCGATCCGCTCATTGCGGCGATAAACAGCGAACTGCCAATGAACTGACTCCTGAAGCATACTGCTTTCTGACCAAATTGGTCAAGCGGTCAATGTGCCGACTGCCCAGCCCCGTGTTCTAGCTCGGCTGTGTGGGCGTGTCCGGCAGCTCGTCTCCCGGCTTCCATGCTTGTTCGCGAAGTCGGCTCAGCCAGGCAAGGACGCGCGCTTTCTCCACGTGCACCGGGCACACCAGCACGTCGCCATCACGTGCCCACGCGAAGGCCTCGCGTACGGCCGCGAACTCCTCATTCACCACCTGGATCCGATCGGCCGGCATGCCGCGCCGCTGGAGTTCCGAGGCAAACACCGCCGGTATCTCCCCCGGCGCTCGCCCGCGCAACATTTGCGGCATCTCCTTGATGAGCACGCGATCGAAGGCGGTGGTGGAGAGCGCCGAACTCACGAGCGCGCGCAGCTGGTCGTCGTCGCGATTGCCGGCCTGGCCGAGCAACAGCAGCCGCCGCGCGGCAGGAAGCGCGTTGGCCGTACTGCACAACGCCGCGAGGCCATCCGGGTTGTGCGCATAGTCCACCAGCGCAGTCACGCCACCAAAGCGATACAACTGGAGCCGACCAGGATTGTCCGACGGCACGGCGCCGAAGTGTACCAAGGTGTGGCGAATCGCATCGAGGGGCACTCCGCTGGCATACGCAACGACACTGGCCCCGACAAGATTGGCCACGTTATGCGGTGCGGCGCCGCCAAGTGCGAGCGGCATGTCGTCGATGGCCCCGAGGTCATGCGAGTGCCCGGGCGTCAGCAACAGCGCCCGACCATCCTGCACTGTTCCCGCCAGTCCACCCGACTGCTGCAGTTGTTCCAGGCCCACGAAATGCGCACGCGTGCTGAACCACGCGATGTTCGCGCGCACCGAGGGCGCGACCTCGCAAAGCGTCTCGTCGTCCGCATTGAGCACCAGTGTGCCGCCTTCCTCCAGCGCATGCCGGATGATCAGCTTTACCCACGCGAGGTCGTGCAGGGTGTGCACGCCGTATTCGCCGAAGTGATCGGCGGCGATGTTGGTGATGATGCCAGCTGTCGCGCGATGTGTTGCCAGTCCGCGTCGCAGCATACCGCCGCGCGCGGTCTCGAGCACCGCGGCCTCCACGCGATCGTCCTGCAGCACCACGCGCGCACCGGCCGGTCCCGAATAGTCGCCGCGCTCCACCTCGGTGTCGTCCACCCATACGCCGTCGCTGCAGCACCACCCCGTCACCTTTCCGGCCGCACGCCACATCGCCGCGAGAATGCGCGTGGTAGTGGTCTTCCCATTGGAGCCCGTCACCAGCGTGACCGGAATGTCCCGCACCGTCTCCCAAGCGATGTCGGACGGATGCGGCAACTCGGCGAGCAACCACGACAGCGAGCCAGTGCCACTGCCAATCGACACGCGCTCATCATCGAAGGTGACGGTCACGTGGCGCATCCGTGCGACGCGATGCACCGCCTCGAGATTCGGTTTGGAGTGCCGCTCGGTGTCCGCCATGACGCGAAGCCGCTCACTCAGCACGGCATCGCCGTGCACATGCCCCTCGATCTGATGTGCGCGCTCCGCGATCACCCAGGCCTGTTCGGCGAGTTCGGTGGCGGTCATGAGAACATCGACCGGCGCGGGCAGGAACAGCGTTGCACCCGCCGCATCTCCCGACGCGTGGGGCTGCACAACAAACTCCGCGCCCGGCCACTCCAGCGCACGCAACTGCATGCCCGCCGCCATACACCAGGCGTCATACAGCCGCCGGTGCGCCGACACCGGTACATCAGCGAGCTGCACCTCCAACGCGGCCCCTTCGGAACTGCTGTGCAGATTCGGGCCCATCAGACGTCGCGAATCGACAATGCGCGGCGAGGGGTACTCGGGTGGCTCGGACGGTTGCGGCGAGAGACCCACACTCGCCGCGTCCGGCGGGATGACCGTCACGGCCTAGTCGTTGGCGTCAGGGGCGAGGATGACGCCGCGTGCATCGCGCAGCAGAACCAGGTCCTCCGATGTGGACCAGCGAGACGGCATCGCCTCGCCTGCGGGCGCCGACTTGGCCGGCTCGGCGTCATCGGCCGGGCCTTCCTCGAGCACCACGGCGCGCGGCACCGCGCGTGCCGGATGCGGTGCCGGCAGGGCAATCGCCTCCGCATCCGGTCGGAAGTTCACGATCTGCTTCCAACCCCGAGCGAGCGCATCAGCAAACACCAGCACGAGGTCCGTTGCGCGCGCCATGCGAAGCACCGCCTCGATGGCCTGCTGCTCATCAACGATTACCGTGATGCGATCGTGGTCGATACCTGCCAAGCGGAGCGCGTTCGCGAGCATGTCGGGCACCTCGCGATCTCCACGCCCGCGCCGCCCGTCGTCGCGGCGACAGATGTAGTGATCGAACTGCGCTGCCGCGGCTTCGCTGGCGATCGCGAGGATGTCCGCATCACGCCGGTCACCGGGTGCCGACAGGACACAAAGGCGACGTCCCTTGGGCGCCATGCGATTGACCAACTGACAGAGCGCGCGCACCGCGTGCGCATTGTGCCCATAGTCGAACAACACCTTGAACGGATGCTGATCGTACACGTTCAGTCGGCCCGGCGCCTGGAAGAACGTTGTGTCGAAGGTGCGCAGCCCGTGTCGGATATCCTCCAGCCGCACCCCCATGCTGAACGCCATCGCGGCAGCGAACATGGCATTCTGCACGTTGAACGTCGCGCGCCCCTCGAGGGTCGCGGGAATCAGATGCGTCCACAACAGGGGGATGTGTGCCCCCCGATCGTAGATCGTAATCATCTGTCCGTTCACGCCCGCCTCGATCGCACAGGCGCGCCCGCCCGCACGTATGTGCTCACGCACCAGATCATGGGCGGGGTCCATGGTGACGTAGCAGACATGCTTCGCCTCCGTATACGCGGCCATGCGCAACGTGAGTGGATCGTCTGCATTCAGGACGGCCGTATCAGTGGCCACCTCCACCACGGTGCGCTTCACTTCCGCCAACTGCTCGAGCGTATCGATGCCTTTCTGGCCCAGATGGTCGGGCTGAATATTGAGCACGGCCCCGACGTCCACGTGGCGCATCGCCATACCGGCGCGCAGCAATCCGCCTCGCGCCGTTTCCAACACCGCCACCTGCACGGCCGGATCGCTCAGCACGATACGCGCTGACGTGGGGCCCGTCATGTCCCCCTCAACGGTACGCTGCCCGTCGATGTACACCCCGTCCGTCGTCGTCAGCCCGACGCGCTGACCCGCCAACTTGTGAATGTGCGCCAGCAACCGGGCGGTCGTGGTCTTGCCGTTGGTTCCCGTGATGGCGGCAATGGGAATCGTGCTCGGCGCGTTCTTCGGGAACAGCATGTCGATCACGCGGCCGGCCACATCACGCGGCTGCCCTTCGCTGGGAGCCATGTGCATGCGAAAGCCCGGCGCCGCATTCACTTCGCAGATCGCACCACCGATGTCCTTGTACGACTGCGTGATGTCGGGTGTCAGGAAATCCACACCGCCCACGTCGAGCCCAATGGCCTGAATGGCGCGCACCGCCATCTCCGCGTTGTCCGGGCTGACCACGTCGGTCATGTCCGTAGCAGTCCCGCCGGTCGACAGGTTCGCCGTCAAGCGCAGGTAGACCTGTTCGCCAACCGGCGGCACACTCTGCGACGTGTAGCCCAACTTCTCCAGCAGCCCCAGGGCCTGCTCGTCGAGCTCGATCTGCGTGAGCACTTTCTCGTGCCCGATGCCTCGACGCGGATCGGTGTTCACCTCCGCCACCAGGTCCGCGATGGTGTGCACGCCATCGCCCACCACCTTTCCCGGCTCGCGCTTGGACACGGCCACCAGTTCGCCGTTGACCACCAGCATGCGGTGGTCGTGGCCGGTGATGTAGCTCTCCACAATCACGCTACGCGAGATCTCCGCCGCGCGCGCAAAGCCGGCTTTGACTTCCTCGGCCGTGGTCAGCGAAATGGACACACCGCGTCCATGATTGCCGTTGTAGGGCTTGGTTACGACCGGGTAGCCTATGCGCTCGGCCGCGGCGACAGCGCGTTCCGCCGACTGCACGAGTCGCTGCTTGGGTACCGGCAAGCCGAGTCGGGAGAGAATGCGGTTGGTCTCTTCCTTGTCGCTCGCGAGTTCCACGGCGATATGCGGCGTTCGCCCCGTGATCGTCGCCTGGATACGCTGTTGATTGCAGCCGTAGCCCAGTTGAATGAGGCTTTGCTCATTCAATCGCATCCAGGGGATGCCGCGCGCCTCGGCCGCGTGCACGATGCTCGCAGTGCTTGGGCCGAGCGCGCGTCGTTGGGCGTAGCGGATAAAGGCATCGCGACGCGCCGCCAAATCGAACGCGTCATCCGCTTCTGCGGGTCGCAGCTCACGCGGCAGCAGATGGTGCAACAGGTCAAGCGCGACGTCCGCTGCTTCGATACCCACATCTTCCTGTTCGTACTCGAACACGACGTCGTATACGCCCGACCGAGCCGTCTCGCGCGTCTTGCCGAAGGTGACCTTGACCCCCGACACGTTCTGCAGCTCAATGGCGACATGTTCGAGCACATGCCCGAGCCACGTGCCGTCGTCTTCCGTCATGCGACGGACAAAGCCGCCGGGCTCACCATAGGAGCAGCCGTGTTCACGCAGCCCAGGCAGCGCGTCCAGCAGCGCGGTCACGAAACCGTCACCCAATCGACTCGTTGGCCACTCTTCAAGCACACCCAAGTCGAGTTCGAGCCGGATGACCGGGAAGTGCGCGTAGTGGCTCGGCCCAACATAGATGGACCGCTCGAGGATTTTCATGTGGCTAGCTGCCGGAAGCGAAGACGGAGGCGCCCATCGCCTGCCGCGTATGCAGATTGAACGTCCCACCCTGCGCCAGCACGTGCACCGTCACGCCGGTCAGCGTGACCGCCTCGCCCGGGAGCGCTTCAGCGATGGATGAGTACTCGACGGCGGATGGATCGACCACCGTCACCGCTCCCGAACCGTGTACTTCGAGAGTCTCGTCTGGTCCGATGAACGCAGCCGTGTCTTCGTCGACGCCGAGTCCAACGGCGAAGGGATTGTATGCCAGGGCCGTCAGCAGCCGTCCAAGACGGTCGCGCTGACGGAAGTGTTGATCGACGATGACACGATTGGTGAGACCGAGTCCGGCGCACATGGTCACCATTCCGGCGCGTGGCGACGCGCCATCTTCGCCAAACGCGATCATGTGCTCGCTGAGGAACGCGGCCCCCGCGCTGGTGCCGGCCACGTGCACGCCGGCCGCATTGCGGAGGCGCATGAGCTTCGCCACGGGGGTCCCGCCCAGCGTGGCGGTGAGCTTGAGCTGATTGCCGCCGGTCAGGAAGATTCCCGTGGCGCGCTCGAGCCATTCGAGCCAGTCGCTGTCATCGCAGTCGCTGCGTCGCTCAAAGCGCAGCGACTTGGCCTGCGCCACGCCATGCTTGGCGAACACGCGCTCGTAGAACGTGCCCATATCGGGCTCGCTGGAGGCCGTCGGAATGACGGCAATGCGCGCGCGCGGTCCGCCGCTCAGCGCGACGAATCGTTCGAGGATCTCCGCGTCGGCCAGTTTGCCGCCGATGGGGATGATCCAGCCACGCGCGACGTCGGAAAGAGGGCGTGAAGGCATAGCGTCGGAAGCTAACGCACGCGGTCGCGCTTCGGTAACGTTCTCCGCCATGCTGACCTTGTTGCGCAATGCCGACGTGTACGCCCCGGAGCCACGGGGCCGCCAGGACCTGTTGATCGGAGGAGAGCAGCTCCTCTGGATCGGATCATCACTCCCGGATCTGCCCCGCGAACTGGAGGTGACCACCGTCGACCTTGCGGGTCAGCGCCTGATCCCTGGCCTGATCGACGGGCACGTGCATCTGACCGGCGGCGGGGGAGAGTCGGGACCGGCCTCGCGCGTGCCGCCGCCCATGCTCTCGCGATACACTCTGGGGGGCGTCACGACAGCGATTGGCGTGCTCGGCACGGATGACGTCACCCGCTCCACGAGTGATCTGGTCGTCACCGCACGCGCGCTGATCGCCGAAGGACTCAGTGCGTGGTGTCACACGGGCGGCTACCATGTGCCGCTGACGACGCTTACCGGCTCCGTGCGGGGCGATATCGCCCAAATCGATCGGATCATCGGCGTTGGCGAGGTGGCGATCAGCGACCATCGTTCGAGCCAGCCGACGCTCGATGAACTGCTGCGAATCGCATCGGAAGCGCACGTTGGCGGTTTGATGACGGGCAAGGCCGGCATCGTGCATCTGCACCTGGGCGACGGCGCGCGAGGCTTGTCACTCGTCCGCGACGCAATCACGACGAGCGAAATCCCGGCGCGCGTGTTCAACCCCACGCATGTAAACCGTCGCAAGGCGCTGTTCGTCGACGCCGTCGCGTTGTGCGCACTGGGCTGCTTCATTGACATGACGGCGTTTCCCGTCGAGGACTCGGAGGACGCGTGGAGCGCCGCCGACGCGCTCGAGCACTTCTGGGCCTCGTCGGCGCCGCCGGGGCGCATCACGGTCAGCTCGGATGGCGGCGGGTGCCTGCCCGTGTTTGACGCGGAGGGCCGCGTGGTCCACATGGGGGTTGGCGATTCGGGAGCACTGATGGAGACCATCTCCGAGCTCGTGCGTCGCGGCCATGCGCTGGACGCCGTATTGCCACCGTTCACACGCAACGTGGCTGAGCTGCTTCGACTGGCGGGGAAAGGACGGATTGCCGTCGGGATGGACGCCGACCTGGTCGTGATCGACGCCGAGCATGCCGTGCAGCATGTGATGGCTCGCGGCGCCTGGCACGTGCGCGACGGCCAGCCGGTTCGCCGTGGATCGTTCGAGTCTCCGTAACGGGTGCGGCATCGCGCGACCAGTCGCTTGACAGGCGCGCGGGAACGGCCGATGTTCCCACTTCGCGATTGCAGGCAAATGCTGTCGGTCGTGATGCTTTTCGAATCGATCAAGACATAGGTGCTGGTCGTCGGACGTCGGGGCATTGACGCGAGACGTGAAGAGGGAACCCGGTGCGATTCCGGGGCGGCCCCGCCGCTGTGAGGGAGGACGACGAAGCCGGTAGCCACTGCGTGCCTTGCGACGTGGGAAGGCGGCTTCGAAGGATGAATCCCGAGCCAGAAGACCTGCCAGAGACCCGGAGTCCGCGCACACCCTCGAGGGAGGACGTGCCGGGGATTGTCGTCGGCGCATCGTGCGCTGTCGGCTCCGCAGGCTCCTTGCGTATGTCAGCAAGGGGCCCTTTTCGTCCCGACGGCTTTCGTCGCGGCGATGGCGGTCTGTCCTCGGGGGTGTGCGTTCCACGTTGTTGTCGAGTGGTCTCACATTCTCGATGGAGTAGTTCATGACGGCAATTGCACCACTTCGGGTCACGCTGAGCCCGTACGAGCCGCCGCCGTTCACTCCGGTGGCCACGGCCGTCATCAAGCGCGATGGGCGCTCGGTGTCCTGGGATCCGGAGCGCATCACCCGCGCGATCGCGTTGGCGTTCTATGCGTCGAAGCACGACGGGACAGCCAACCCACACGCCGACAATGCGGCGGCGCGCTTCGGGCTGGGATTCAGTGATTTCTCCGAAGTACTGTCAATCACGCAACTGGTGGTGAACACGGTACACCGCAAGGTGACCGATCGACCGCCGACGGTTGAGGAGATTCAGGATACGGTCGAGATGATGATTGCGGCGCGCGGGCACTGGGATGTGGCCAAGCGCTACGTGATTCACCGCGCAACGCGAGCCACGCGTCGTCTCGCCGCGCAAGAAGAGAACGGCATGCAGGACTACATTTTCCTGTCGCGGTATTCCCGCTATCGGGAAGACCTCGGACGCCGCGAGACGCCTGCCGAGGCGTTCACCCGTGTGATGGACATGCACCGGGCGCACTTCGCGGACGTGCTGGAACTGCCGGTGGTCGGCATGGGGAACGCAACACTGCGGGCACTGCTCGACGACACGGAGCACGCACTGCAGCGACGTGCCATTCTTCCATCCATGCGCTCGCTGCAGTTCGGCGGATCGGCCATCGAAGCCAACAACGCGCGCATGTTCAACTGCGCGTTCACCCACATGAATCGATTGGACGCCTTCAAGGAGGCGTTCTTCCTGCTGCTGTCCGGCACTGGCGTGGGGTTCAGCGTGCAGCGGCACCATGTGGCGCAACTGCCACCCTTCCCCGTGCGCGACGCGGAGAACGAACTGCCGGTGGTGCACCACACCGTCCCCGATCAGCTGGAAGGATGGGCGGATGCGCTCGACGTGCTGATGCGCAGCTATCTCGACGGCACCAAGGTCGAGTTCAATTTCAGCGACATCCGGCCCCGCGGTGTCCCGCTGCGCACATCCGGCGGACGCGCACCAGGTCATCTACCGCTCAAGAAGGCGCTGGTCGCGGTCGAGCGCGTGCTTGAGCAGGTGCCCGGGCGGTCACTGCGGCCGATCGAGGTGTACGACATCATGATGCATGTGGCGGTGGCGGTCCTGTCGGGTGGCATTCGCCGCTCCGCGACGATCTGCCTGTTCTCGTCTGACGACGATGAGATGGCGGCAGCGAAGACGGGCAATTGGTTCGAGACGCACCCGCAGCGCGGCAAATCCAACAACTCCGCCGTGCTGGTCAGAGACACCGTGCAGCAGAAGGATTTCTCCCGCCTGTTCGAGTATCAGAAAGAGTTTGGCGAACCTGGCTTCTATTTCGTTGACGACGCCGAATACGGTGCGAACCCGTGCGTCGAAATCGGATTGGCGCCAGCGCTCACGGTGGACGAGCATTCGCAGGCGCAACTCGCGGCGCGCGGCGTTGCCAATGTGCCCTTGGGCACACGCGTGTCGGGTTGGCAGATGTGCAACCTCACCACGATCAACGCGGCGTCCTGTGATTCGGAGGAGGCATTCTACGCCGGGTGCCGGGCCGCATCGCTGTTGGGAACGCTGCAGGCGGCGTACACAGACATTCGGTATCTGGGGCCGGTCACCCGCGTGATCAACGACCGTGAAGCGCTCCTTGGTGTCTCCATCTGCGGCATCCTGGAGCAGCCCCACCTGCTCCTCAAGCCGGAAGTGCTGGAGCGCGGCGCGCAGATTTGCCTTGACACGAATGCGGCGGTCGCCGCGCACCTCGGCATTGCGCCGGCCGCGCGCATCACGTGCGTCAAGCCCGAAGGTACAGCGAGTCTGGTGCTGGGCGCCGCGTCCGGTATTCATCCACACCACGCGCGGCACTACTTCCGGCGCGTGCAGGCCGCTCGCACGGAGCCGCTGTATCAGTGGTTCAAGCAGCGGAATCCACACATGACCGAGTCATCGGTGTGGGACCCGGAAACCACCGACGTCATCACGTTCCCGGTGAGCGCCAACGCGGACGCCATTCTGCGCGCGGATGTTGGCGCGGTGCAGTTTCTTGAGTATGTGCGTCTCGTCCAGCAGCATTGGGTCTGCGCGGGCCGTCGACATGAGCAGTTCAACAAGGGGCTGCAGCACAACGTCTCGAACACGGTGACGGTTCGCGAGGACGAGTGGGGTGCGGTGCATGACTTCATCTGGGAGAACCGCCAGTACTTTGCCGGCATTTCGCTGCTGCGCGAAACGGGCGACAAGATCTACCGACAGGCCCCTCGCGAAGAAGTGGTGACCGAAGCCGACATCGCGCGGTGGAACACCTTGCGATACGTCCCCGTCGACTACACGGCCCTGGTGGAACGCGATGATCGCACCGCACTTGCCGACGTGATCGCCTGCGCTGGAGGCGCTTGCGAGATCATCTGATCCTGCGGTCGCTGCTCCACAAAACACACGCGGCGCCGGAGCAATCTCGCTCTCGGCGCCGCGCGTCTTTCGATAGGTGCTTGCTGCGTGACCCTAGTGCTTCATGGGCGCGCAGCCTTCCTCGAGCACATCGAATTTGTCGTGCAGCAGCTTGAGCGCGTCCTTGATGGTGTTGTTGTCGGCATTCTTCGCCACCAGATCCGCCACGCCCTGTGTCTGCGGCACGAGGCTCGTTGCCGCTTCCTTGAGCTTGGGCGTCGCGCAGGCTTTGGGAGGCGTGGACGCGGCCAACACCTTCGCGGCAGCCACCATGTCCTTGGCCTTGGCGCGAATCGGCGCAATGTCGCCATTCTCCTTGGCCGGGTGCCAGGTGGCCATCATGAGCATGTGGTAGGCATCGAGCTCCTTCCAGCCGCTCATGGCCATTTCTTCCTTCTTGCCGGGCATCTTGTGGTCCATGCCCTTCATGTCGTGCGACATCGCGTCTGGCTTGGCCGGCGGCTTGGCGCCTGTGGTCTGCGCGGTGACCGAGGACGCGGCGATCAACAACGCGGCGGCAGCGAAAGCCAACGGACTCCGGAAACGACTGCGGGCGGACAAAGCGGGAATCTGCATGGCGAGGTGCACCAGGGGAGTCAGGGTGAGGAGCATGGAAACGGTTGGCAGGGGTACCCGCCGTGCACGTCAAAGTTCTCGTGGTCGCTCCCTCGGCACAACCGCCGACAGCGCCGCCACGACAGTTGCACCGCCGCCGGTCGTTGCCCGACCCCAGCGAGGCCGGGCAACGCGGAGACTACGGCGTGATCCGAGGCGTTTGCTCCACGTTGTAAATGCTGTTGAACAGCATCTTGAACGTTCCGTGCGGCTGCGCGCGGAACGTGATCTCGGGGCCGAACAGAAAGAGCTTTCCGCGGCCAAGCGGCGCTTCCACAGCTGTTACGCCCCCCTGCAGATAGTTCTGCCCCCACGCCCACCCGCTTCGCAGTGGCGTTGCCGTGTCAAACCACGCCACCGGGCGCACACCCTGCGCGGCGGCAGTGGGCTCCAAGCGGAATACGGGGTTGTTGTTGAAGATCACGTCGGTGTGTCCCTGCATGCCGAGCGCCGACGATGCGGTGGAATCGGTGGCGACGCGCAACACTGAACCCGGCACATAGAACTTGTCCGAGGCCAGACGCGTATCCGCTTCGCCCGGCTTCTTGTCCACCAGATAATCGGAGACCGGGAGACCAAGCTGCTGCCCGATGCGCGACGCGTTGCCGGAAGCCACGAGCATGCCGCCCTGCTCCACGAACTTGCGAATGTTGGCCAGCGCCGTTGCACCGGTGCCGGTGCCGGTGGTGACCTGACACAGGCTGCGCAGATCCGGATCGGTGGACGGCGCGGGCTGCGCCTCTCCTCCTCGACCACCCCCACCAGCGCCACCGGCGAAGCCACCGACCCCACGACCGAAGCCGCCGCCGCTGATGCTGCCATCCGACGGAAGGACGATGACATCGTACTTGGACTTGAGATCCGCGTCATCAAACCCGGCGCCACAGACTACGGTGAACGGGAATTCAAAGCGCTCCAGCAGATAGCGCGTCCAGCCCGACGGCATCGAACCGGTTTGCGTGTCCCAGAGCGCAATGCGCTTGGGAGTCAGCTTCGTCGCGTTGGCGTCGGCACGTGCTGTCGTGCCCTCCATGCTCACTCCCAGCTCTTTCGCCGCGGCCTGCAGCGCTGGCGTGGTTGTCGCGCTCGCCGTGACGTAGAACGAACCGGCGGGGAACGTCTTGCCGTTGGCGGTCATCGGTCGCGAAAGACGGAACACCTCAGCGTTCGCTTTCACGACGCGGTTGGCAATGGTAAACGCATCATTGGCCGCACCGGAAATCAGGTATCCCGCAGCGCCGCTTGCGCTCGCCACCGTGCCGGCCAAGGGCGAGGCCAGTCCCTGGACCAATGCAAACGATCCCTTCACGTCATCCGTGAAGCGGTCGAACTGGATGCCCATCTGATACGCGAGCGTCCAGCCGGCGTTGTCATACGGGCGCTTTGGAATACCACGCTCGTCCATGTCGTTCGGATGATCCTGCGGCTCGAACTGGTCGATCACATGCGCGCGTCCTGCCTGCGCCGAGTGGATGACGTATGAACCGACGCCGTAGTTCTTGCTGCCCACGGAGAACGGCGAAGTGGCCTGATAGACCTCCACGCCGATGTAGCGCATGGTGTTGACGAACTTGGTGGCGGTCGCGAAGTCGGGCTGACTGGCCGGAATCACGTAGGCACGCGGGTCCCGCCGTGCAGGATCGCGGAACACCGTGTTGTACTGCGCCATGGACAATGCGGGCCCTCCGCGTCCACCGAAGCCCGCATCCGGACCGACGTCGCCAGCAGGCGCTGCAGCGGCTCCACGGCCTCCCGCCGATGCCATGGCGCCTCGGCCACCACGCAGCGTCGAATCAGCGCGGGCCATATCGTCGTTCGTCACGGTCCAGTGATCGGTACTGCCGCGCGCAATCTGATTAGCGCCCATGCGGTAGATGTTGAACAGGAACTGGTCCTTGTAACGCGACGCGAGATCAAGAATGGAGTAGTTGGCCGTGACCGAATAGTCGATGGACTGCCGGAAATGCCAATCCTGCGGCGCGATCGGCGACGGCAGATCGCCACGCGGAAGGATCTGGCTCATGACCACCGGAATCTGCGACGGTGTCGGGCTGCCGATGATCTCGGTCAGGATGCCAATGATGTTCTGGAAGTACGCCGTAGTGCGCAGACCTCCGTTCCACCACGTGGAGTAGCTGGCACCCGAGCGCATCGTGAAGCCTGGCTTGTTTTCCTGCAGAAAGCGCTGGTGCATCGCGGCGCCAACCATGTCGAGTCCCATGACGATCATGGGATCCATGTTGTAGTTGAACGGATCGCGGAACGGCGGCGAGAAGATCACCGTACCGGCCGGCCCAGACTGATGATGGTTGTACATGATCTGCGGCAACCACTCCCAGTACATGAGTTTGTTCATGTTCTGCGATTCCGGGAGGTTCGACATGTAGAAGTCGCGGTTGTTGTCATGCCCCGCGTACTTCTCATAGAGCCGCGGCGAACACGGGCCGCGGCGCTCGGTAGCGACCGGATTCTGCATATAGCACTTGGCCACCATCTGCATGCCATCCGGATTGGCATGCACCATGACGACGATGACATCCTTGAGGATGCGCATAGTCTCGTCATCGGTGCGGCTGACCAGCTGGTAGCTCGTCTCGATCAGCTGATTCGCGCCGACCACCTCCGTGGCGTGCAAGCCGCCATCAATCCAGACCACGCTCTTTCCTTCCTTTGCCAACACTCGCGCCTGCTCGTCCGTGAGCCCGCGCGCCGCATGCAGCCGCTGCGAGATCTCCTTGTAGCGTGCCAGCTTGGCGAAGTTCTCGGGGGCCGTGACGATCGCAGCGAGATGGGGACGGCCCTCGCCGGTCTTGCCGATCTCCATCACCTGCATGCGGTTCGATTCGCCGTCGATCTTCCGCCAATACGCCGTGAACTGGTCGTACGTGGGAAGGAAGTAGTCGTCGCCGATGTTCTGGCCAAGGAAAGCCTTTGGCGACGTGACGTTGCCTTGAGCGAGGGCGGCCGGGGCGGTCGACGCCACGAGACACAAAGACGCGACGAGCCCGCGCCAGGGGCGGAAAGTCCGCGGTGACATCGAGAAGCCTCCAAACAGGAAAGGGGAACCGCCAACCACCGGCGGCATGAGATAGTACGCCGAGATCCGGGGTAGTGCTGGCCGCACCGCCATTTCGTTCGCGAACGGTGCGCCCCACGGACCAGCGCCCCACGGACCAGCGAACCGGCGAGCCGGCGAACCATACCGAGGGATCAGGACGGGACATCATCGCCGGACACGGTACGGTGCGCCGCGCTATTCTTCCTGCAATGCGCATCGACCTGAAGAGCATCTCCCGCGCCGTTGGCATCGCCGTCCCGATCGTGTTTGGCCTGCTGGTCGGGCGTGCGCTTTCGCCTTGGCTTCCGCAGTTCGCCGCGTGGGTGCACACCATGGGCGTCTGGGCACCAATCGCGTTTCTTGCGGCCTACGTCGCGGTGTGCCTGCTCATGTTGCCGGCGTTCATGCTGACAATGGTGGCGGGCGCGGTGTTCGGCGTCACGAAGGGTTCATTGCTGGTCATGGCCGGCGCCTTGATCGGCGGCACAAGTGCGTTCCTGCTGGCACGCTACGTGGCGCGGGAGCAAGTGGCGCGACGGGTGGCGAAGAATCCCACACTCTCAGCCATCGACCGAGTGGTGGGCGAAGATGGGCTGCGTCTCGTCTTCCTGCTGCGGCTCTCTCCTGCCGTTCCGTTCGTACTCACCAACTACGCACTCGGCGTCACTCGCGTGAAGCTGCGTGATTTCATGCTTGGCACATTCGGTCTCACCCCGATCGTGCTTACGTACGCGGCGTACGGCAGCGCATCGGGAGCGGGTCCGAAGGCCGACGGTTCGTCGCCGGTGTCGGGACCGGTGCTGGCCGTCGGGATCATCGCAACCGTGGGGCTTGGCTTGATCCTGGCTCGCATCGCCCGACGCGCAATGCAGGAAGCCGAGGCGACCAAAGCGGTTCGCGAAGCGATGCCGACCGGCGGTCGCTGATCGCGCACGTGCCCACCCCCCTTCAACTGCTGACGATTGCCGGCGTCTCAGCACTCGGCGGAGCCATCAACTCGGTAGCCGGCGGCGGCATGCTGCTGGTCTTCCCCGCCCTGATCGGGCTGGGTGTTCCGCCGATCGTAGCGAACGCCACCGGGACCGTGGCTCTCTGGCCCGGGTCAATGAGCAGTCTGTGGGGCTATCGCAATGTCATGAAGGGAGCGGGGACCTGGGCGTTGCACCTGGCCGTACCCAGTCTGGTGGGCGGGCTGCTGGGCGCGTGGCTACTGTTGTCCACGCCGAGCACACGATTTGCGCAGCTGGTTCCCTGGCTGGTGTTTGGCGCGACAATGCTCTTCGTTGGCCAGCGCCCCGTCTCGGACTGGCTGATTCGCCGGTCACGAAGTGCGCGTGAAGCACCGCAGGACTCCGTCACACCGTCTCCGTCGATTCCGCTTCACGCGCCGCCGACGAAGTTCCTGCTGCTACAACTCGCCATTGCCATCTACGGTGGCTACTTCGGCGCGGGAGCAGGCATTCTGATGCTGGTCGGGCTCGGACTCATGGGGCTGACCAACATCCACCAGATGAACGGCCTCAAGAACCTGTGTGGATCGTGCTTCAACGCAGTCGCCGCCCTCACTTTCGCCACGCAGCACGTGGTCGACTGGCCCATCGCTGGTGCGATGGCCATCGGGTCTGTGCTTGGCGGGTACTTCACCTCCGGGCTTGCCCAAAAGCTGCCGCAGGCACTCATGCGCGGCGTGATCGGCGTGATCGGCTTGGTGGCCAGCGTCTGGCTGCTACTCCACCGCTGAGCGGTCAGCCCCGTCGCGGCGGCGTGCGTTCAGATCGCCACCGGGCGACGCCGATCGAACACCAACCCGACCACGAACGCCGCCAGTGACAGCGCGAGCGCAGCCAACGTGATGCCGCGACCACGCGAATAGCGGTCGCTCCTGAAGATCAGCTCGACGGACCGAGCGCCAACGGGCAATTCCACTCCCATGAGGACGTAGTCCGCGCGATCGACCTTGGCGGGTACTCCGTTGGCGGTCGCAGTCCAGCCGGGATAGAAATTTTCCGACACGACCAAAATGGCATTCGCCGGCGCCGGCTTGTCCAACGACAAGACGATATGTCCTGGCTGCCACGTGGTCGCTTTCACGGAGATACCCAGGGGCTCGGGCATGGTCGAAGGCACGGGCACGGTCTGCACCGTGGTGTTCGTATCAAACAGCGCGACGCGAGTGAGATCAAACCGCTCGTCGAGTAGTGTCGGAAGCGCAGACGCGTCCGGAACTTTTACGGCCAGCGGCGTCACCCAAGCCGGCGGGTTGTCGCCCGGCATTGCATAGACCGACACCATCTCTCCGGCCGCGTTTCGCGCTGGACCAGCAAGCCGCGGCGCACCGGGAATCGGCGACTCCGGCGCGTTGGTGTACAGATAGCGCACGTTCAACAGCTGCCACAATCGTGGGTTGCTGAGCCGATTGACATACTGATCGGTGTCCCAACCGGTGAGGTCATCGTATCGACCCAACTCATTGCCATGGTACCCGGCGACCGTTCGAATGCCGTGCACCATGAACCCAGTGCCCTTGCCCTCACCGCTGCCGAGATAAGGATCGCGCCGTGTGCCCGCCATCTGCTGCGCTGCCACCGCCCAGACCCGGCCGGTGGGCGCAGTCTTCAGGAAATCAATCGTCGCATCACCGGCGTACAACTCGGCGCCGCGCGGAGCGAAGCGCCAGTAGCTGCGTTCTATGGACCACAGATCCAGCGCGGTGACAGCCACCAGTGCCCAGGCCGCCACGGCTGCCGAAAGGCGCTTCCGTTGCAGCGCGAACAAGACCCCCACCGTGAGCGAGAGCACCAGTAGGGAGCGCAGCGCGCCGGTCACGATGTTCGATGCATTCTCATCGAGTCGCGCTTCGCGACCAGGCAACGCGAACGCCGCCGCGAGGTTGCCCATGGCGCCCGCGCCCGCGAGCGCCGCCACGAATACGCCGACTGCAAGCATGGTCACCAGATATCGCGACTTCACACCGACGCTGAACGCGCGATCCGCGCCGATACCCGCCAGCACCGCCGTACAGAACGACACGACATACAGCATCGTGCTCGGCGCGCGGAAGAACGTCGTACCCGGCACCACCGCATACACCAGGCTGAAGAAGGGCGTGTAGCCACCCAGCGCCCACAGCAACGAGACGACCAGCGCACCCAGCCAGAACCACAGGACACTGCGCCGCACTCGCGTCGCGCCGAAGGCGAGCCCAGCGAGCAGCAGGATGACAACGCCGATGTACTCGCTGTGCAGATGAATGCCGTTGCGCCCCGAGTAGAGCGTCAGCATGCCGGAGAATTGCGGCAAGTATGTGTTGATCAGCTCTTCGGGCGGCATGGAATACGAGATCGCGTGCTCCCAGCCCTTGCCGCCGGCACGAGGCGACCACGGCGTGTACTCGAGGAGCGGCCAGAACTGAATCGCACCGCCGAGCATGCCAACTCCAACCGATGCGCCAGCCAGCGCCAGTCGCTGCACGGCAGCTCCGAGCGGAAGCCGCGCTCCATCGGCCACGGGGGCGAACGCGAGGAACAGCGCGTAGCCGCCAGTGAGCAGCAGCAGATACTGCAGCAGCTGCGGGTGCGGCGTGAGGACGGCGAGTGTGATCGTGATGCTCAGCGCGCCCCACGCCCACCGTTTTCCGTCTCGCATGCCGCGATGGACAAGGAGCAGCGCCAGCGGCAGCAACGCGGCCACGAAGATCTTGCCGTCGTGACCGGGAGAGACGAGGCCAGCCACGTTGCCACCCATCTCGTATGCCAATCCGCCCAGCAACGCCCCGAAGAACCCGAGCCCGACCGCGTTCCGAAGGAAAAGAAACGTGAAGCATCCGGCCAGAAACACATGCAACGTCATGCCCCAGGTCATCGCGGCGTCGGTCGACATGATCAACCGCAACAGGAACGTGGGGTAGAAGATGTCGCCGTGCATCGCGGCGACGTACGGCATGCCGCCGAAGAGATATGGACTCCAGAGGGGAAACCCCGTCCCGGCCCGCAGCGCCTGCGCGGCAAAGTCCCGGAAGGCGAAGCCCGCGATGTACTGGTCGCTGTTTTCGTTCAGCAGTGTCAGGCCGCTGAGCGCAGGATAGCACAACAGCAGAGTGCCCACCGCGAGCACAAGCACCGCCGAGAGCGTCTGACGTTTGGGAGCGGCGTCGTGCATGATAGAGAGGCGGCTGGGTCGCGGTTAGCGGCGTTCCATGGCGTCACGAACGTCAAGCAGGATTTCGAAATACAGCTGCTCACGCCGATAGGCGAAATCGAGCGAGGTCATCGCGGAGGGATCCTCCGAGAGCTTGGCGCGATCGAACGCTTCGCGGTACATCTCTTCGAGGTTGGTCAGAATACGTTCACGTGAACGCGACATGCGAAGGCCCTCGAGGGCTTGAAGTGTGAGACGGGGCGGCAAATCCGTGGGCACGCCCGCGCTTTCTTCCGCATCGAACAACTTCGTCACATGCTGGAAGAGCAGCCGCCGAGCGTTGTCAGGAACTTTCACGGAAAGTGGGGCGGGGTGAAACGCGCGGACATCTTTGCACGAGACGGCTACCGCTGCGTGTACTGTGGCCTGATTCAGGAGCCGGAGACACTGAGCGTCGATCATGTGCAGCCCAGACGGCGCGGCGGAGATAGCTCCGCTGGCAACGTAGTGACCGCTTGCATGGCCTGCAACACAGCCAAGGCCTCTCGACCGCTGGCGCAGTTCCTCGCGGAGCACCCCGATGCGCGCCGGAACTTCTTCCGGCATGCACGGTATGTGTGGGCAAGACATCTGCGTGCGGTGGCCGAGGAGCTCGCGCGCCGGGGCGTTGTGGAGCGTCCTGCGGACTTCGTGGAGGGGATTCGGGAGCGTTGCGTCTCCGAGGCCACCCCGCAGGTGTCACCAAAAAGGGAACCACCGTGCGACTAGGGGGGCTCTGTCGCGGGGTCACCGTCGCCGGATGCGCGACCCGCGCGCGCAAGCTGGTGAAAGACGGCCGACTGCACCGCGGCGCCGTCTCGCAGGTGCTCCCGAACGATGCGTTCGAGCAGCGCTGGTGTCACCGCGCCGTACCACACACCCTCCGGATACACCGCCACCACCGGCCCGCCCCCGCACACGCCCAAACAGGGCGTTTCGCTCCGTTTCACGCGTGAGGGTCCGAAGAGAAGACCTTCCTGTTGAAGGAGTGCGGCGAGGTGGCTGTACACGCGACGGCCGCGGCGCTCCTCGGAGCAAAACGCTCCAGTACAGACCAGCACGTGCCGCGCGTACGGCTCCATCTCCAACGGGCGGCCGGGACCGGGCGATTGAGCGCCCACGTCACTCGGGCGTGCGCGGTTTTTCGCTCGCGCGTCGCGCCGCGCGTTCGCGCACCAGCGTGTACATGCCGCGCATCGCCAGCACTGTGCCCACCAGCGACACGGCAATCCCTCGGCTGCCCGCGTGTTGCAACCACCGCGCCGCCGCAGCGCTCATGAGGAATCCCACACCGGCGTACGCCATGCCGCGAAGCTGAGCCGCATTCCAGCGTCCGGTCTTGCGTCGAAACAGCACCGATCCGAGCAGCCAGGCGCCGCCTGTCGCCACCAATGCTGATGCCATCGTTTCGCGGTCCACGTTCACGCAGAGACTCCGGTGACGAACGCCTGCCGCCTCGTCAAGCTGTAGCGAGCACGCGTCGGACTGGGACAGATCGGCGTCAGACGACGTCGACATGGAAAAACTAACCATGACTCCGATACCGCGATATCTCGCCCCCGCCTCTGCTCAAGCATTGGGGACGCGGCATTCCTACACTCGCAGGAACGCGAGGCCAAGCTCCGCCACAATCAGGACGACGATGGCCATCTCCAGCATCTCGCTGCGGGCGACCTGCGCTTCACCGTTCAGCATGACGTAGGTTTCTCGCAGAATTGCCAGCTTGCGATCGATGCCCGCCCGCCAGGCCGTGCCCCGAAACAGTTCCAGCGCGGCCGAATAGACGCGTGCCAGGTACACATCATTGGTGACCTTGAGCGCATTCTCCACGCGTTCGACCAGCTCGGTGGAGTCCGCAACCTGCGCCTGCAATCGTGACAGCAGCCCGGCGAACCGGCGTCCAGGAAACACGGACCGACGCGCACGTGCCGCCTCGATGGCGTCGTAGAGCTTCGGCAATTCGCCATCCAGCACGGCGTCGTAGAACCGCAGTTCCAACAGCTGCGCATTGGCAAATTCGAGAATGTACTGGAGGTCAGTGTCCTCCTCTCCCGGCTCGACAATCAGCGCATTCTCCCACGTCAGAATGGCCAGGTCGTCCAAGTAGTACGAGAAGCGATGCGGCAGCAGCTCCCGTTTCGCCTGGGGGCTCAGCAGCCGTGTCTCGTTCAACAGCAAGGGCACCACATCGAGCTCGCCGAGTTCGCGCGCCGATACCGGATTGCCCGACGCCGTCGTTGCACGGGTCACCCGAAACACGGTGAAGTCCTCGTGCACCTCGGCAATGGCTGGTCGCTCGATAGCCGCGCGCATGCGCTCCGTGAGCAGTTGCAGGTGGTGCCGGGCAACCTGCTCGATGCCGGCATGCTGCTCCAGCGATTGGCCGAACGCCGAGAACTGCGACCACGAGCTGCCGGATGGCGCGCGGACGCGGACCCGCAAGGAGACGACACCAAAGTCGAAGATGCGGGCCGACAGCTCAACGGGCCTCGCCTCGCCGCCCACCACGAGCTGTTCCGAACCCAACAGCACGGTGATGGGCGGATTCTGGATCTGCAACGCCTGGCCCTCGCCGCGCACCGGTCTGACTCGGTCCGGACCGCTGGCCGCCAGCAGCTCCAAAGCGCGGTCGAGATCGATCGCGTACCCAACGTCATGGAGCCGGTAGGCAATCGCCGATCCCCACACGAGCAGAACTGGAACGTCACTCCTGGAAACGTCGGATGGAGCATCCATGCGTGAAATGTGGCCCTGCTGCGGCGCCACGTCGACCACCTTTCCCAACCCCGCCACGCAGTCCAGTTTTCGAGGATGACATCTTCAATGCTGCCGGGTCTGCCCGACCCGCTAATCACACCCAAGGGCTACGCACACCCGGAGCGACTGGTCTCGACGACCTGGCTTGCCGACCACCTCGCTGATTCCTCGCTGCGCCTGCTCGAATGCAACGAAGACGTGCTGCTCTATGACCTGGAGCACATTCCCGGCGCGCAGAAACTCGACTGGCATGTCGACCTGAATGATCAGGTCGAGCGGGACTATATCACGCGGGCGGCGTTCGAGTCGCTGCTTCGGCTCAAGGGCATCGACCACTCCACGACGGTGGTCTTCTATGGAGACAAGAACAACTGGTGGGCCACGTACGCCTTCTGGGTGTTTCGCCTGTTCGGATTCGACAACGCGGTGGTGCTCGACGGCGGACGAGCCAAGTGGCTGTCGGAGAACCGCGCCACCACCGACGAACGCAGCCTGTTCCCCGCCACGACATACACGGCACCGGAACGTGATGACCACACCATTCGCGCCTTCATCGACGATACGCGCACGCACTTGTGGTCCAGGAAGCCGATGATCGACGTTCGGTCGCCGCAGGAATACACGGGAGAGAAGCTGCACATGCCGGACTATCCGCAGGAAGGCACCCTGCGTGGCGGACACATCCCTGGTGCACGCAGCGTGCCGTGGGCGCGCGCGGCGGCCGCCGACGGAACGTTCAAGTCCGCGAGCGAACTACGCCAGATCTACGAAGGTGAAGCCGGACTGGCTGCGTCGGACGATGTCATCACATACTGTCGCATCGGGGAGCGTTCCTCCCACACGTGGTTCGTACTCACGTATCTGCTCGGCTATACGCATGTGCGGAACTACGACGGGTCATGGACGGAGTGGGGCAACGCTGTGCGCGCGCCAATCACCAAGGGAGCCGAGCCGTGACGAACGAGGATGTGCCAGTGCAGCCCACTGAAGTGCCCGTTGCGGGAAAGCCGCCGTCGGTGGTTCACGTGGCGTGGGCTGGTGAGCGGCGCTTTGACGCCGGCGTCGCAGGGGGTGGCCCGACGATCCGCATGGATGGGCATCGAACCACCGGTCCCTCCCCCGTCGACACGTTGCTCAGCGCACTTGGCGGTTGCACCGGTATTGACGTGGTGGAGATTCTTGCCAAACGCCGCACGCCGCCCACCGCGCTGCGCATCGAGATCATTGGTGACCGCGCCAGTACGGTGCCGTCGCGTGTCACGAAGGCCACCCTCGTCTACCACATCGACGGTCCGGACATCGATCGCGCGCAGGCGGAACGTGCGATCGATCTGGCCGTCAACAAGTACTGCTCCGTCCGCGAGTCACTCGATCCGATGATGCCCGTGGAATGGCGGCTGATGCTCAACGGTACGCCGTAACGGCCTCGCGCTGGCGTGCGCGAGTCAGCGCGTGCGCTCGAGCGTTCTGGTAATCCACGCGAGGGCGCGCGGATCGTTGGAACGCGAGAGCCAGAAGATGGCCGTTTTCCTGAGCTCGCGATCCGGTAGCGTTTCCGCCATACGCAGCAGGTTCGGGACCGCTTCTTCGGCGGGGCGACGCGACAGCGCAAAGATGGCCTGCTTGCGCACCTCACGATCCCCCGCTTCGTACGCGATCGAGTCGAGCGACGCGGTGGCCTTGTCGCTGGCGTACTCACCCAACCAGAACACGGCCTGACTTCGTACCTCACGCGGACGTGACTCCGTTTGGGCAATCCGGAGAAACGCTGGCCATGCGTCGACGGAATCGGCGATGGTCAGGGCGTGCAGCGCATCGCGCGCCGGTTTTTCCTCACCGCGTTCGGCCACCGACAGCAGCCAGCGCCCGGCGTCGGCCGCCGAAACGACACCGATGTCGGTCACGCCAGTGTCTGCGCGCCACCGACCACCGACATTCGTCCGGAGCTCCGTGGTGATGCCGTTCGCGCGTACCACGACGAGCCGCACCGGCCCGGCGTCGCACGCGTACTCGACGTCGCGCGACACCGTCCAATTGACGTAGGTTGTTCCCGCGCCGCCCGACCGTATGTGAGACCATCCGTTCCCGTTGCCGCACACTCCGGAGCGGGCCGCAAATGCGAGTCGAACCGTGCCGGTGCGCACACCCTCGATTCGGGCCGCCAGCGGAGCTTGCCCCCAACACGCAGCAACGGGCGCGGTGCACGCCATTGCCAGCATCGTCGACCACCGTCCGAGCGGGCTCACCGTTCGATGATCTCTTGCAGGAATTGCAAGGCGCGAGGGTCCTTGCTGCGGGAGAGCTGCGAGATGGCCTGCTTGCGTAGCTCCAGCACTTTCTCGTTGCGCGCGATCTGCAACAGCGACTCGATGTCGCCAGCGCGATTGGAATACGACATCGACGAGAGCAGCTGACGCTTCAGCTCGAGTTCTTGAACCTTCTCATACAGCGAGGCTACCTGAGCGCCGGTCACCTCCATCATGGAGAACATGCCGATCACGGTCCGCCTAGTCGGCAAGCTTTCCTTTGAATTCTGCACCAGGCTGAGCAGAAAATCGCGGGAGGCGTCTGTCTTCCGCTGCGCAATCGTCATGATGACACGATCGCGGAACCGCTGCTCGTCCGCCTTGCCCAGCACTTCCTTGAGAAAACTCATGGGATCATCGAGCGATTTCCCAGCGGCGCTCATGTACCAGTTCAACGCGTCACCGCGCAGCTCCACCGGTGCGTTCGCGTCGGCCGCGATGTCACGCAGCGTCTGTGAGGCCTTCGGCGATTTCGACCGCGACAAGGCGTACACGGCGCGCTTGCGCAGGTCCATGTCGCCGTTGCCGGTCGCCAGTTCGATCAGCATTCCGGCGGCTTCGTCGGTGGGCACGTTGGCCAGCCAGAATACCGCTTGCTCACGCACTTCGCGGTCGGGGTCCGTCTTGGCCGTATTGACGAGGAGTGCGGCGGCATCCGGCATCTTGCGCGACGCGATCAGCCACACCGCGGTGCGGCGCATGTTCTGCGTGCACGGCTCTCGACGGGCAAGCACTTTCTTCAGAATGGGCATGGCGCGTTCCGCGTCCACCTGCATGAGGGCGTTCAGCGCGTCGACGCGTTCATCGTCCGATTGTTTCGGGCATCCGTCATTGGAGGCGCTTTCGGCACGCCCATACAACGTCGCCACGGCCAGCTGATCTCCACGCCGGGCCAGGGCGCCCTCGACGCGCGTAGCCAGCGCGCTCGCGTCCGATCGTGTGGCCGCCTTCGGGAACTGCTTCTCCTGCCAGGCCAACGCGTCCTGCGCCGCTCGGAGGTCACTTGGTGACCCCAGACGCTGCAAGGCGAATGCTTCCCAATACGGCGCGTCCGGTGCGTAGGTGGACTTGGGATATTGCTCGCGAATCCGACGAAACAGATCAGCCGCTCGCCGATATGAATCAGCCGAGAGTGCCTTGCGGGCCTCGCGATACAGTGAGTCCGCTGGATCGTCGGCATTCCACGATGGCGGAGCCTCGCTGCGCAGCACGCGCGCCTCGTTGCGGAACGCGGGCATGGTTCCGGCGATGGCCAATCCGTCCAACCCCTGCTGCAGCTCCAACAGATTCCGCTGTGCATCGAACTGGGTCAGCCCGGCGAGGTGTCCCGCGTCCAGCGCATCAAGCGAGCCGAGAAGCACGTCGCGATTCGTCGAGAGCAGACTCCGGCTCTGCGCCAGGGCGCGCGATGACTCGCGCAGGGACTCCATCTCACCGCGCATGGCGTCGAGGGGGTAGAAGAAATCACCACTGATGGTTCCCGAGAGCGCCGCCGGGAACTGCGGCTCGGCCGGCGGAGGAAGCGGCCGATCCGTGCGAGGCCGTGGGGGCGTACGGGGCTGCGTTGGACGTGCCGGCGCCGGCGGTAATGGAGGTGGCCCCTGTGCGTCCAGCACGCGCTGCGGGAGGTGGAGCAACATCGTGCTGGCGGCAATCAGCACGAACCACTGCGGCCCACGAACGGCATAGATCGCGTTCATTCGTCATCTCCGTAAACAGTCAGGTCATCCCGGCGTGCGGTGGCCGACATCACGGCACGCACGCGCGGGAGCAAGTTGGTTTCCCGCATGGTTTCCGTGGGTGCGCGCTGGGCTTCCGGCGCGTCCGTCCCACGGGCCTGCATGATCTGCATCAACACGAGTTCAAGGTCCTGCAAGAGCCGTCGTGTTCGATCATCGCGCAGCGACGGATCATCGAGCAACAGCCGCGTGGTACTCAACAGCTCGCGGGCCCACGCGGATACGTCCGGTACGGGCCCCTCGGTTGCCTTGCGATCGCGCACGGCCGTGAGCAATGACACCGTACGAACCAGATGCTCCTGCATCGCCACCCGCGCGGGTGCCGAGAGCGAGTCGGCACGAGCGGTGGCCACTTGTACGGAAGCAGCAGGCCGTGGCAGCGCATATCGCCCGATCCCCACACCGGCAAGCAGGACCGCGGCAATGGCCGCGACACCACGCCACTGCGTCCAGCGCGCGCTGCGACCGCTCGGCATCTCGGTCGACGTGTGCCGACGCGCCGCGATACGCTTCCACATGAGCTCACGCGGCACGTCGACGTGTGTATCATCGTCGTCGCGTGACACATCGTGCGCCAACGCCAGCATCCACGCGTCCAACGGCGCGTCGGTCAGCCCGTCCGCGGAAGCGACGTCCTCTGGCAGCGACGACTCGTGTCCGCCTGGTTGTTTGTCAGTCATGCAAGTTCCCTCTTGGCAAACGGCGCGAGCGCCGTGCGTAGCTTTTCCCGAGCGCGGGACAGCTGCGATTTGCTGGTGCCAACGGCGACACCGAGCGCCTGTCCGATCTCTTCGTGCGTACATCCTTCCACATCGTGCATCACGAACACCCGTCGAGTGCCTTCGGGGAGCGCCGCGATAGCACTGCGCATGCAACTTCTGAGATCCGGCTCCGACTCCACCGGCCAGCGTCCCACCAAGTCCGCGTCCTCGAGCGGCGCGTGCCTGGCATCCCGACGCTTGAGGGTACGGAGTCCGTTCAGCGTGATCGACACCGCGATGGCGTGCAGCCAACTCGAGAGGGCAGAATCCCCGCGAAACTGTCCGATCCGCTCGAAGGCGCGAACGAACGTGTCCTGGGTCCAGTCCTGCGCGAGATCCGTCCGCCCACTCATCCGATAGACGAGTCGGTACACACGATCAACGTGCCGTTCGTAGAACTCGCGTTCTGCGATGGTGTCGTTCGTCTGCAGTCGGGCGAGCAGCTCCGCGTCACTCACGGTTGCGCCGCCGGGCGTCGGTCAGGGTGTTGTTCGCATGCATGTGCACATCAGTGACAGCACATGCGGCAGGAGAGTTGCATGAGGCGAATGCCGCGGGCGATGCCGGCGCGACTTTCAGGGCGCAGCCCTGGGCGGACTACAACGCGGCTTCGCTCCGTTGCACGGCGATATGCTCGCCACGGGCCGGCACCGGACTAGGCTGGGCAGCACCCGCGCCGAGCGCGCGCGAATTGGACTCGCTGAAGACCTTCGTGATGAAGCGCTGTCCTTCGCCAATCCGCTCCACTTCGAGCCCGATGGACTCCACGGCTTCGCTCAACTGCTCCAGTCGCTGCTGCACTTCCCTGGGGACCGGAGCAATGACCGTCGCGCCCTTTTTCCAGATACGCCTGGCGTACGCAATGGCAATCGGCATGAGCACAGCGAGCGTGAAGACGATCGGAATCGCCATGATCTCTTCAGGCGGTCCATTGCGCACGTAGGGTGGCGGCTCCACGATGGCACCCGGCACGGCGGCCGCCTTGGCGACCGCCGCGTCGGCTTCGGCAATCTGCGCGTCGACGGTGGCGATTCGAGCATCAACCTCCTTGATGCGGGCTGTCACACCGGCCCTTGTCGCCTCATTCGACTCCTCCCGATTGAGCTGATTGGTCAAGTCGTTGCGTTTTTCCTCCAGCGTCTCCAGCTGACTGCGCAACTCCTTGCGCTGGTTCTTCGTGGCCGTGTACACGTCGGCAGCGGTGGCGCTGCGGGCGAGGCGCGCGAATTCTGGGGCGGCAGCAGCGGGCTGTTCCTGCATTCCGGTTTCCTGACAGGGTCACGATGAAAGGCGCCGCGAGCATCGGCTCCACTCGAGGCCGTACGCCCGCGTTACGAAAGGCGTTTCAGGGGGCGTTTCAGGAGGCGTTTGAGCCCTCGAAACGGGGCGAGTCCACTGAACGGAGAGGTCTCCGTCCGACCGTGCACCGACGGAGGTGCATTTTCACCCTTCTCCCACCGTTTCGCCAATCGGAACCGGAGATCCTCTCCATCGAACCGCCGTTGCCGTCGACGCTCCGAGCAGAGGTCTTGTTGTTGCGAGTAGATTTTCAAAGTCCTCTCTCTCAATCAGACTTTCCTTGAATCCTTGGGCTTCCACAGTACTGGCCGTCGGCGCGATCTCGGGCCTTCCGCTGGTGGTGACACTGCTGCTCGCACGGCAGGAGCGCGTGCTGCGTACGCTGCTCCCGCAGTTGACTGCGTTTGGCGCAGGTGCCGTGTTTGGCGCCGCCGTTGGTCATTTGATACCGGAATCCCTTCACGCGGGGCAATCCGGCGCAACCGTCGCGCTGGGTGTTACCGTGGGGTTTTCGCTGTTCTGGGTCATCGAGCGGTCGCTGGCGAAACACGATCATGCACACGCGCACGGTGTGTTTTTGGGAGCACCATCAGCTCATGAAAGCGACAGCAGCGAGGCATCTTGTATTCACCTGCACGAGGAGTCTGCTCAGGAAATCGCCCAGCGTTCGGCATCGCGAACGCTGGTGGCAATGACGTTTTTTGGCGACACCGCGCATAACCTGGTCGACGGCGTCCTGATCGCCGCGGGGTTTCTGACCAATCCTTCGGTGGGCGTGATGACTCTTGTCGCCGTGGCGCTGCATGAACTCCCGCGGGAGATCGGCACCTTCAGCCTGTTCGTGCTCGGGGGCATCCGGCCGATGCGCGCGGTGATGTACAACCTGATGACCGGTGTCGTCGCCATGACCGGTGCGCTGCTCACGTTGCTGGTCGGCTCGCGGCTCGCCGACGCGGTCACGCTTCTGCTGCCAGTCGCCGCCGGCACGTATCTGTACATCGCCCTCGTCGTCGCGCGCGCGGCGCTCCGGGACACCCGCACGGAGCCGGCCCACTGGGGCCGGCTTGGCTGGGTGGGCGCCGGCGCTGGTGCCATGGTCGGAGCGGCGATGTTGGGATAGGCTGGGCGTTTTTGTCTGAACTCCGCACTCCGGAGGAGCACTCGCCAACGCCCAACACCTTGACCTGTGCCACCTTCCGGGTCATTCATTCATGCTTCGCTCGATGTTCGTGTGGTTGGCGACCGAGCTCCCTATCACGCGCTTCCGCCGGCAATGGCAGCGCAAAGCTGGAGAAGCAAGATGGCCAAAGCAGGCATTCACCCGCCGTATCATCCCGTCGTGTTCAAAGACTCGTCCACCGGAACCACGGTGATCACGCGGTCGACCATGACGAGCGAGCAGAAAATCACGATGGATGACGGGAACCAGTATCCCCTGATCCTCCTCGAAATCACCAGCGACTCGCATCCGTTCTACACCGGCACGCAGCGCCTCATCGACACGCAGGGTCGCGTCGACAAGTTCAAGAAGCGCTACAACCGCTAGATCGGATTTACTCTCCCGGCGGCGCCGAATTAGTGAGCACACTGGTCACGGCGAGCACGAGAAGGGCGAAGGCGAGTTCCGCTTTCATTGTTGATCCAGACGGCGCCTGCTCCTGCAGCAGGCGCCGTCGGTGCGTTTGACCCTGCCAGAGTACGATGAGCACCAGTACGGTCTTGCCGAGAAGCAGCTGCGCGTAGCTACTGCCAAGGATCGAGGTCACATCGGCCGGCGTCGACACCCCAGCATGGAGCGGCGGAAGCCCAAGCCGTCGCCACGCCGATACCACGCCGGTGAACACGGCCAGGGGGGCGGCGACAGTGGCCACGGCGCTGAACGCGCGCCACGCTGCGATGGTCGCGGGCACGCGCTGCTCCTCCAACAGCATCAGTGCCAGCCCGCCGATCCAGGCGCCAATCGTCAGCACATGCATCGCGTCCACGACGCGCACCGCAATCGGGTAGGCCTCGTCCGCTGCGGCGTGGCCGAGTCCGCCCATCGCGGCCGCCAGCCCACCGGCAGCCACGGCAGCAATGACAGCGCCCGCGCGCGACGCGCCGAACGTTGAGGGACGAGCCAGCGCCACGGCCGCACCGCATACCGCCGTCGCGGCCAGCCAGCACCAGTGGCGTCCCCATGTGGTTTGCGTGAGCAGCATGCGCCAGGCCGATCCCGTGGGCTCG